>CAJUKJ010000009.1:0-14109 GCA_910587365.1 uncultured Christensenellaceae bacterium | reverse complement strand
GTATATACGCCGTTTAAACATTATACTTTGCCATAAGCTTTAAAAGCGCGTTAAAATTATCGTTTAAAATATCCGATTCCGTGGGGGAAAGCGTACCCTTCATCTGTAAAACGGCAAGGGTGTTTTTAAGCTTTTCCAGCTCCTGCCTGTCGCTTTTGCCGAGGTTTTTTTGCAAAAGCTTATCGGTAACGGATATCGCGTGTTCGAGGCGCACGCTGGTTTTTGCCGCAGGCACGTTGATTTTTACTTCCTTGGGGGATTGCGCTGCGGGAAGCGACGAAAGCGCGATTTGCGCCATAGGCTGTTCGCGCACGGCCGGTTTTGTTATAATGCAAAGAAAGCCGTAAGCAAGATAGCCCGCTACCCAGAAAAGACAGGCCGCAAGCACCGACTGCGGAAGTTCGTGGCAGGTTAAAAACGCACCGAGAACGACCGCCGCATAGGCGTTTGCAAGGCAAAGAAAGGGTCTTTTCGACGCCGCCCTTATCGCGGGAATAAACACGCACAGCAAAAGCGAGATTATAAACACGCCGGCGAACGAGCCTAAAATTATCCATACAAGCGTATCGAAGGGGATTGAAGAAACAGAAGAATAAATTTTATTGATAAACTGCGAAAACATACGCATAGATTATATCCACTCTTTTACTGCAAAAGAGCGGATATTTTGACTTATTAAAGCTGAATTTGTCGTTTACTGAAAATGTTTACGATAGCCGTGTCTATACTGCCCTCGTCAACGTGCATTATAAGCGCAACCGCCTTTTTGTACAGCGCGAGCTGGCGGGAATAAGTTTGTATAAGCTGCTCGTCCGTCTTGTGCGAATATTTATAGTCTATTATTTTAAAACCGTCCTCAGTCTGCGCGAGGAGGTCTATCGCACCCTGCACCAAAATCCCGTCGTCCGCGTCCGTATCGAGTATGCTGGCGGCCGGAAGCCTGCACAAAAACTCCTGCTCGCGGAAAAGCGTCGCTCCGCCAAGCTTTGAAAATACGGGCATATTCAGTATTTCCGAAAGGTCGTCTTCATCCAAAAGCTTGCGTTGCTCCGCGGATATGCGCCCGCTAACGACGAAGCTGTCAAGCTCGGCGCATATTCCCTGCCTGTCCTTTATCGCAAAATCGCACAGCTCCAAAAACCTGTGGTAAGCCGTGCCTCGCTCGGTACCCGTTTCGCCCTCGCCCGAAAACAGCTCGTGAGTTCTGAACGGCGCGTCCTCGGCGGATAGCCTTAAAATTGCCGACGCCGAACTCTTTACGGGCAGATTTACGCTGTTCGCACGCGCATATTCACGCATAAACCGCTCCTCTATCTTCTTTTCAAATTCCGCGTCGGGTTCGGGAAGAATTGTAACCCTTTGCTGTTTCGGCTCGTCCGCAAGTTCGGGCATAATTTCAGGCGAATACGCCGACATATCGAAAAGCTTTGAATAAGCCGAAGCGTCGGACGCGTCAAGAGGATTATATTCGGTCTGCTCCTGCGCCATCAGGTGCAGATTACACATTGCCCGAGTGCAGGCAACGTAGAAGAGGTTAAGCTCGTTTTTAAGCTCTTCCCGTCCGCCCCGTTCCGCGGCAAGCCGCCTTAAAATTGTTGTGTGCGTAAGCATATTCTCCCCGTCGAAATACTTGGGCGCAAAGCCGTACTCCCCGTCAAAGGGAAGCTCGCTCTGTTCCTTGCCCTTGTACGTCGCGCAGATATCGGCAATTATTACGACGGGAAATTCCAGCCCTTTGCTTGCGTGCATAGTCATAATTTTTATACTCTCCGACGAGGCGGCGGACGGCGACTGGATTTCGTAGCCGTCCTTTAATTTTGCAAGCAGCGCGGAAACGCTTATTCCCTCCCCTTCGGCGGCAAGCCGTCTTACGTTTTTAAGCTTTTCCCCGCCGTCCGCAGAAAACACCGCTTCAAGCCCGGTATCTTCGAGAATTTTATCTATCATCTCCGCCGCACTTAAAACCTCGGCAAGCGTGCGCAAATTATGGGTTTTACCGTAAAAGCGGTTAAGCTTTTCCGAAATGCCGTCATTCATCCTTTCGGAATATTTTTTGCAACATTCCCTGAAAGAAATTCTGCCCGAACCCTTTGAGGCAATGCGCACGGCGGCAAGCTCGCTGCACGAAAGCCCGCCCAACGGAGATAAAAGCGCGGAAGCAAGCGGAATGTCCTGCAACCCGTTGTCGAGATACGAAAGTATGTCGACAACCTGCTTTACCTCGGGACGTGACAGAACGTTCGGCTCCTGCGCGCCCGAAACGGGATAGCCCGCGTCGGTAAGCGCGCGGACAATGCCCGCCGCACTTTTATTGCGCTTTCTGGTCAGGATACAGATATCGCCCATCTGGGTATCTACATATGCACCCGTCTTTAAATCGTAATGCTTGCCGTTCAGCTCGCGCTTGACGATTTCAAGCACGGCGCGCCCCTCGCGGCTGTGGCGGACGGCTTTGCCGCCCGATTTTACCGAATAAATTTCAGGCTCTGCTTTCTCCTCTTCGTCCTTACCGAAAATATGGATTTGCGACGAACCGTACCCCTCGGGGTAGCCGCCGCCTCTTATCATTACGCTTCCCCCGGAGTATTCAAAGCCGCAGCTTGCGCCCGTCATTATCCCCGAAAACAGCGGGTTTACAAAACCGAGTACGCCGTCTGACGAACGGAAGTTGTTTGAAAGACGGAGCGCGTTTCCCACGCCGCCTTCAAAGCGGTTGTATTTTTCGGCAAAGAACAGCGACTTGCTGCCGCGGAAGCCGTAAATAGCCTGTTTTACGTCGCCGACAAGGAACACGTTTTTTCCGCCCACGCGGGAAATTATTTCTTCCTGTACGGGATTGACGTCCTGATATTCGTCAACGAACACGCAGGTGTACCTGTCGTTTATTTCGTTGCGGATTGTTTCGTCCTGCAACAATGCGAGGGTTAAATGCTCTAAATCGTTGTAATCGAGTTTGTTTTCATCACGCTTGATTGCGGTATATTCCGCGTCGAAATGCTTTAACACCTCCGCAAAAGCAATTGCCGCCTCGCCGCTTTTTAAGAAATATTCACGTTCGTCCGCCTCGCCGCCGATATCCCCGCGCACGTCCTTATACTTTGCGGAAACCCCGTCCTTGAACTTTTTGAAAACCTCGCCCGCAGCCTTATCTTCGTCCGTTCTGTCCGTAGGTTTGCGCGTAAGCGTAAGCGGCGGCAGGGGGTCGAAAATACCCGTTCGCGCCGCAATATTCAGCGACGAACGCATTTCTTCGAGTATTTTACCGTATTCCGGGCGGGGTGCTTTAAAGTCCTTCGCAAAATCGTCCACCGCTTTTTTCAGCAAAAGATATTTTTCGCTTGCTATATTTTCAAGTTGCTTACATATTCTGTCGAAACCCTCTTGGGTATAAACGCCGACGACGGCGTTTAAAAGGTCTATATATCCTGCGTTTATCCTCAGCTTTTCATAGGAAGAAAGTATCAGATTTTTAAGATAGCCGTCCCCGCGCTTTTTTCTGTAACATCTTAAAAGCGTTTTGAAGCAGGGGTTATCCTCTGCATAGTACCGCTCGAACAAATTTTCCACGGCACGGTTTTTGAATTGCTTTGCAAATGCGTCGTCCGCGGAAATTATATCGAACGTGCCGTCTATGCCCACGGCGTAAAAGTACGTTCTTAAAAGCTTTGCGCAAAAGGAGTGTATAGTGGAAATGCTTGCGGACGAAACCTTTGAAAGCTGTAATTTAAGCTTCGCCTTGCCGTCCGCGTCAGCCGCGTCCATCGCGTCAATTATCGCCGAACGCAGCTTGTCCTTCATCTGCGCCGCCGCCTTTTTAGTAAAAGTGACGGCAAGCACGTTGTCAAGGTCAACCCCGTCCCGTATGGCGGCTACCAGCTTGCGTATCATTACAAATGTCTTGCCGCTGCCTGCCGAAGCGGAAACTATCGTTTTGCCCGCGCTGTCTATCGCGGCGCGCTGTTCCTGCGTTAAATTCATTCGTCACCCCTTTCCTTGCGGACAATGCCCGCAATTTCGGCGCACTTGACCGTAGCGTGCGAACGTTCCTCTCCGTCCGCCCCTACCGAGAAGCCGCAACTTCCGCCCATCTTACAGTATTTGCACGCGTCGGTAACGGGCGACGGCTCGATATTGCCTTCAAGCATTTCGCGCGCACCCCTTCTTGCAACGAGTGAGGAATACTTTATAAAGTCGTTGAAGGTCTGTGTGTCCATCGCGCTGTCAATCTTTTTGCCCGAAAGATACGCGTCGAAGTACGCGCTTTTTTTCTTCGGTTCGAGCGTGGTGTCGGATACCGTAACCACGTCGTCGCTTCCGTCCATAAAGCCCTGTAAACGGAACACCCCGTCCGCTTTGCTTTTGTATTCAACCGAAGCGGGGAAATAATACGCCGCCGCGGCGCGCCTGCCTTCGGACGCCGCAAGCAGGTATAAGGGCAATTGAAGTTTAAGCCCCATATAATACTTCGTTGCCGAAGCGTCCACCGACCCCGTCTTGTAGTCGATAATTCTTACCATATCGCTGCAGCCGTCGACGCGGTCTATTCTACCGTTTATTTTAATGCCGCCGTCAAGCGCGATTTCGCACTTGGTTTCCGTCTTTTCCACGTCGAATTTTGAATTGGCAAGCTGTTCGTATGCGCCAACGGAAACGGCACCCGCTTCCTTTATAAGCTCGCCTGCGGTGTATTCCCCGCTCTTTGAATCCTTTAACGAGGAATATGCGGGCGTGCTTAATAGCTCGTTTGCAAGTTCTTCCGCGCGGACGCGGACGGCGGTTTCATCCTTAAACAAGCCCATTTCCGGCGCAAGGCTTTGAAGCACGGCGTGAATAAAGTTGCCCGTATCCACGGGGCGCATCGTTCCCTCTTCCCTCTCCTGCAATTTCAAACCCTGCTGCATAAAGTTACGGTAAGGACAGGAAAAGTACGTTTCGAGCGCGGTGGGCGAAATGGAGTTGAACGTGACGAAAAGCCCCCTGCCGTCCGAAACTTTTTTTACTTGCGGTATTTGCAAAGCTTCGCCCGCTTCCCTTTCAAAGCCGCTTTTTTTAAGCACCTCGGAAATGGTTGCGATTACCTGCGGGTGCGAAGAGCAATTAAGCCGTTTAAGCGCGGGAAGCTTTTCACTGCAATAGTAGGACAGCGCACTGCGGTTCTTTTCAAGCCTTTTGAACGTAAGCGGAGTCAACGCCCCTTCTTCCGTACAGAACGCCGCCCGCGCATAAGATATAATTTCGCCGGGTCCTGCTTCCTCGCCGCCGAGCCTTACGGGATAAGTCAGATACAGACACTTTCTGAAAGCGCAGATATTTAGGGCGGTAAGCTCCCTACGCCGCATATTTACCTGCCTTATTTTTGGGGAAATTCCGACGTTGACCTTTTCAAGGGCGGAAATTTCCCTGTCGGTCAAAAGAGCCGTATCCGAGCTTGACGCGGGAACGTCGCCCGTAAGCCGTGCGGCAAACACCACGTTGCTTCCCGTGTTAGCGGTTGCCGCGATATCGCCTACGAACACAGCGTCCGCCTTGGGTGGGATAAGCGAAATTTCAAGCGCGCCGAAACCGCTTTTAAGTATCTTTATAAATTCGTTTAAACGTATATATTCCCCGCCTGCTATCTCTTCGGCTTCGGCAAGCACCGATAAAACAGCCTCGTATACCCTGCCGCTGAAACCCGATGCTACGGGATAGCTGTCCTTGAACGCTTCGGCAAGACCGTCAAGCTTTTCTTTAACGCCAAACTCCGCCAAAATATGACGCAGACCCCCGCATATGTCGCGGGCAATGCCCTTTGAAGGAATAAATTTAAGTCCCTTTAAAAATGTTTCCCTAACCCTTTGCACGGCGTCGAAGTCGAACTTCATTCCGTCGAGAATTTCCTTTTTCGGTTCTCTTTTAATCCCTCCGCGGAAACAGGCAAGGCGCAGCGCGTAGTTGCGGTATATATCCTTATCGTCGTTCGACGCGGGGAACATCGGCGAGGAAATTACACCGTCGCTGTCCTTGAACGAACAGCCCGAAACCGCACAGCTTAAATAGTCGGTAATAAACGAGCATAAGGGATGGTCGGAAAGGCGGTGCCGTCTGTCGGCGTAATACGGTATGCGGTACTGCGAAAAGACGCGGCGTAAAGCGCGTTCCGACGCGCCTACGTCGGGCAGCATAACCGAAATTTTAGCATAGCTTTCCCCGTCGTCTATAACGTGGCTTTTTATTCTTGCGGCAATAAATTCAAGTTCCTCTTCCTCGTCCGCCGCCTCGTATATATAAATATTTTTGCACTTTTGCGGGGAGCGGGACAAAAAGCTTTCGGGGTCGAAAAGGCTTTTCCTTAACCTTTCCGCTTCCGGGATAAGTCCGCTTGGAACGCTTTCGTGGACTGCTCCGCCAAAGCCCTCGGCAGCCCCCTCGAATTGGGCGGCAGCCTCGTTGACGTAAATATCCTCCGCCCCGCCTATAAACAGACCGTATACCGAGCGCGCCGCGCCGAAAGAGGCGCGCACACATTCCAGCGACGAGCGTGTAAACGACTGAAAGCCGAGAAAAATAACGTCGCTTGCGGAAATTTTTTCGCTGCTTAATATTACCTCGGGAAGCTCGCCGAGGTATGCGTTACGGTCGGTTTTGCCGCTTTCTTTGAGGTACTTTTCATATGCGGAATAGATTACCGAAATATCGTGAAGCTTACTTTCAAGCAACCCCTCCGCGCTTGCGCGGGCGACGTCGTCTGCGGATATCCTTGAAGAGTACAAAAGTGCGATTGTATCGTAAACCGCCCCTGCCGCCGCTGCCGCCGAAAATTTGCCGAAAAGTTTAAGCTTATCCTTATTCTCCTCGATAATTTTCCTTATAGCCATTGCCGAACCCTGGCTTGAAAGAACGCCGCTTCTACCCCCCCTCTCGCAGGCAAGAAATCGGGCGAACGTATAAACGGACACGAAAAAGCTTCCGCCCACAGCCGAGCATACCGTGCGCTCTGCGGCGAGTGTAAGCCTGTCCTCGCAAAAGATAATTGTTTTTTTGCCCGTCTTTTCGTTTTCGGCAATTATTTTTTTAAGCTTTTCAAGTGCCGACGAAAGCGCGGGACAAATTACTGTTTTAATCATAAGCCCATTATATCACATCATAGCGCAATTTTTAAAGAATTTATGGCACAAAAGTTTTTACAATTAAAAATTTATGTGTTATAATTATTTCCGTTATGAAAAAGCTTATTAAAATAACGGCTGCCGCGCTTGCGGCGGGAATGACGGTCACGCTTGCGGGTTGTTCCGGCTGTGCGGGTTGCTCCGGCAACGCCAGAAATTTGACGGTTATTAATTCAAACTGGTACTCAGATACGACTTTCGGCGGCATCCAGCAATCCTTCATATTGTCCGACGAACACCCCGAATATACCAAAGAAGAAATACAGTACTCCGTTACCTTCGATGGGACAAACTCTTCCAACACATCTTATTCGGTAGAGTATAAAGACGGAAATTTCGTAACCGAGTTCTACGCAACGCAATACGACTGGAACGCGGAAAATATTCCTTCCAATTACAGAAGCGCGAAGCCCGAAACCGTTTACTGCTACAAGACGGTTTTGACGATATCGGTAAAATATACTTTAAAAGGCGGGGCTTCGAGCGACTGGTTCGACGACAGCGTGGAAACGTTGTGCTACTTCCGCTCGGCTAAGGACAATTTGCAACCCGTTTACAGCAAACAGGTATTAAAGACAACGTCCCCCGCCGAAAACAAGGCGGACAGCCTTGATAAGGCTTATAAACGCGTAGACGTAACATACGAAAACTTCTACAACAAAAACTGCGTTGAGATTACAAGCGTCACGACCGAGGCGGGCAAACAGCCCGAAACCAAGGTTTACGGCGGTCTGAATAAGCTTAAAACGTCGCTGTTCGATAACAGCTCGCTGTATGTCGCGCTTCGCGGTATGAAATTTTCAACTACCTCCGCTCACTCTATTAACCTGTTCTCGCCTGCGGCGGGAGGTATATCCACATATACCGCTTATTCAGGCATTAATACGCTTGGAGCCGAGGAAAGAAAGAGTATTTCCGCCGCGCTCGAAAAAAAGGAGCTTTACGTACCCGTAACCAAGGACGCCGACGGCAACGACGTCGAAGACGCGGGCGTAAAGTACAATGCGTTAAGCGTTGCCTATACGGGCGGTCCGCTTAGCGGTTCTGCACAGACGGTATGGTACGCGGCAGTGGAAAACGCCGACAACAACACGTCAAGGGCGACGATGCTTAAAATGAGCGTTCCTTTAAGCTTCGGGCTTGGTACGCTGAACTATGTTCTGGAAGAAGTTAATTTCACTTTATGGAATAAATAATTTTGATATAGAATTAAATAAAGGCGCGCCGTTTCGTTTTTAACGAAACGGCGCGCCTTTATTTTGTCAAAAAGTAAAAATGCAATATTTTAACAATATTTTTGCAATTGACTTGACCCCTATTATGCCCTATCATTAAAGTACAAATAAATATGGAGGGTCAAAATGACTGATAAAATTTTTAAGCACTGGCTCCGCGCTTATGGCAGTACTTATTGCCGTAATTATGGCGTTCGCGGCGTTGACAACTTTCGTAGGTTGCGGAAAACCTAAAGCAACAATTGCGGGCATTAACAAAAATACGGCTACCGTAGAAGCAGGCGGAACGGTTACGCTTACCGTCGATATCGAAGGCGAGCTTGCGGAAGACGAAAAAGTCGTCTGGGAGTCGAGCAATTCCGCAGTTGCAACCGTTGCCGACGGTATTTTGACAACTACTCGGTAAACCAGAGCAACGGCTACGGTCCCCGTTTCTGCGTAGTCCCCGTTTCTGCGTAGTCCCCGGCGAAGCTACCGTTACAATTTCCTATTCAACAGTTAAAAGGTCCACAACGAAATAAGATTTCTCCTAAATAAAGAGTTCCGCAGACTATCGGTCTGCGGAACTCTTTTATTTTAATACGAATTTTTTATCTGCAATTTTAACAGCGAATTTTCGTCCGTAAGCCTTTTCACGACTGCGGTAAGACGTTTATTCTCTTCCTTTAAGCTGCTTGCAAGGCGGTCGTACAAAACGTTGATTTCGTTTTCAAGCTTTTTTCTGGCGTCGTCTTCAACCGCAACCGAAAGCCCGCACTCGCGCATAAGCCTTTCAATACGCTCGGGCTGTTTTGTAAGCACGTTGCGGTACTTATTCTGATAGCGGAGCATAAGTTTGTCGTCACCGCCAGAAAGATTTAAAACCGCCTTTCTTACGGATATTCCCTTGCTTTTCTGGGTGAGAATGGCTTTAAGCATTTTGTCCGTTTCCTCTTCGGAAAACTGCAATATCTTTTCCGCTTTGAGTCCCGTACCGTTTAAAAGATTTTTAACGCGTTCGTCCCCGCTTGAACGCAAAAGCGCGTAATAATAATTTCTAACGCTGCCCTTTGCCCTGCCCGTCTTTTGCGCGTATTGGGCGAATATGCCCGAAAGGTTTTTACCTGCGTTCAATCCGTCGCAGACGTACTGCACCAAGCTTTTAGCTTCTTCTTCCGTATAGCCGTTAATCTTATTCATATAATGCCTCCTGTCACAGCATTTATATTGACATAATTTCCGAAGTATATACATTAAATATTACAAATGCGTATTTATTTTTTATCATATACTCCTGCCGTTCTTAAACTGAACGGACTGTACGTAGGCACGATAGACTGTTTTGAAAGACACGTGGAAATTAACCCCTGCGATAAAATACTTGCGGAAATCGTACCCGGCGATAATCTGCAACCCGTAAACTTTTTCATCGACGAAAAGCTGTTGGAAAAACCGCCCGAATTTATGGACGTGTATTTAACGGACGGCGACGCCCTTATTTATATAAGGGAATACGCCTGCAAGGACGTGAAGCTGAACGTAATTTACCAGACCCGCTTTTACGGCAACCTTATTACGGTATTTTCACAGGGCGGCGTCTACCTTTCCTCGGAGGGAACGGAATATTCTCTTTCCCCCCTTCCCGCGTGCTTTTCAAGCGTCAGCGCGGAAATTAAAACGATTGACGGGCGCGACGTTCTTGCTATATTCGGGGGTAACAGTTTACTTATAATTTCCGACAGCGGCAAGACGATATTTTTGAACCCTGCGGAGCAAGCCGACTTCGGCGACGGGCTTACCGTAACCACGGTATTTGAAACCTGCACCGCGGCGAAAGCAATTTGCAAATTTTCATACGACGGCGAAAAGCTTGAGCTTATTTCAAGCAAAACGGTTGAAACCCAACCGCCCGAAGAAAATATATTGCATTTCGCCTTTTTTGAAAGCGTGCTTACAAGGGGGGATTTTGCAAAATATCTTGACGACGGTCTTAAACAAAAAGCGGGCGATTTAAAAAGCTATCTCGGAGAGTTCGTAAGCGTTACCGTCCCGCCCGAAAAGTTTTATCTGACGCACGGCGACGTCGCCGCGGCAGGGCTTGTTTATCCCAAAAGCAAAAACCTGTTTGAAGTCAAATATTTTGCCGTACAGCTAAACGGAGGTAAAATATCCAATATCTTTCCGGTAGAATAGAAAACGGCGGTTTTACTTACTGTAAAACCGCCTTATTAAATTAACCCAACTGTTTAAACAGTAAATCTATCCTTTCAACGTATTTGCTATGCTCCGATTGCCGTTTGGTTTCTTTTAGATAGGTTTTAATTTCGTCCCTGTAATCTTCGATATCGTCTTCGTCAAGCTCCAATTCCTCGGCATAGGATAAGTATTCGATTAAGGTAAGATAATATTCCATTGAAAAATTGTCGTACAGCTGCGAGTCGATACTTCCCACCTCGAAATTGGTTTTAAGCATAGTCCGCTCCTTCTTGGTTTTAATCAACCACTCAAGCTCGCCCTTTTTATCCCCGAGTTTTTTGCAAGACAAAAATAAATTCCTGTAAACATAAGCATAAAACAAGGATAAAATACCTTTATGGTCGTTATTATCCCTTACGGGCGCAGAATTTTCCAATAGCTTTAAATCCTGAAAAGCGACTTCCGCCCAATATTTACTCTTTTCCATATTCTTTTTGCTATTTTCTTCCGAAAGGTCGGGACAGCACGAATAAAGGCTGTAAGCATACGTAAGATGCTCGGATAAAAATACCTTTGCCCACTCGTCGAAGGTTCCCATATCGTCGTCTATAATTTCTTCACGGTACTCCAAATACCTGTCCCTGAATTGACGGAAGGTACTGCGTTCTATATAAAATTCCCCATCCTCGCGCGATTTTATATTCAATATCATATCGAAAAAAGCTATACATATATTGACAGCCAAGGAAAGCTCGTCGGAAAAGTAAGAATGGAAACGATCCTTGAACTGCTTCATTTCCTTGCGGATTTTTTCGCCGTCGCCGAACATATGCCCCGCTTGAAGATAGAAAAGGATGTACTGCGCAAGCTCGTAGTCAGAGCATTTCGAGCCTTGCTCGGAAAAATGTCTTTGGATATAGTCGTGTATCTTGTAACGGTTGTTTATCAAAATCATTTTATTGATGTTTATCGACATCTTCTGGCGGTCGATAAAATAATTTATTATTCCGTTAACGAACTGTTCGTCCGACCCGTCGCAGGGAATGGATTCCACAAACGAATTGTCAAAATCGGACGGAAGCACAACCTGCTCGTTCGACCTTTTGACGCAGTGTACTTTTGTTTGACCGTATGAAGCAAGCACGTATCCAAGCTCGAAAAACAGGTTGTTGCTGACCTTGCCGTCAGCCCTGTTCTGCACGACGACTATCGCCTGGTTGCATGCCTTAATCTGTTGGATTACGGTGTCGCCGACAGACGAAAATTGGGAGTTATTGTCCGCATTTCCGCCTATGGTGCATTTGTAATTTTTTGTTTCCAGAATTTTTTTGATTTTTAAAGCAATTTCGTTTGACCCGCTCCAAACTATAAAAATATTATCTTTCATATTCTCTTCCGTAATTTTATTTTAAAACTTTTTCAATATCGTTTAAACTATTCTGAATAATATTAAAAGCCCTGCAAACGGGTTCTCCGTCAATGAGTGCGTGATGTGCGGAAATGTCCATCATCATCTTCATCCGTCCGTTTTCATTGACGGCTTTACCCCAGGTTAAACGCGGAATACTGCTGTTTTCGGCGTCTTTTAAGTCATAGGGATTATTTACTGACATAAGGTCTGTCCAGGGCATACAGGATATAAAGAAATAATTGTTGTCCCTTGTAACGTTAAAAGCGTTTGCCGAATTTCCGCTTTTCTTCGTATTTTCGATATCATTGCGGACGTTTGCGTAGAACTCCGCATAATTATCCCGCATTTCGCTTCGGCACGTAAGTATTACGCCGCTGTCCGACATAACGATATAACTCGGGTTAATCACATCATACAGCACGACTTCCCCTTTTAAAATACGCAACCTGAACTCCTCCAAGGAGTTAAGGCTTTTCATTACAACGTAAAGAAAGTCTGTAAAAAAGGAAGTTTTGCGCGCTTTGCTTGCGTTATATAAATTTGTTACGTCAAGCCTTGTGCAAAGCGAAAATATCGGATTGGTATAGCCGATAAAATTTTCATAGGGAATTTTCCTTTTCCAGCGGTCTAAGTCTATCTTCTTCATCTGCGCCCCAAATTATTTTCCGTTTTATTAAATTATATCCCGTAACGGCATTTTTGTCAATACGGCGCGTCAAACTTAATTTTGCGATTTAAAACCCCCTCGCGCTTTCCAGCACAAGGGGGTCGGTTGATTTAATATTTCGTGATACTTACAGTCTTTATAATTATAGGCATAGAGGTCATAGTGAACGACGTTTCTATTTCGCGTCCTCCGTCCTCCGCGAAGGTATCCTCATTGTCAACCTTGGTATTTACGGTAGACGTAAACTTGCTTGTAGACCCTCCGAGTTCGTCGGAAATATAATCGGAAATCGCGTCGCGCAAATCGTCAAGCACGCCCTTTGCCTTATCGTCTTTAAGCTGTGCAAATACGCAATACTTGGAGACGCTGAAAGATGAACTGTTGCTTACCTGTATCGAGAAAAGGCTGGTTGCACAATTATATTTATAATCGTGTACGAGTATTTGCCCAAAGCTGTTTTCAAGCGTGACCTGCTGGTTAGAGTCGCCCTTGTCGTAATAGAACATTTTTAAAGTACCGTAGGAAGCCGTAAGCGCGCCGTTTTCGATTTTGTGGTCGTTTTCCGAGAATTCGCCGATAAGCGTTGCAAGCGCGTCGTCAGGCGAAACAACTTCTTTGCCGTTCTTATCATAAGTAATCTGCTTGTACACCGAAGGGGAAAGCACGCCGCCCTTAAATAAATCGTAGTACGCGTTTTCCCTGGAATTATCTTCAAGATATTCACTCTTTGAATTTTCGGTATACTGCGAGGATTCGTATCCATAACCGCCGCCTATCCAGTCGTTCGACCTGTAATCGTGGATAATCGTGTCGTTATAGAAGCCCGCGTCCGCAAGTTCGATAAAATGCTGGACTGTCTGGGGATACATATTCCTGTACAGAGTATACTCTAAATCGTAAGTTTTTTCGTTAAAGCTTATAGTTATTTTTGCTCGTGGATGGCTTGTTTTTACAGTGCATGCGGAAGCCGCACCAGATATAGCCACTACCGAAGCAAGCGCAGCCGCTAAAACCGCGTTTTTAATTCTTTTTGACATTGCTTGTCCCTACCGTTATAATTTTACCTCTATATTTTACTTTTTATATTTATTTACGTCAAGCATTTTTTATCTGTTTGCGATTTAAAATTTATAATAGAGAAAAATGCTTGCGGTTCGACAAGCATTTTACTTACCCTTTTACTATTTAAAATTTACAATAGAGAAAAATGCTTGCGGTTCGACAAGCATTTTTCTTACCCTTTTACTATTTAAAATTTATAATAGAGAGAAATGCTTGCGGTTCGACAAGCATTTTACTTACCCTTTTACTGTTTAAAACAAAACTTAACGCCATAAATATAGTTAGCTAAACTTATCAATCGCTTGTTTTTTGCCGTCAAACATAATATAATTACTGTACGATAAACAGTAATTTAGCGGAGTATCTTTGTGATTAAAGACAATACTGAAACAAGGAAACTTTATAAAAAAT
>CAJUKJ010000008.1 GCA_910587365.1 uncultured Christensenellaceae bacterium | reverse complement strand
CGCCCGCTTCGTTGTAAGAACCGTAAAGTTCTTTTTCCAACTTTTCTATTCTTTCTTCGCAATCATGAAGTTGCCCGTCCATTTCCTCGATTTGCGCATTCAGTTCTTTATTGTGTTCGTCCAGCTCGGATAGTTTATTTTCCAATTCCCGGATTTGGCTTTGCATCTCGTCTATCTTGTTATGCAATTCACTTTGATTGTCCGAGCCACACCCCGCAAAACCGAACAGCGTCACGATTACGAGCAAAAGAGTAATTATAATTACGCTTATTTTTTTCATTTTTACATCCTGTTTTTATATATTTTATTTGATTAAATAATATCATAGGAAATTTTCATATGCAATGCAACGGCACAATTTGTAGTTTAAAATGCGTAATATGTATTTTTAAGGCACACGCCTTCGCGCGAACCGCACGGTTTCTCGCAACCAACAAGAAACAAAAATAGAGAATAGCAAAAGCCATCCTCTATTTTTGGTACTCCCGCTGGGAATCGAACCCGGAACTGCCCCTTAGGAGGGGGCTGTTATATCCATTTAACTACGGAAGCATTTATTAAAATTAATTTCAAAAAGCGAGCGGTTGTACGCTCGCTTTTGTTTTTGCGTCAAAATTTACGCCATTGCGTTAAGCTTTTTTGCAAGACCGGATTTTTTGTTAGCTGCGGTATTTTTCTTTAAAACGCCCTTTGAAACTGCGCCGTCAATGATGGAGCAGGTGTAAGGGAACTGTGCGGTTGCGGCAGTCTTGTCGCCCGCATTGACTAAGGCAAGAAACTTCTTGACTTCGGTTTTAACTTCCGATTTAACAGCTTTATTTCTCTCCGTCTTTTTGTCGATTACAAGAACACGCTTTTTTGCTGACTTTATGTTAGGCATTTACTATCTCCTTTGGAAATGCATTTTCTTTTAAATTCTTATGTGATTTTATCATAAAAAAGTAAAGTTGTAAACTGTTTTTTATTGCTTTTAATAAAAATTTTAATATATTTTTAATTCTTATAATATTAATAATATAGTATGGAAACGTCTGATAATATTTCTGTGTGCTTTTTTGACAGCGGGATAGGCGGACTTAGTCTATTATATGAATGTGTGCGCAAGCTTCCCCGCGTCAACTTTACTTACTTTGCGGATAATTTTAATATGCCTTACGGCAGACTTTCCCACAGTGAATTAATAGCTATAACCGACGGGATATTTTCTGAAATTGCCAAACTTAACCCTTCCGCTGCGGTTGTGGCGTGCAACACGGTTACAGCGCAATGTATCGAATTTTTACGTAGTAAATATCCATTTGAAATAATTGGTATACAACCGGCAATTAAGCCTGCGGCGGCAATAGGCGGCAACTGCCTTGTGCTTGCAACACCGTCAACCGTACATAGCCAATCGTTAAAGCAGCTATCTGAAAAGTATGGCCGCGGGCATACTAATTTGGTTGCTTGTCCGGACTTGGCGGCATACGTGGAAAAAAATATAAATAATCTTTCAAAAGAAGGCGTGGAGCGGCTTTTACCTGAGTTTAAAGCCGATAGTGTTGTTTTGGGTTGCACGCATTACGTATTTGTCAAAAATATAATAAAAAATTATTACGGATGTCCTGTATTTGATGGGATTGAGGGAACGGCGGCGCATTTATGCGGAAAATTAGGGATTAGTGACCACCGCAACTCAAGGGGACAGAAAATATCGTTTAAAGGTGGCGATTACGCCAAAAACCGTGAAATTTTTAACTTGATTTTAAGACAAAGTGGAATTTCTTCCCAAAATTAATATTTAAAAAGAAAAAAAATTTAAAAAAATATTAATTTTTTATGGTTTGGTGGTTGACAGTGGTCATTTTTGGTGCTATTATAAATACAGTCACTAAACAAGGACGATATTGGATGTTTTTTCTTACAGGCGAATACGATCACCAGATCGACGCAAAAAACAGAATAAGAATTCCGAATAAGCTCAAGGGGAATGAAGATAAGCTTTATTTCTCCAAGGGTACGAACGGTTGTATATTCGTTTTTTACGAAGCCGCAATACGTGAGAAGCTTGAAAAGCTTGAAGAGATAAAGATATCCGATGCGGAAAAGCAAAAAGGTATGCGAGCTTTTACTAAATCATTGAAGCTTGTTGAAATGGATAATCAAGGCAGGCTCGTAATACCGCCCGAACTGAAAAGCTACGCAAAAATTAATAAAGATATTAAAATTTGCGGTGCGGGTTCAAGAATTGAAATATGGTCAAAGGAAGTGTATGACGAATACTTTGCCGACGACGACGAAAGCTTTGACGAGAATTTCAGTTTCCTGGATATTTAAACTATGAAAGATTTTGCGCATATTCCCGTAATGCTTGAAGAGTGTATTAACGGTCTTAATGTAAAAGACGGCGGTGTATACTTCGACGGGACGGTTGGCGGCGGGGGGCATTCTTCGGAAATATTAAGACGTTCGTCGCCGACGGGAAGGCTTGTTGCAACCGACTTGGATGACGACGCCATAGCCGCGGCAACCAAACGGCTTTCGGATTTTAACGGAAGATTTAAAATTTACAAGTCTGATTATAAAAACTTTGAAGAGGTGCTTGCGCTTGACGGCGTTGAAAGTCTTGACGGGGCGATACTTGATTTCGGGGTTTCAAGCTTTCAGATAGATTGCGAAGAAAGGGGGTTTTCGTACTTAAAAGGCGAAGCTCCGTTGGATATGAGAATGAACCGTTCGGCAACGTTAACTGCCGAAAAGCTTTTAAACGAATATCCGCAAAAGCAAATAGCAAAAATTTTGAGAGATTACGGCGAAGAAAAATTCGCTTCACAGATAGCTGCAAATATTGTTAAGGCTCGCAACGAAAAACCTTTAAAAACGTGCGGCGAACTTGTAAAAATAATAGAAGACAGTATACCTGCAAAATTCCGCCAGAACGGACCTTGTGCAAGAAAAAGTTTTCAGGCAATAAGGATAGCTGTCAACGGGGAACTCGAAGGGCTGTACGAATGCGTTTTAGGCTTGACGAGAAAACTGAAAAAGGGCGGAAGGATAGTAATTCTTACTTTCCACTCGCTTGAAGACAGAATAGTTAAGCAGGCGTTCAGGATGCTTGAATGCGATTGTGTTTGTGATAAAAGCTTGCCTGTATGCGTTTGTGGAAAGCAAAAAGAAATAGAAATCATTACAAAAAAACCTATTACCGCAAGCATTAAAGAAATGGCGGTAAACTCGCGGTCGAAGTGTGCAAAACTTCGCATAGCGGAAAAGATAATTTAAATTTGCGATAAGGAGAAAAGATTATGGCAGTCGCATCGCCCGTATTGGAAAGGGAAGCCAATAGAGAAGAAATTGATTATACGAAAGATTACCGCGACAATTTTATCAGCGCGGAAGAAGTGCATAATTCACGTATAAGCGCGAACTATGCCAGACTTATAAATCCTGAAAGCAGGGTAAGGGATATAGTTAAGGAATCCGTTCAGCATGTTGAAGAAGTTAGCGGATTGCAGACGCCTGCCCGCGAGGTTGAGACTGAAAGTCTTTATCTTGTAGAAAACGCGCGTGCAGATGCGGATATTTTCCGTGCAGACAGTGCAATTAACCGCAGAACTGTTGATACGGCGGTTGCACCCGTATTCGCTGCTCCGCGTGCGGAAGAAGACGATGATGAAGATCTTCGTCCTACGCAGACGACTATACAGTATAAAACGGTTGGCGCGCAAAAGACCTCCGAAGAGGGCAAAATAGACGTTAAGCCGCGTGCAAAAAAATTAGCGTTAACTAAAAAGGATAAAATTGTGGTTGCGGTTGCATTGGCTGTTATCGTCGCGCTGTTTGTGCTTATAATTGTAAATTCTGCGATTATATCAAATCTCAGCAGCGACGTGTCGGCTCTTCAAGCGAACTTTAATACGGTTGAAAACGCTTATGAGCAAACGCTTGCAGCTAAAAACGCTTATCTTGAACAATCAAATCTTTTTCAGGTAGTAAGCGAGTTTGCTTCTGAAAACGGAATGGTTTCCATTAAATAAGGAGATTAGAAAAATTAAAAAGATAAATAAATCGGGTTTTTCAGTTACGGTTTTACAAAAGAGGTTATTGTCAATGGGTTTGGCAATAGCCTTTATTTTTTGCCTTATTTTATCAAGACTTATTTATGTTCAACTGGTTTGGGGTACAGAGCTTAAATATAAGGCTACCGACCAGTGGAACAGGGAAATACCGGTAATAGCAAACCGCGGGATAATATCAGATACAAACGGCGAAATTCTTGTAGGCAATAAAACCACATACAGCGTATTTTTGCGCCCGAATGCGGTAAAGGACGCTGTAAATACTGCAAACGTTTTAAGTGGGTTGTTTTCGCTTGAACCTGCTTCCGTCCTTGAAAAAATTAACGGGGGTAAGGTTTCCGAAATTACGGTTGCAAGGCAGGTGGATAAGACAAGTATCGAAAAGCTTGTTTCATACGATTTGCCGGGAGTATATTATTCCCGTGACAATACAAGACAGTATACGTATGACGACGTGCTGTGCCAGGTACTCGGTTTCACTTCAAACGACGGTTCGGGACTTTCGGGCATAGAAAAATATTACGATTATATTATGGGCGGAACAAACGGCGAGATAAGCTATTCAACGGATATAGTCGGAATCGAAACCGAAAATTCTGTAGTTATTTACAGTGAAGCCAAGCCCGGAGATGAGATTAGGCTGACTATCGATATTGAAATTCAGCTTGCGGCGGAAGAGGCGATGCGCCGTGCTTATGCTTCCAGCGGTGCAAAATCTGTTTCCTGTATAGTACTCAATCCGCAGAATTTCGATGTGTTGGCAATGGTAAATTATCCTTCATACGACTTGAATAATGTGCCGAGGGATGATCCCGAAACGTTAAATTCCCAATCACGCAACAGCGTGGTTTGTGATATATACGAACCCGGTTCTACCTTCAAAGTTATAACTGCTGCTGCAAACGTTGAGGAAAATTTAAAAGGCAATAAAAACGCGTTCTCTACATCGCATATTTTCAACGGTAGCAGAACGAGGACGGTTGACGGTACGAAAATCAAATGTTGGTCAGACCATTCTAACGGAAAACACTCGAACCAGACTCTTGCCGACGCTTTAAATAATAGCTGTAACCCTTGTTTTACGGATATCGCGCTTTCGCTTGGTAAAGAAGTCTTTTATAATTATTTAAATGCTTTCGGTTTCGGGAATGTTACAGGTATAGATTTCAACGGCGAAGCTTTGGGAATGTTGGTTCCGCAATCGCTTGTAAGAGATTGCGACCTGGCGAGAATAGGTTTCGGACAGACGGTCGCAGTTACCGGTTTACAATTGGCGTGTGCAACCGCGGCTGCGGTTAACGGCGGCAATTATTATACGCCACATCTTTTAAAATCGATAGTGCTTTCAAACGGGAAAGTTGAAAATTTTTCTCCCGTACTTAAATCAAAACCGATAAGCAAGCAAGCGTCTTCTGTAATAGCCTCTATGCTTGAAGGGGTTGTTACGGAAGGTAGCGGCAAGAAGGCGTATATCGAGGGGTACAGGGTCGGCGGAAAGACAGGTACCGCACAAAAATACGAAGACGGACATATCGCTTCGGGGAAATATATATCTTCGTTTGTTGGATTTTTTCCTGCGGATAAACCCCAATATCTTGCATTGATTATTGTTGACGAGCCGCAGGGAACGTACTACGGAAGCGCGGTCGCCGCGCCCGTTGCAGGGGAAATTTTTCAGGATATTATCAGCATTAAAAATATTAAGCCGTTTGTATAGTATGAAGGAGCAATTATGAAACTCGGCGAACTTTTAAAGAATATAAGATATTTGGAAATTTTGGGAAATAAGGAAACCGAAATAAAGGGGTTGTGTGCCGACAGCCAAAAAGTAAAAGAAGGCGACCTTTTTATATGTTATAAAGGGGAAAAGAACGATTCGCACAATTTTATCGGTGACGCAATAAAGGCGGGAGCTGCGGCGGTAGTCTGTGAAAAAAGGCAGGAGCTAACGGTTCCTCAAATTATTGTCGAAAACGGAAGATATGCAGTTGCTCCTTTGGCACGCGCTTTTTACGGATTTGCGGATAAAAAACTCAAACTTGTCGGGATTACGGGTACTAACGGTAAAACAACGACTACATATATGCTTGAAAGTATTTTCAAAGCTTCAGGTAAAAGTGCGGGGGTAATAGGTACGTTGGGCATAAGTTATGCAGACAAATTTGTTTCGCCCGAGCTTACTACGCCTGACCCGATTTTTCTTCATTCGATTTTCGCGGATATGCTAAGCTGCGGGGTGCAATACGTATTTATGGAAGTTTCAGCGCACGCGCTATATTTCAATAAAATCGACGGGTTAAAGTTCGATGTCGCTGTATTCACAAACTGTACGCAAGATCATCTTGATTTTTTTGGGAATATGCATGATTATGCCGAGTGTAAAAAGTTGCTTTTCAAGAAAGAAAGGTGCGCTTATTCCGTAATTAATTCGGACGATAAGATAGGTCAGCAGCTTTTGGAAAGTACTCAAAATGCAGTTTCATACGGTTTAAAAAATCCTGCCGACGTTTTTGCCGTGGATATAGCGGAAAGCATAAAAGGTACGTCATTTGTTTTAAATCTTTTGGACGAACTGTACGATATAAACCTAAACGTTCCCGCATTGCATAACGTATACAATGCAATGGCTGCGGCGGCGTGCGCAAAAATTCTCGGAATAAGCACTGCGGATATCGCAAAAGGATTAAAAACGCTTAAAACCGTAAACGGCAGACTTGAAAGAGTGGCACAGTATAACGGTGCCGATATATTCGTGGATTTCGCACATACGCCCGACGGGCTTGAAAAATCTTTACAGGCATTAAAAAAGCTTTGTAGCGGAAAGCTATATTGCTTATTCGGTTGCGGAGGCAACAGGGATAGAACAAAACGTCCCATTATGGGGGAGATTGCGGCAAAATATGCCGATTTCTGCATAATAACTTCCGATAATCCCAGATATGAAGACCCTTATGATATTATTTCGGAAATAGAACAGGGATTAAAACCGTCTGGCAAAAAGTATGTTGCCGTTACAGAACGCGAAACTGCGACGGAATATGCAATAAATTTACTTGAAAAAGGCGATATTCTGCTTGTTGCAGGTAAGGGCGGCGAATATTATCAGGATATAATGGGAATAAAACACAGCTATAACGACAATACAGTTATTAAAAAAATTATCGGCTGAAATTAAATGAAAACTTTTCTTATCGGTATGCTTTCCGCGTTTTGCGCGTCGCTTTTTTTGCTTTTATTGATACTGCCGCTTTTAAAGAGATTAAAAGCCGGACAGTATATTTTGGGTTATGTTAAAGAGCATAAGGACAAGGGCGGTACCCCGACGATGGGAGGACTTGCCTTCATTGCGGCTATAATTATAGTGGCATTATGCACGTTCGGTGTGCGCGACGGGAAAATAAATCTAACTTTGGCAATTACGGGCGGTTTTGCCGTAGTCGGTTTTCTTGACGATTTTTTAAAAATTTACCGCAAAGAAAATGAGGGACTGAAGCCGTATCAAAAGATTATATTCCAAATTGCTATAGCGGCGGTTGCCGCAGCGTATTGTTATGTCAATAAGCTTACATTTTTATACGTTCCTTTCGGGGGCGGGCTTAACGTAAATATAAGCTGGGGGATTATTCCCCTTGTAATTATTATCTTTATAGCAACAGTAAACTGTGTAAATCTGACAGACGGTCTTGACGGACTTGCCGGAGGGACAAGTTCTGCATATCTGTTTGTGTCGGGAATTATGCTTTTTATACAGCAGAACCAATCGGCTGCGCTTTGCTTTATAGCTGTAGGCGCAATTGCTGCATTTTTGTTGTTCAACGTAAACAAAGCGGCAATTTTTATGGGGGACACCGGTTCGCTTGCACTGGGCGGATTAATTTCCTGCATTTCAGTTTTTTCTGGCAACTCGTTATATATTCCAATTCTCGGCATAATGTTTGTAATTTCGGGAATATCCGTTATAGTACAAGTAATATACTATAAACGAACGAGGCGCAGAGTGTTTTTAATGGCACCGATACACCATCATTTTCAGATGAAGGGGTACACGGAATGTAAAATTACTTACGCTTACGTTGTCATAACCGCATTTGTCGGAATATTTTGTTTGTTGTTTGTGTGAGGAAAAATGTATTTTAAAAAGCAAAAATTTATGGTAGCCGGAATGTCGAAATCGGGTGAATGCGCAGCCCGTTTTCTTTTGGAACGCGGTGCTGATGTTTATATTTACGATGACGTCGTAAGTGAGAAAATCAAAGCTGTTATGGATGAATTTTCTTCGCTTGGAGCCCGCGTGGTTACAGCGGAAAGTTATATGGACGCAACTCTCGTCTGTGACATTTTGGTATTAAGTCCGGGAATTCCTATTGATAATCCTTTGCCTGTGGCATTCAGGAAGCAGGGCAAAACAATTATAGGCGAGGAAGAATTGGGTGCAATGTTTTTAAGGGCGACGGCAATAGCCGTAACCGGTACAAACGGCAAAACCACTACGGTTTCGATGCTCAATTCGATACTTGAAAATGACGGACATAAAAGCGTTGCATGCGGAAATATCGGCAATCCGCTTCTCGGCGAAGTTGAAAATCTCGGCTTCAACGATTATGCGGTAATCGAAGTCTCTTCCTTTCAGCTTGAAACGCTTTCAAGTCTGCGCCCGCATATAGCGGTAATTACCAATGTTACGGAAGATCATCTTAACAGGCATTATAATATGGAAAACTACGTTTTCCTGAAAAGTAAAATTTTGCGCAATCTTCGTGAAAGTGAGTATGCAGTTTTAAATTACGACGACGAGGTGGTAAGGGGCTTTGCCAAATCAACAAAAGCCAAGGTAGTTTACTTTTCAATGCGGGAAAGGACGGAAGGTGCGTATTTTGAAAACGGAAGCGTGTATTTTAACGGGGAAAAATATTTCGACGTCAGCGATATGACCCTTACGGGCGTACATAACGTTTACAACGCACTTGCGTGCGTAGCCGCGGCGCATATTCTCGGAATAGATAAAAATAAAGTTGCGGAAGCAATATGTTCTTTCAAAGGTATAAAACACCGTATAGAAGTGGTTAGCAAATCGAACGGTGTAACGTACATAGACGACAGCAAAGGAACCAATGTTGACGCAACGGTTAAAGCAATGAATGCAATGACCGAGCCTACCGTCATACTTTTAGGAGGTAAAGATAAGGGGTACGACTATATGCCGTTGTTTTCGTCAATGAAAGAAAGTAAAGTCGTGCATGCCGTACTTTACGGTGAAAACAGGTTCAAACTTCTAAACGCGGCTATAAAGGCGGGATTTTCCGACTTTTCGCTTTGCGCGGAATTCAGACCTGCCGTCCGTCTTGCCCAGTTTATTGCAAAACCCGGACAGAACGTACTGTTAAGTCCCGCAAGTTCAAGCTTCGACAGTTTCACAAATTACGAGGAGCGCGGCGATGCGTTCAAAAAACTTGTGGAAGGTGTGAATGAAGTCTTTGAAGAATAGAAAAAAAGCGGGAGATATCCCGCTTTTAATATGTATTTTTTTGATGGCTTGCTTCGGCTGTCTTATGATATATTCCGCAAGCTCTTATACGGCGGAAGTTCAGTTTGGCGATAGTCTTTATTTTGTAAAAAAGCAAATTATCGGTGTTGTGCTTGGCGCGGCTGCAATGGTGGGAATGAGTTTTGTTCCTTATAAAAAGCTGATGAAATTCAGGTATGCCGCAATTATTATTGCTGCGGTTTTACTTGTGCTTGTTTTCGTTCCGGGGATAGGTATTACCAATTATGGCGCAACCAGATGGATAGGCTTCGGAGGAATAACCCTTCAGCCATCGGAAATTGCAAAGTATTCATACGCGCTGTTTGCTGCCGCTTACTTTGCAAAAAATTATGAAAAAGTAAAAACAGTTAAAGGGGTAATCCCTGTACTGGCTGTGGGTATAGGCTTTTGCCTGCTGATAATAATAGAACCGAATATGTCGATAACTATGTGTGTCGGTATGCTTATGCTCGGTCTTATTTTTTTAAGTGGCACAAACTTAAAAACGTTTTTAATTGTTTTAATACCTCTTGCGGTAGCCGTTCCACTGCTTATAATTTTAGAACCTTACAGGTTGCAGAGGTTGAGTGCGTTTATAAACCCTTGGGCGTCGCCTAAGGATGAAGGATACCAGCTAATCCAATCGCTTTATGCGTTGGGTAACGGCGGGTTGTTTGGAACCGGGCTTTTCAATTCAACCCAGAAATATAGGTTTTTACCGTTTGCCGAAAGCGACTTTATTCTTTCAATAATGGGCGAGGAGCTGGGCTTTTTAGGATTATTGATTTTCTTTTCATTCTGCGGTTTTATAATCTTTCGCGGATTTAAGATTGCGAAAAACTGTAAGGACAGATTCGGTTTTTTGCTTGCCGCGGGTTTCACTCTTGTTTACGGTATACAGGTTATGGTAAACGCACTGGTTGTAAGCGGTGCAATTCCGCCTACGGGGCTGCCTTTGCCTTTGATAAGCAGCGGGAATACTTCGCTGATTATAACTATGGCGTCAATGGGCGTTCTATATAACGTGTCACGGCAAAATTAACAACCGACGGGTAAATTTCCATATAATGGAGTATATCTTTATACTCGGAGTTAATATGGAAAAATACATTATAAACGGAGGAAACAAGCTATACGGAAGCGTTAAAATACAGTCTTCAAAAAATTCTGTGCTTCCTATACTTGCCGCAACGGTATTAACCGACGGAAAAGTTAAAATTTTAAACGTGCCGCATATTTCCGACGTGAAGAATATGGTTAAAATTCTGTCATGTCTCGGTTGTAAGGCAGTTTATGACGGCGATAATATAATTATAGACAGTTCGTCCGCGGATTGTTTTGAAATACCCAGCGCACTCGCACACGAGTTGCGTTCGTCTGTGTTCTTGCTCGGTTCTGTAATTTCGCGTTTCAGGTATGCAAAAATAGCATATCCGGGCGGGTGCGATATAGGGCTACGACCTGTTGACCTTCATCTTACGGGATTGAAAAGACTCGGCGTACAGATAACCGAAAAAAACGGATACATTCTTTGCAAATGCGATAAGCTTCGCGGTAATGAAATAATGCTTGATTGCCCGAGCGTCGGCGCGACCGAAAATATAATGCTTGCAGCCGTAAAAGCGGAAGGAACCACAATAATTAAAAATGCTGCACGGGAACCCGAAATAGAGGACTTGCAAAATTTTTTAAACCGCATAGGTGCAAAGGTTTCTGGAGCAGGAAGCGGTACTATACGTATAGACGGGGTAAATAAACTGGAAGGGTGCGAATATCTTCCTATTCCCGACCGTATAGAGGCAGGCACTTTTCTCATAGGTGCAGCGATGTGCGGAGGGGAAATAACAGCCGAGGGGGCTTATCCTGAAAATATTAGCTCTCTTATACATAAACTTACGGAAAATGGTTGCAAAATACATATAAATAATGATAAAATAGTATTGGAAAATCATAAAAGACTCGCTTCGGTAAAATCAATCGAAACTCAACCGTATCCGGGATTTCCTACTGATTTGCAGGCGCAGTTTACCGCACTTTGCTGTATATGCGAAGGCCATTCGATTGTTACTGAAAATCTTTTTGAAACAAGATTTAAATATGTGCCTGAATTGCGGAAAATGGGTGCGGATATAACGGTTATAGACAGAAACGCGTTTGTTCGCGGAGTCGAAAAATTTAAAGGCGCGACGGTCGTCGCAAACGATTTGCGCGGCGGGGCGGCTTTGGTCCTCGCAGGACTTGCCGCGGACGGAAGAAGCGAGGTTATGGGCATTTCCCACATAGACAGGGGGTACGGCTCTTTTGAATACAAACTCAGAAATCTTGGAGCGGATATCGTAAGAGTTACAGTATAACGTTATGAAGTACATAAGAAAAATTGTCGCTTTATTGATAGGAATTGTTTTTTTGGCGTCGTTGGTTATAAGTCTTGGTATAATTTTTGCCGTAAAAAATATCAACGTTACGCTTATTACTTACGCAGACGAGCAAACTTATGAAAAAAGCTACAACGAGGCAAAAAGCGCGTTAAGCGTTTTTAAGGGCGAAAGTTTGCTGTTTCTTAATACGGACAGTATTGCAAATACCGTGAAAGACAGTAATTATACTGTTGCATCTTGCGAAAAGGTATTTCCTTGCACGGTAAACGTGGTTTTAAAAGAAAGACTTGAAACATTTGCCGTTGCGGTGGGCGGACTGTATTCTATGTACGATAGCGACGGGAAGTTTATAAGAAGCAGTACTGAAAATAAAAACGTAAACGACGGCACTCCCAATGTAGAATTTATAGGTGTTCCCGTTGAGCGCATTGTCGATATCGCGGCTATAGCTTCGACTTTTAAAGAAAGCTTCAAGGGGATGCGTTCGCTTGTGGCAAGCATAAGCCTAGACGTAAACGATGAAATAGAAGGACGCGTCCAGAAGCTGTGTTTCAATTTGAGGTGCGGGCTTAAAATTCAGATAGATAATTATACGGAATCCACGGCTGAAAAAATTTCGGCGGTTTATACGGAGTTTTGTAAGCTTACCGACAGGCAAAAACTCAGCGGTACGTTAAGGGGATACCGTATAGGCGGGGAGGAAGGAATCATCAACGCCGACTATTCTAAAATTTAAAATGAATATTATTAAAAAAAGCGGTTCGGAAGAACTGCTTTTTTACTCTATTTAGTTGACATTATTTTTATACTATTATATAATTAAGAAAACATAATTTTCGGATAAGGCGGCGGCTGAATATGCGCAAAAAAAGTGTAGCGGTATTGGATATACGCTCCTCTGAAATAACGGCAGTGGTCGGGGAAAGAGGCGTTAACAATACGTTCATAATCAAAAGTAAATATACCTGCGCTTACGATGGTTACGCCGAAGGAAAACTTATCGACGAGGATAGCTTTTTGTTTGCCGTAAACGACGCTGTCAGAAGCACGGTTTCGGCGACGGGGGGAATAAGGACGTTTTACGTCGGTGTTCCGGGAGAGTTTACAAAAATTATTAACACCGACAAGGTAACAAGCTTTCAGTCAGTCAAAAAAATTTCCAAGGCGGATTGCGACTATCTTGCGGGAATGTCTGCGCCTTCCGATACCGATGAATACCAGACTATCCGTCACAGTTGTCTTTATTACGTTTTGTCGGACAAGCGTAAAATAATAGACCCGATAGGAACAATCAGCGACAGCCTTCAAGGCAAATTTTGTTTTTACCAATGCAAAAATTCTTTTGTGGAAATTCTTTTAAAAGCTTTTAAAAGGTTTTCGGGGATTTCGGAAATAAAGCTTATACCTACGGTTTATGCAGAGGCTATGTATTTGGTTGAACCTGAGCTGAGGGATGAATATGCCGTTTTATTCGATATGGGCTATATTTCTTCAAGTTACAGCGTTATCTGCGGAAACGGGCTTGCATTCAGCGAATCTTTTTCCGTGGGTATCGGACACATAGCGGTATATCTTATGACCGAACTTGAAATTCCTTTCGACGTTGCAACCGCATTGCTTTCTATAGTAAACCTTAACGCAAAAGAGTCGTTGGGCGGTATAGAAGAATATGTGTACGAAGGTAAACCGTATAAGTTTTCGACAATTCTTTTACGCGATAAGATACGTGAAGGGCTTGACGGGATATGTGAAACTATTGAAGAGTGCAGACAAAGCTTTACGGGCAAAAACTTAGATGGCAAAACCGTCTATATAACAGGCGAAGGCGTAAAGGCGGTAAGAGGTACTGCCGAACATTTATCAAACAGGCTTGTCAAGAACGTTGAAATTATTTCGCCTGCCGTTCCTTATTACGATAAGCCGCAGTTTTCATCGCTTTTAAGTTTGTTGAATATCGCGCTTGCGGACGCAAAATCAACATCATTTTTTAAAAAATAAACATTCTGAGGAGAGTTAAATATGTTTAACGATTTAACCGCTAATAATCAAAATTTTTCAGGCAGGGCAAGGATAAAAGTAATCGGCGTCGGCGGCGCAGGTAACAACGCAGTAAACAGAATGCTTGACGCGGGCATAAACTGTGCGGAATATTACGTTGTAAATACGGACAGCCAGATTCTCGCGCTTTCGCCTTGCGAAAATAAAATCCAGATAGGCGGTGCGCTTACCAAAGGGTTAGGCGCGGGTGCCGATCCCGACGTCGGCAGAGCGGCTGCCGAAGAAAGCAAGGAGCAGCTTACCAAAGCTATTGAGGGTACCGATCTTTTGTTTATAACTGCCGGTATGGGTGGCGGAACGGGAACGGGTGCCGCACCTGTAATAGCTAAAATTGCGCGTGATATGAAGATTCTTACGGTTGCCGTAGTTACCGAGCCATTCGGTTTTGAAGGCAAAAAACGTATGGAAAATACCGCTAAGGGGCTTGAAAATTTAAAGAAATATGTTGATACGCTTATCATAATTCCCAATGATAAGATTAAAACGGTAGTTGCAAAAAATACCCCGATGAGAGAAGCGTTGCGTGTTGCTGACGAAATTTTGAAGCAGGGAATAAAGGGGCTTGCAGAGCTTATAGTAAATCCCTCGCTTATCAATCTTGACTTTGCGGACGTAAGAACCATTCTCAAAGACAAGGGCGTTGCGCATCTCGGCGTCGGTGTTGCAAAGGGCGACAACAGGATTATCGAGGCGGTAAGACTTGCCGTAAACTGCCCTTTGCTTGAAACAACCATAGAAGGTGCGCGCGGCGTCATATTGAACGTGGTTGGCGGCGACGATTTGACCTTTGACGAGGTTGCAGACGCAGCAGAGCTTGTAAGAAGCGTAGTCGACGCTTCCGCAAACATAATATTCGGTGCAAGAATTGATCCTAACGTCCGCGACGAGGTTGAAATTACCGTTATTGCTACAAGTTTTCCCGGTTTTGACAGCAGGCGCGAAGAGGACAGTACATTAAGGAATTATCAAAGCGGGCGAATTTACGACAGCCGCTCATACAACACCGTTCAAAGTGACAGAATGTCGGTAAACGAACCCTATTATAACCGTCAGTCTGTACAACAACCCGTACAGCAACAGCCCGCCCAGCATTATCAGCCGATACAGCCGCAGCAGTCCTACCAGTCTGTCCAGCAACAAGCTCCGCAACAACCGTATCAAATTGTTCAGCAGCAGGGTGGAAGACCGGTTCCGCGCGAAGAGGATTCAATAGAACGTCCGAACGAAAAGAATGTTCCTAAGTTTGCCCAACTTTTAAGAAATCTCGGAAAAAAACGTAACGATTAAGAATATATAAGATAAAACAAGAATCCCGTCGGATTGCCGACGGGATTCTTGTTTACAAATTCAGTATTAACTAACGGAAAACCAAAAGTTGACTTAATTTTTAAGTTCATCGTAGTAAGCCGTAAGGATTGCTTTTTTTATAAGTTCTCGGGTCTCTGTGTTAAGTGGATGCGCAATATCCTTATATTCGCCATCATTAGTTTTTCTGCTGGGCATCGCAATAAACGCGCCGCTGTCAGCTTCAATTACTTTGATATCGTGAATGACGAAGCAATCATCAATAGTAATAGAAGCTACTGCTTTAAGTTTATTGTCCTCCTTGTTAACTAATCTGATTCGTACATCTGAGATTTTCATTTTTACACCTGCCAGAATATACTTTCATTGTTTTCATTGTACAATAAAAGTTAGATAATTTCAATACATTAAAGACAAATTTTTTGTATTTTTTTTAAGAAATATTGATTTTTCGTGCTATTTCCCTATTTTTTTTAATAAAATTTATTATGCGTTTAAAATTTACGGATAGATTTAATAGTTTTTACTTCATTGGAATAGGCGGAGTCAGTATGAGTGGACTGGCAAAATATCTTTTATCGCTCGGCAAAAAAGTCGGCGGAAGCGATGTTTGCTCTAACGAATACACTGCTGAATTGATAAACCTCGGGGCATCGGTGGTTACAGGCGGTGCTGTTGACAGTGTCAAAGATTACGATTTAATTATTTACACTGACGCGATAAAAGATACAGATGTTCGTTTAACCGAGGCGGAAAATCTATCCAAAGAAATAATATCGCGCGGACAATTTCTTTACGAAATCAGCCGTGATTTTAAAAAAGTAATAGCGGTTTCGGGCTGTCACGGCAAAACTACGTGCAGTGCTATGCTTACGCATATTTTTGCTGCTGCAAATAAAAAGTTTACCTCACATATCGGCGGTAATGATTTAAAGTATGCAAATTTTTATTACGGAGGCAATGATTTTTTTATAACCGAAGCTTGTGAATATAAGAAGAACTTTTTATTATTGAAACCAAACGTGGCTGTAATTTTAAACAGTGATGCCGATCATTTGGAATGCTACGGTAGCGAAGCCGCTTTAAAGGAAGCGTATATAAGATTTGCGGACAGCGCGGACGTGGCGGTGTCGCTTTACCGTGATTTACCGTTAACTTTCGGTCAGAGTTTCGGTTTTGATAAATCAGCTGATTATTATGCGAAGAACATAAAGAATATCGAAGGTAGATATTCGTTTATTGCTTATGAGTGCGGTGCGCGGCTCGGAGAGGTTTATTTAAACGTTTACGGTAAACATAACGTACTCAATTCTCTTGCGGCTATTGCAGCGGCAAGAGCCGTAGGAATAAAATTTGATTGCATACGCGAAGGGTTGTTATCTTTTTCGGGTGTCGAAAGACGGTTTGAAAATATAGGAAATGTAAATGGTGCCGTCTGCATTGCAGATTACGCGCATCATCCCAATGAAATACGGGCAATCATTCGTACTGCGCAAAAACTTACCGAAGGCAGACTTTTCGTTGTGTTTCAACCCCACACTTATTCGCGTACTAAAAATCTTTTTAAGCAGTTTGTCAAGGTTTTGTCGCCTTTGAATAATTTACTTATCTATAAAACTTTTGCTGCACGTGAATATTATGACGATGCGGGAAGCGCGCTTACTTTATCGCAAAGTATAAAAAAATCGCGTTACGGCGATGATGCGGGCGATATTACAGGCTTTATTTCAAAGGCAGGGGAAAAGGATATGGTTCTCTTTTTGGGTGCGGGGGATATATATTCTATAGCAAAAAAATGCGTCGGCAGCATTTGAACGCCGAATTGTATCGCAAAGAGTATAAAATATTCATATTTTTTGTCTAAATTCTTGATAATTATGCACGTATATGCTAAAATATGCAAATTTTTATATATTTTTCTTATTAATATGCAATATTGCTTGACTTGAAACATTATAAACATTATAATATTCAGAAAAAGGGCGAAACACCCTAACGTAAAATTCGGAGGTATTATATGTCTAAAATTTATTACCAGTCAGACTGTGATGTTAATGTTTTGAAAAATAAGACGGTTGCAGTTATCGGTTACGGCAGTCAAGGGCATGCCCACGCGTTAAATTTGAGAGAGAGCGGCGTTAACGTTGTTATAGGTCTGCACGAGGGTGGAAAGTCCTGGCCAAAAGCAGAATCGGCAGGTTTTAAGGTTTATAACGTTGCCGAAGCTACCAAGCGTGCAGATGTCGTTATGATTTTAATCAACGATGAAAAACAGGCTAAAGTTTATAAAGAGAGTATCGAGAAGAATTTGAAAGAAGGTGCGGCACTTGCATTTGCCCACGGGTTTAATATACATTATCATCAGATAATTCCCCCTGCAAATATCGACGTCTTTATGATTGCCCCCAAGGGCCCCGGACACACCGTCCGTTCCGAGTATCAGGAAGGTAAAGGCGTGCCTTGTCTTGTTGCAATTCATCAAAACTATACAGGCAAAGCTTTGGATATCGCGCTTGCATATGCGGCAGGAATAGGTGGGGCAAGGGCTGGCGTTCTTGAAACTACTTTTAAATGTGAAACAGAAACCGATTTATTCGGAGAACAGGCGGTACTTTGCGGCGGCGTTACCGCGCTTATGAAAGCGGGATTTGAAACTTTGGTTGAGGCGGGGTACGACCCTAAAAACGCTTATTTTGAATGTATTCATGAGATGAAACTTATTGTAGACCTTATTTACAAGGGCGGTTTCTCTATGATGAGATATTCCGTTTCCGATACTGCCGAGTACGGCGATTATGAAACAGGTAAACGTATAATTACGGAAGAAACCAAGAAAGAGATGAAAAAAGTTCTTGAAGAGATTCAGGACGGAACGTTTGCCTCTAAGTGGATAGCCGAAAACAATAACGGCAGGGCGCACTTCGATGCTAAAAGGTCATTGGAAGCGTCGCACCAACTTGAAGAAGTCGGTAAAGAAATACGCGGTATGTATTCCTGGAACGATGCAAACAGTATATACGAAGCGGAAAAGGGAAAAACAAAATTATAATTTGCATATAAGTAAACCGTGCGGAGTCCGCGCGGTTTTTTTGTTTTTTTATCATTCTATATTATATAAAAAAATTTAATTTTTATATTCATTTTGTTGTCATTTCTATACTTAAATGATATAATTGAAAATGTATTATTTTGCTTACAATAATACTATCGGAGAATAGTTGTGAACAAAAAGAATAGAGAAAAAAACAATAAATCTACTTACGTATTTACAAGAGAAACATTGGGGATGACGTTGCTGTTGTTCAGCGCGATTTTACTTCTTATGCTTTTTACAGGTAAAGCTGTTTTTGCGGGGATAGGTAAGGCAATCTGTTTATTTATGTTTGGTACGTTCGGGTACGGTTCTTTCCTGTTAGTTGCAATTTTAGCTTATTTCGGAGAATGGCTTGTATTCGGAAAAAGTTTCAAAATTTCTTTTAAAACCGCATTTGCGGTTTGTTTAACTGTGTTTGCTGCTTTTTTACTTTTTCACGCCGCAACAAGCAGAAATATCTCGCTTGACAGTTACGGAGGATATATCTCCGATTGCTACACAAATGCGGAAAACGGCATTAAAGGCTATACCTTCGGCGGGGTAATATCGGCACTGATTGTTTATCCTGTTGCCAAGGTAACTACATTTGTGGGCGCATATATTATTTTTTCATTGCTTACGATTGCTGCGGGATACTTTCTTTTTACGGTTCTTTTTCGTCGTAAGGGTAGTCCTGCATCTAAAGTTACGATTTCCAATGTAACGGAAGACGTTATTGACGAAACGGTTGAAACACCCGTTGTACGTTCTGTTCCGCAACAGACACATTTTTTTGAACGACGCAATGAAGTAGCCGTAACCCAACCGCCTGTCCAAAGGATAAGGGAAGAGGATGCTAACCCGTATTCACAAAAAAATCTCGGACGGAAGATATTGTTTGAAAAGGGGGAATTCGATGCCGAAAGTTATAGGCGCAATATGATTTTCAGCGAAGATTCTTATTTTAACCATCCTGTACATAATAAGACCGATTACCTTAACAGTTTTGCAAGCGAGAAGAAGGGGAGTGCTGTCCCCATACAGTCTTATGCGGAAAGTTATCAGGAAGACGTTTTAAACCAGCCTGCAGTGTCAGCTCCGTCAAATTACGTTTATGGAGATAAGCCGGTAGATAAGCTCGACGATTATGAAGAGGTTTCGGGCGGAGTGTATTCTTCACAGTCCTGTTATGAAGCCGAAGAGGAACAATCTGCTTCCGGTTATTCGGAAACCATACGCGAAGAAGTGAATAGTTTTGCCGATGATGATACTTACACACAGTCTGATAATTACATTTTAAACGAGCCGGTAAACAGTATGTCCGAGGACTTAACCGAGGAAACTGACGAACCTACCCACGTAGTTTCCGACCGTAGTGAGCGGGTTGAATTTGAACAGGTTGAAGAAGAGGAAAAGCCTATTCAGGACGGTAAAGTGGATATGTTCAGCATATTCGGTTCGTCCAACGCTTCACTAAGCGAAAAACGAATCGAACCCGATGTTTCAAGGCTGGCATCCAGACGAGCAGAACGCAGTAAAGCTAATATTTTCGATGACGAGAGTGACGGTATTGAAGAGCAGCCTTTCTCTTTAACCAGAAATTCTGTTTCTGAAAGCCGTACCGAGAGCCGTACTGAAAATAAGGCAGAAAATATTTCGGAGAGCATAACGGAAAGCGTCCCTGAAAAACGTATAGAAAGCAGGGGGCTTATTGGCGAACGCAGAGTTAAACCCGAAGTTCAGAAGACCGTTCCCAAACCCGTTGAAGAAACTTCTAAGCAGGAAGAAAAGCCTAAACACGTCTGGAAAAAGTACATCCGTCCCGGTTTGGATCTTTTGGATGATTATCCTGAATCAGGCAATGTTAATACGGGTGAAATAGAAGATAATAAGCGTACTATTGTTGAAACGCTTGCAAGATTCAAAATAGAAAGCGAAGTGTCCAACGTGACGATAGGTCCTGCAATTACACGTTACGATATAATAGTAGAAGATAAGACTAAAATCAAACAGGCACTCAATTACAGGGAAGCCATTGCTATGGCGTTAATGAAGGAAAACGTTACGGCTTATCTTAATTATTCCAAGGGTGCGGTATCTATAGAAGTTCCGAATAATTCAAGAACGGTAGTCGGACTTAAAAGCATGCTTTCAAGTTCAAAGTTTATAAATTGCAAACCTAAGTCGATTACGTTTGCACTCGGAAAAAATATCGAGGGGGAAGTGGTTTGTCCCGATATTACAAAAATGCCGCATCTGCTTGTAGCCGGTACTACCGGTAGCGGTAAAAGTATTTGTCTTAGTTCGCTGCTTATAAGTTTGTTATATAAATACGGGCCGGAGGATTTAAGGCTTATTCTTGTCGACCCTAAGCAAGTTGAATTTATATCATACGATAAGCTTCCGCATCTAATGATTAATGAAATCATTTACGATGTGGACAAGGCTATTAAAGCTTTGAACTGGGCTATTAAGGAAATGGAAAGAAGGTATACTCTTTTCAAGGATATGACGGAAAAGGGTACCGCAACAAAGACGCTTGACGAATATAATAATCATTTACAAGACGGAGAAGAAAAGTTACCGAAGGTTGTTATAATTCTCGACGAATTCGGCGATTTGATGCTTCAAGCAAAAAAGGATATAGAAAGTAGGATTATAAAGCTTGTTCAAAAGGCAAGGGCGGCGGGGATACATTTAATTCTTGCAACTCAACGTCCTTCGGTAGACTGTATTACAGGCTTAATAAAATCTAATTTGCCTACGAGAATAGGCTTCAAAGTTAACTCTTTTGACGACGCGCGTACTATCTTTGATATCGGCGGTGCGGAAAAGCTTTTGGGTAAGGGCGACTTGTATTTCCGTTCAGCCGAAAGTCCAGACCTTGCCCGCATACAGGGATGCTTTGTTGATACTCACGAGGTTCAGAAGGTTACCGACTTTGTCAAGGCTCATAATGAAACGTATTTTGACCAAAGCGTTTCCGACTTTATTAACAAAGTCGAAGCGGAAGAAAACTCTAATTCTATGGGCGGAGATGACGGCAATGCGGACGCTGGAGATACAAAAATTGACGATACGTATATTAAAGCGTTGTTCTATTGCGTAACTTCAAACCAGGCATCCGTTTCAATGATACAACGCCGTTTTCCCGTCGGATATATCAAGGCTTGCAAAATAATCGACTGGATGGAAAATATGAACTACGTTACCCAATCCGAGGGATCTAAGCCGAGAAAGGTATTGCTTTCCAAAGAAGAATTTATTAATACTTACGGAGAAATAGATGATTGATTTTGCACAGAAGAAATTCGGATTAATCTCACTCGGTTGCGATAAAAACAGGGTAGATTCCGAAAAGCTTTTGTCAATAATAAGAGAAAGGGGTTGCGTCATAACCGACGATATCGCCGAGGCTCAGATTATTATCGTCAATACCTGCGCTTTTCTAAATGAATCGAGAAAAGAAGCTATTGAAACTGTACTTGAATGTGCCGCTTACAAAAGCGAAAATCTTGAAAAGTTAGTAATTACAGGCTGTCTGCCGCAAAAATATGTCGGCGAAACCTTTGACGCTCTGGTAGAGGCCGACGTATTTCTCGGTACAGATGACTACGACAAAATTTTTGAAGCTCTGGATAGGGCTTATCTTGGAGAAAGAATAAATTCAGTAGGCAGCGGAAACGGAGAGTACGTATCCCAAAGGGTAATTACTACTCCTGCACATTTTGCTTATCTTAAAATAGCTGACGGATGCAACAACCGTTGTACCTATTGCCTTATACCTAAGATACGTGGAAAATATAAAAGTTATCCGATAGAACAGCTTGTTAAAGAGGCTCAGGGACTTGGCGACGTTTCCGAGCTGATTATAGTCGCACAGGACGTAACACGCTACGGCATAGATTTATACGGTCAAAAAAAATTAATAGAAATTTTGCAAAAGTTGACAGCACTTGTCAACATTAATAGTGTAAGATTATTGTACTGCTATCCTGATATGATTGACGATGCGTTAATCGGGGAAATTAAGAATAATAATAAAATTATTAAATATCTTGATATTCCTTTTCAGCACAGCGAAGATAGAATTTTAAAGCTTATGAACCGAAAGGGCAGTAGGGCGGAATATTTACAGCTTATTAAAAAGCTGAGGGATAATATTCCCGATATTGCAATCCGTTCTACTTTTATTGCGGGATTTCCGTCCGAAACCCAACAAGAATGTGACGCGCTTTGCGGTTTTCTGCGTGAAGCGAAGCTTGACAATTGCGGTTTTTTTGCATATTCGAGAGAACCTGATACCCCTGCCTATAAATTAAAAGGGCAAGTTCCTTATGCAACAAAGAGGGCGAGGGTAAAAAAGCTTTATTCTGTTCAACGTGAAATTTCAGCGGAAAAACTTAATTCATACGTCGGTAAAAGATTGCGCGTTATATGCGACGGTATCAATTACAGCAAAAACTGCTTTGAGGGTAGGGCTTATTTTAGCGCACCCGACATTGACGGTAAAGTTTACTTCAATTCTCCCAAAGCCGTCCAGGGTGAGTATAACGAAGTGATTATTTCAGGAAACGACGGTTACGACCTTTACGGTAAAACGGAGGACTACGAATTATGAGCGATAATAATATGGAAGAAAGCAAAATGTACAAGCTTGCAAAAGGCAGAGGTGTAATGAATTTGCCCAACAAGCTTACAATCAGCAGAGTCGTAATGATTCCGATTTTCATTTTGTTTTTCTATCTGGATTTTACCGCACATTACATTGTTGCCCTTGCTGTATTCGGTATTGCAAGCTTAACTGACCTGCTTGACGGAAAAATAGCAAGGAAGTACAACCTCGTAACTAATTTAGGTAAATTTTTGGATCCGATAGCGGACAAAGTTCTCGTTTTATCTGCGCTCGTCGTGTTTTTGACCAAACCCGAAATTTTTACTTCCGTCGGCGTGTGGGCAATGATAGTTGCGGGTTGCGGAGTCGTTTTAATTCTTGCCAGAGAAATTATTGTCAGCGGTTTCAGAATGGTTGCCGCAGGTGCAGGGAAGGTAATAGCCGCCGATATTTTCGGTAAATATAAAACGGTTACACAGGACGTTGCAGTTGTCGTTCTTTTAATAGGAGAGGCGGTTCGTGAGCTTACGGCGCATTCGGCGGGACTGATAATTAATTACATCGGTTTGTGCTTTTTCGCGCTTTCCGTGCTATTAACGGTAATATCGGGTATTAACTATATAGTTAAAAATATCGAAGTTTTAAAGCAATGAATTTAGTTGATAAAGCCGACCTGAAGGTCGCAAATAACTGTCTTTTGATTTTCGGGAATAAAAAACTGCACAACTTTGAAGGGGCAAACGAAATTGTAGCGTCCTTTTCGGGTATAGGTTATTATTTTGATAAGATTGCGTTTATAGCCTATGACAAGTCTGATGAAATTGTCCGTGCGGTTAAAGACGGTAAAGAAAATTACGAAAATATAGTAATTTACTGTCCCGCAATAATGGAAAAAACATTGAAAAACTTTTTAACTAACCTGTATAATGCAAAATTTAACGAGCTTAGCGTTATCGGGTCGGAAAAAGACAATGCTTTTATACTCTTTTCCGATAAAGAGAACAGACTTCGTTTCGATGATATAAAACAAATACTGGACGCAAAGTACGGCGTAAAGTATGAAAAGGCTTACGTTAAAACAATAGGGGCTTCCGCAAAAGAAATTAATTCGGCAATTAATAAAGCTATAAATACCGAACCTTCAAAAGCAGAAAAATTACGTAAATTAATTGATTTTAATGTAAGCGGAAATTACGGTGATTGTTTAATTGAAATCGTGTATTCGGAAGAGATTTCTAAAAGTGCGTTTGATAAGGTTTTCCGTTCGCTTGTAAGTTCGCTTGATGAATATGTTTATTGCATTGAAGATTATACTCTTGCCGAAAGACTTTATCAGCTTTTAAAGCTTCGTAGGATGAAGATAAGCGTTGCGGAATCGTTTACAGGTGGTGGAATAGGTAAAAAGCTTGTTGAGATTCCCGGAATAAGTGAAGTGTATTTTGAGGGCTTGAACACTTATTCAAACGAAGCTAAAATGCAGCGGCTCGGCGTTCGGAATATGACTCTGCACCAGTTTGGTGCGGTTTCACGGCAGACGGCAGGGGAAATGGCGGAAGGGCTTATAAAAAGCGGAAATTGCGATATAAGCATAGCAACTACGGGTATAGCGGGACCAAAATCGGATAATACGTCAAAACCTGTTGGGCTTGTTTATATAGCGGTCGGAACACGAAAGGACGTTTCGGTTTTTAAATATAATTTAAAAGGCGACAGAAACACGATAACGAATACGGCAGTTAATCTTGCCTTGTTTCACGCATTCAAAACGTTAAAATAATTCAGGAGATAAATATGAACGAAGAAAAATTGAAGGCACTAAACTCAACCATTGCAATGATTGAAAAGCAGTACGGCAAGGGCGCAATAATGAAGCTTGGCGAATACAGGATCAACCAGGATCTTGAATATATTCCTACGGGCTGTCTGTCGCTTGACCTTGCTTTGGGGGTGGGCGGCGTACCCCGCGGAAGGATTCTTGAAATCTACGGACCTGAGTCTTCGGGTAAAACTACGGTTGCCCTGCATATCATTGCCGAAACCCAGAAGGCCGGCGGCGTAGCTGCATTCATCGATGCGGAACACGCGTTAGACGCACAGTACGCACGTGCGTTGGGTGTAGATACTAACGAGCTGTACCTTTCGCAGCCCGACACCGGGGAACAAGCCCTTGATATTTGTGAATCGCTTGTAAGGTCGAGTGCAGTTGACGTAATAGTTGTTGACTCGGTTGCTGCCCTCACTCCAAAAGCGGAAATTGAAGGCGATATGGGCGATACTCACGTCGGACTTCTTGCAAGACTGATGTCGCAGGCTTTAAGAAAGCTTACCGCAATTACTAACAGGTCGAAAACCTGCGTCATCTTTATAAACCAGCTTCGCGAAAAAGTCGGGGTTATGTTCGGAAATCCGGAAACGACGCCTGGCGGTAAGGCTTTGAAATATTTCGCTACTATCAGACTTGACATCAGAAAGGCAGATGCGCTTAAAAGTGAAGGGGAAATAGTAGGTAACAGGGCAAAGTGCAAGGTGGTAAAAAACAAAGTTGCGCCTCCTTTCAAGGTTGCTGAATTTGATATCATTTACGGAGAAGGTATTTCACAGGAAGGCTGTCTTATAGACCTCGGCGTTGAGTACGGCATTATTTCAAAGAGCGGCGCGTTCTTCTATTACAACGAGGAAAAAGTGGCGCAGGGCAGAGAAAAAATGAGGGAGTATTTAAAGAGTAACCCCCAAGTTAAAGCCGAGATTGACGCGAAAATAAGAGAGGCACACAGGGCTTCACTTCAAAAGAAGGACTAAATGAATTACGGTTTTGTCAAAGTTTGCGCCGCTACGCCTGAAATTAGGGTAGCCGACGTTGAATTTAATACCGAACAGATAATCAAGGCAATTAAGGATAGTGCGGAAAACGGCAGCCAGCTGACGGTTTTTCCCGAACTTTGTGTTTGCGGATATACTTGCGGCGACCTTTTTAACCAAAAAACACTCTTAGACGGAGTTGAACAATCCATTGCAAAAATCTGTAAAGCGACTGAGGGGATTGATACTCTCGTATTTGTCGGTGCGCCGGTCAGCTTTTGCGGTAGGCTTTATAATTGTGCAATCGGTATCCATAGTGGAAAAATTTTGGGTGTTGTTCCTAAAACATATATTCCAAGTTACGGGGAATTCTATGAAGGCAGACACTTTACTGCCGCACCCGAAGATTTTTGGGATCTTATCTCGTTAGCGGGACAGGAAGACATAATTTTCGATTCAAAATTTATTTTTAAGTGTAAAAATCAATCCGAGTTTACTGTTGCTGTGGAAATTTGCGAGGATTTATGGGTACCGCAATCCCCGTCAATCAGTCATGCGCAAGAGGGCGCAAGCATAATCGTTAATTTGTCATGCAGTGACGAAACGGTCGGGAAAGCCGAGTACAGAAAAAACCTTGTTAAAATGCAGTCTGCCAAGCTGGTCTGCGGATACGTTTATTGCGACGCGGGCGATGGGGAAAGTACTACCGATATGGTGTTTGCAGGACATAACATTATTGCGGAATGCGGGGTTGTTCTTGCAGAAAGTAAACTTTTTGAAAACGGTCTTTTATATAGCGAAATAGACGTTGAAAAAATAATTGCAGAGCGTCGCAGAATGTCGGGCGGGTTTTTCAAACAAGATAAATACGGCGACCACAGATATGCGGACAGAATGTTTAAGACTGTAAAAGCAAATGGAGCGTTGCTTCGTAAATTTTCAAGAACTCCTTTTGTACCCGAAGATGATTTTAAGCTATCGGAAAGGACGGAGCTAATTTTAAATATCCAATCGAAAGGACTTGAAAAGAGGTTGAAGCATACCAACGCAAAAACTGCGGTGATAGGTATTTCCGGCGGACTTGATTCTGCGCTTGCATTGCTTGTAACATACCGTGCTTTTAAGTCAATCGGAAAATGCGTAAAAGATATAATCGCAGTTACTATGCCGGGGTTCGGCACTACGGGTAAAACAAAAAATAACTCGTTAAGGCTTATCGAGATTCTCGGTGTAACGGGCAAGACCATTTGCATATCCGACAGTGTAAGCGTGCATTTCAAAGACATCGGACACGATATAAATAATCTTGACGTAACCTTTGAAAACGCTCAGGCAAGAATGAGGACGCTCGTTCTTATGGATATCGCAAACCAGACGGGAGGACTTGTAATCGGTACAGGCGATTTAAGTGAGCTTGCACTCGGCTGGGCAACGTATAACGGCGATCATATGTCAATGTACGGCGTTAACAGCTCTGTTCCCAAAACGCTTGTAAAGCACCTTGTAAAAAGTGAAGCCGACAGGTTTGGCGGAAAATGCAGGGAAGTGCTTTACGATATTTTAAATACAGAAATCAGTCCGGAACTACTTCCCCCGAAGGATGGGTGGATTTCACAAAAAACAGAAGATATAGTGGGACCTTATATTCTCCACGATTTCTTCTTGTATTATGCGATTCGTTGGGGCTTTAAACCAGAAAAGGTGCAATATATTGCGGTGCAGACCTTTAAAGGAATTTATAGCAAGGCAACTATAAGTAAATGGCTTAAAAACTTTTATAAACGTTTCTTTGCACAGCAGTTTAAACGTTCATGTTCTCCCGACGGAGTGAAAGTGGGGTCGGTTTCGTTGTCGCCGCGCGGCGATTGGCGAATGCCCTCCGACGCTGTTTCAAAATTATGGATAGATGAAATAAAATAAAGCGGATTTTCCGCTTTTTTTTATATTGTTTGAAGTATTTAAATTATAGCATTGACATTTGAGAAATATGGGTGTAAAATAAATAAGGATATAAACTTGTCCGAAAGGATTTCGTATATATTTAATTAAACAATCAGGAGGCTTAAATGTTTAAAATCAATTTAAGCTCCCTGTTTCTTGCAAGCGACATGAATTTGGGCTTGGCTATCGGGTTGATAGTCGGCTGTTTCATTGTTGCGCTTGGTATTGGCATTTTCGTCGGCTATGTTGTAAATAAAAAGACGACGGAAAAGAGATTAGGCGATGTTCAGTCAAGAACAAAGAAAATGATCGAAGACGCTTCACAGGAATGCAAAGCGTTGAAAAAGGAAGCAATATTAGAGGCTAAGGAACAGGAGCTGCAACTAAGAAACGAATTTGAAAAAGAAAGCAAGGAAAAGAAATTTGAATTGCAGAAACAAGAGCAAAGACTCTTGCAAAAGGAAGACTCGCTTGATAAAAAAGAAGAAGCATTGACCAAGAAAAACGATGCTTTGGAGCAGCAAAAGAAAGAGCTTGTCAATAAAGAACAGGAAATTAAAAAGACGCAGGACAAAATCAACCATCAGCACGAGCTTATGATTAAAGAGCTTGAAAAGGTTGCCCAGCTAACAAAGGAAGAAGCGAAACAAATTCTTTCCAATGAAATACTTGACGAAACGCGCCACGACGTAGCGTTACAGGTAAGAAATATTGAACAAACTGCCAAAGACGAAGCCAATAACGAGGCTAAAAAGATTATTTCACTTGCAATTCAGCGTTGCGCTGCCGATCACGCATCCGAAATTACCGTTTCGGTTGTTCAGCTTCCCAGCGATGATATGAAAGCAAGGCTTATAGGCAGAGAAGGCAGGAATATTCGCGCGATAGAAAATGCTACCGGTATCGAGCTTATCATCGACGATACTCCCGAAGTTGTCATACTTTCCGGTTTTGATCCCGTAAGGCGTGAGATTGCAAGACTTTCGCTTGAAAAACTTATTTCAGACGGCAGAATTCATCCCGCAAGGATAGAAGAAACTGTTGAAAAGGTAAAAAAAGAAATGGATGCCGAAATAAAAGCGGCAGGCGAAAGTGCAATGTTTGAAGTCGGTATTTTCGGACTTCATCCTGAAATTATTAAACTTTTGGGCAGACTTAAATACAGAACGAGTTACGGGCAGAACGTTTATAAGCATTCAATCGAAGTGGCTCAGCTTGCTGGGCTTATGGCTTCCGAATTGGGGATGGACGTAACGCTTGCAAAGCGTGCGGGACTTCTGCATGATATCGGCAAGGCAGTGGATCACGAGCAGGAAGGCACGCATATCCAATTGGGCGCAGACATTGCAAAGAAATACCGTGAGAGTGCAAAGGTTATCAATGCAATAGCGGCACACCACGGCGATTGCGAACCCACTACGATTGAAGCCGTACTTGTTGCTGCGGCAGATGCAATTTCCGGGGCAAGACCCGGAGCGAGAAGGGAAACAGGCACTAATTACGTTAAAAGGCTTGAAAAGCTTGAAGAGCTTGCCGGTAGCTTCCGTGGTGTTGATAAGTGTTATGCAATTCAGGCGGGCAGAGAAGTACGCGTAATTGTCAAACCTGAACAAATTGACGATGCTCAGACAATGTTCCTTGCAAAGGACATAGCAAAGAAAATCGAAAAAGAGCTTGAATATCCCGGACAGATAAAAGTAAACGTAATCAGGGAATTCCGCGCAAGCGAATTCGCAAAATAATTTTCTTAAAAGCAGAAGTACCCGAATAAAGTGCGTTTCCCATAGGGAATTAAAGCAGACGATGATAAAGACCTCTCAACAAAATTGTTGAGAGGTCTTTGTTTAATTCAAGTAAAAGAAATGGAGAATTTATCGGTTTGCAGAGAGTTCTTCGTAACTCTTATCGTTAAATCCCCAACCGAGTAATGACAGTGATTTGAAACGTTCGTCGTTATAAACTTCCACCAAACTATTTATATCAAGTTTAAAATCTTTCGGTATGCCTTTTTTAACTTTGATTATAACTTTTACGGTTTTATTGGCGGAGTTTTTTAGTAGCTTAACCATTTGTTCAAATTCTCCGTTATGATACATTTTAGAATATTTCAATTCATAATAAGAGTAACAATATTTTTTCTTTCCAAATATATTTCCATACGCTTCAATGTTAATTATTCCGCATTCTAAATCATCCGGAATTTCGATAAATCTAAATGGTAACCTTATTTCCTCAAAAGTCGGTTTTGTAAAAAACATCGCAAAAATCGCTTCCTCTAAATTACTGTTTATCATTATAGCACATCGTAAGCTATAAAACAAGCGGTTGATAAGTTTGGCTCCCGTTTTATTACATAATTTTCGTTCGCACTGCAACTTCCGCACATATAAAAAATTAAAAGGCGCAACTTCACGTTGCGCCTAATTCTCTTTTACCTGCGGCTTAACTGATACCTATGAGAATTACGGTAATAATTCGAGTGCTTTGTTTTTATCGCCGCAAATTATTTTTTAATTATTGTGTTTTGTAAATGCGTAAAAACAACCGGCAAATACTGAAACGTTTAACGCTGTAAAAATAGGGATAATTATTTTTGCGAATACGTCGCCCGAGGATGTAAAATCTACATTCAACAGTATTGAAACGATAAATATTATCAGTATCAGAATAACAGTTATAATTATTGATGCAGTTAAATAAATATTTGAAGAAGGCTTTCTTGTTATTTTACCCAAATCAGTGTAATACAAAATTCCGAAAATAAGAACCTGAGCTATATCAATAGCAAGTATTACAAAAGGATACGCCAGACTTACGCCAAGCTTGCTTTTGAAAATAAGACTGAACATAAACAGTAACAGAAGTACAACCGAAACTATAAGCGAGCTTTTAAAAAGTGTTCCGCCCATATTATAATTTCTTTTACGTGAATTAACAACGTATTCGGACGAATTAACTTTCAATCCGTCGATATCTGCTTTGTCTGCTATGTCGTCAAGCTTGATTGCAGGTTCAACAGGCTTTGTATAAGCCGCTTGCTCCGACCGAGGTTCGGAAGGATTACGTTTTATTGTTTTTACAAATAAATTGTTAATAAGATTACGGTAATCTCTTTCCGTTTCGGGTTTATTATTATAAATAAGCTTGTCCGTATCAATATCATCCGCAACAGGTACTATATTTTCAACTTCCTGAACGGGTTCGTTTACAGGTTCGGAAATTAAACGCATATAGTTTTCGTGAACGATTCTTCTCTGTTCTTCGTCCATTGGTTTGTGTTCATCATCGCCGTAATTTTTAAATGGTATAGTATTCTCTGTTGCCGTGTTTTCAGTTTTAGGCATTTCCTGTGATGTTTGTACTTCCTGAACGGGGGAAGAGGTATGTTTTAATTCTTCCTGAATCTGTCGGGTAGGTTGCGGCTCCTGGACGGGGGGTGTAAGAACTTCTTTTTGAACTTCACGAATAGGTTGCAGTTCTTGAACTGTAGAAGTAACTGTTTCGTAATAAACCGTCTGTTCTGTAAAAGTAACGGTTTCGGGTTTGATTTCTACCTCAGGAATCGAGGATGCCTTAATTTCAGGTTTATCGTCAAATTCGTCATCGTCGTCGTCATCTTCCCCGCCGTTTTTAACAACGGGAACGCGTGAGGTGGACTTTTTAAGAATTTTGAAGTCGACAGAAGTGGGGGCGGGCTGGTTAAAGTCGAATGAGCGGTCTGAAATGAGATTATCAATAACCGTCCTTGAATATTCCCACTCGGCTTGATTTTTTTCGGTAATCTCCCGTCCGCTATCGGTCAGGGTATAATATTTTCTTCTTCCTCCCAATGAAACCTCGTCGGTCTTCCAGTAAGCGTTTATATAACCCTGTGATTCAAGACGCTTCAATGCGCTGTAAAGAGTAGGCTGCTTTAAAGAGTATTGTCCGTGGCTCTTTTTTTCTATTTCTTCAATAATTTCATAACCATACTTATCGCGCTCATAAAGGGTACGAAGAATAATAGTGTTTATATGTCCTCTGATCAGATCCGCGCTTATCGCGCTTTTATTTTCTTCGTCTTCGGGCAAGTCTTTGACGTCGTCCATAGTTTCCTCCGTAATTTAGCATTATTATACCATAATCCGTAAATTATGTCAATATTTTGACAAAAATAAAAGGTACTATGTCACACATAATCACGCTTTTTTCTAATTTTAATGGACAATTTGTAATCAAAGTGCTAAAATTTGTTTGAAGTTTTAAGAGGATACGGTAATGTACAGAAATATTAAAAATTATGAATTAAGATACACCGATGTTGACGCATATGATAATTTAAAACTTTCAGCTTTGCTTTCTTTTATGGAGGAGTCTGCTTGTCGTTCGGCAGACGAGCTGGGTTTCGGTTATGATGACATTACACCCCATAATATCGGTTTTATAATAGCCAATTGGTATATTAAGCTTTTCAGAAGCGTTAGGCTGGGCGAGGTGTTAACCGTTCATACCTGGCCGTTAAAACCCGGACGATTGATTTTTATAAGGGATTTTGAGTTATTTGTCGGTAATGAAAAAGTGGGGGTTGCTACTTCACGCTGGTGTATGATAAATACTCAAACTTTTGCAATGTTGCCGGTTACAGCTTATTTTAAAGATGGGGATTTTAATAATTATAACACGGAAAGAAGCATAGAGTATTCTGCATGGAAAATTCCCGCGATTGACGGTGGGGAAAAAATTTATTCCAAAATTATTACATATTCCGATTATGACCATTATTTTCATGCCAACAATACAAAGTACGCTGACTTTTTAATGGATGTATTTACCGTAAAAGAGCTTGAAGGTAAATCTATCGGCAGCGTCCAGATAACATACGTTAAACAATGTAAAGAAGGGGAAAGAGTTGATTTTATACGTAAGCGTGGGAATGATGAGGTACTTGTTGAAGGCAAGGTTGACGGCGAGCTGCGCGTTCAAATGAGGATAACTTTTAATGGAGTATAACGTAAAAATTATCCGCTGTAAGCGTAAATCGCTTTCGCTTTCGGTTTCTTCCGAAAACGATATAATATTACGTTGCCCTAAACTTATTTCGGAAAAAGCAGTAACCGAATTTCTTGAAAGCAAAAAGCAATGGTTAGATAAAGTAATTTCAAAAAATACAGAAAAGCGTATAAGTAATGGAGGAATTCTTGAATATAAAGAAATTTTCGTAAACGGAAGAAAGCTTCCGCTAATTATAGAAAATAAAAATGCTATTACGGGAAATGCGGTTTACGTTAAAAATCTTAAAAATCTTAAAAACCTATATATAAGCGAACTGTCGAAAAGCTTTTTTAGCTTTGTTAAGGAGATATCCGAATGGGTTAATTTGCAGGCAACGCAAATTAAATTCAGGCATTATAAGAGCAGATGGGGTTGCTGTGACAGAAAGAGGATAATCACTTTCAATTATCTGTTGCTTATGCTACCGATTGAGCTACAAAGATACGTAATAATTCATGAACTTTGCCATACGGTTTATTTTAATCATTCCCCGTCGTTCTGGAAATTGGTAGCAAGCTTTCTACCGGATTATAAAGCTTTGAGAAACGCTTTAAAGAACTTTGATTTCATAATTAAACTTTATTGATTTTAATAAAATATTTTGCTTGACTTAGCGGTTTTTGTATTGTATAATCATTGAGATATGGAAAAGAACGTTCAGTTTGAATTACATATAGGCAACATTTTCTACGCCGACGGAAACATTCCTCTTTCGGCGGAAAAAGTATTTTCAAATAAAAACGAAATATTTTTTAATTGACTGATTTATTTTTTAAATCAGTCTTTATTTTAGTTTAAAGGACTGACAAGATGAAAAACGGAAAAGCTTATTTAACATTGCAAAACGGTAAGCAGTTTGTTGGAACGAGGTTCGGTGCAGACGGCGAGGTTATCGGCGAATTGGTGTTTACCACGGGTATGACGGGTTACGTTGAAACGCTTACAGACCCCAGTTATTTCGGGCAAATTGTTACGCAAACATTTCCACTGATAGGGAATTACGGTGTTACGCCCGACAGCGAAAGTAAAAAACCGTGGGTTTCGGCATACGTTGTAAGGGAGAAGTGCGACGCTCCTTCTAATTTCAGGTGCGAAAAAACGCTTGATGAATATCTGAGTAGCAACGGCATTGTCGGCGTTTACGGTATCGATACCCGCGAACTTACCAAAATAGTGAGAGAGGCGGGTGTTATGAATGCCAGTATTACCTCAAAGCCTATAAAAAATTTTGAAGAAGTATGCAATTATTCAATCAAAAACGCCGTTGACAGTGTAACCTGCCGTGAGGTTGAATATTTCGGAAAACCTAAGGGGCTTAAAGTTGCCGTGTGGGACTTTGGTGCGAAAGATAATATCACGCGTGAACTTGTTAAAAGGGGATGTTACTGTATAAAGGTTCCGTCATTCTATACGGCAGAACAAATTTTAGAGCTTAAACCTGACGGGCTTATGTTGACTAACGGACCTGGCGACCCTGCTGAAAATGTTAGAATAATAGAGAATATTAAAAAGCTTGCGGGCAAGCTTCCGATATTCGGAATATGTCTTGGGCATCAGCTATTCGCGCTTGCAATGGGAGGCAAAACAAAAAAGATGAAATATGGACACAGGGGTGCAAATCAGCCTGTAAAAAATATTGAAACAGGCAGGGTTTACATTTCAAGCCAAAATCATGGCTATGAAGTTCTTTCATCAAGCTTGCAGGACGTGGGCGAATTGTCGTATGTAAATGCCAACGACAATACGTGTGAAGGCTTCAACTATCCAAAGCTTAATGCTTTTACCGTACAGTTCCACCCCGAAGCATGCGGAGGACCGCGTGATGCGGCTTTTCTTTTTGATAAATTTATAAAGAATATAAAGGATGGTAAGTATCATGCCTAAGAGAGAGGATATTAAAAAAGTACTTGTTATCGGTTCGGGCCCTATCGTTATCGGACAGGCTGCGGAGTTTGACTATGCCGGGGCGCAGGCATGCAGAGTTCTTAAAGACGCCGGGATAGACGTTGTGCTTTGCAATTCTAATCCTGCAACCATAATGACGGATAAGGCACTTGCCGACGAAATTTATCTTGAACCTTTAACAGTTGACACTTTGAAAAGAATAATTATCAAGGAGCGTCCCGACAGTTTGCTTGCTTCGCTTGGAGGACAAACTGGTCTTACGCTCGGCTGTCAGCTTGCAAAGTCGGGCTTTCTTGACGAATACGGCGTTAAACTTATAGGCGTCAATCTTGAATCTATAGACCGTGCAGAGGATAGGGAACTGTTCAAGGAAACTATGCAGAAAATCCATCAGCCTGTTGTCCCTTCCGACATTGCATACACGGTGGAGGAGTGCATTAAAATTGCCGAAGAAATAGGTTATCCCGTTATCGTTCGTCCGGCATATACGCTTGGCGGCGCGGGCGGCGGCGTAGCTAAGGACGAAGAGGAGTTAAGACTTATTGCTCATAACGGACTTATGCTTTCTCCCATAACGCAGGTTTTGATTGAAAAGTATATAGGCGGTTGGAAAGAGATAGAGTTTGAAGTACTTCGTGACGGCAAAGGCAATGTTCTTACCGTATGCTCTATGGAAAATTTCGACCCTGTTGGTATTCATACAGGCGATTCAATAGTAATCGCGCCTGCCGTAACACTTTCGGATAAAGAATACCAAATGCTTAGAACGGCATCTTTAGACATTATATCGGAACTCGGAATTGAAGGTGGATGTAACTGTCAGTTCGCGCTTAATCCCGACTCTTTTGAGTATTCGGTAATCGAGGTAAACCCCAGGGTTTCACGTTCGTCGGCACTTGCATCAAAGGCTACGGGTTATCCTATTGCAAAGGTTGCAACTAAAATTGCTCTCGGATATACTCTTGACGAAATAAAAAACGACGTTACGGGCAAAACTTTCGCTTGCTTTGAGCCTACGTTAGACTATGTTGTCGTAAAGCTTCCCAAATGGCCGTTCGATAAGTTTTTATATGCAAAGAGAAATCTCGGGACTCGAATGAAAGCCACGGGCGAGGTTATGGCAATAGGAACAAGCTTTGAAATGGCAATTATGAAGGCTGTAAGAGGGGCGGAAATTTCAGTCGCAACTCTTGATTTGCCTAAGTTTAAAGCTTTTTCTGATGAGGAAATTGTTAACAAGCTTTCCGAATTGACTGACGAAAGGTTGTTTGTCGTTTATCAGGCAATAAAACGCGGTATTCCGGTTGACGATATTTATTCTATAACTAAGATTGATGAATGGTTTTTAAATAAACTTAAAAATCTTGCGGATTATGAAAAAGAAATAGGCGGCGTTAAAATAAATAAAGAACAGTACTTACGCGGAAAAAAGCTTGGTTATCCTGATAAGGAGATTGCAAGGCTTTCGGGTAACGAGCTTCCCAAACACGTAAATTGCGTATTTAAGATGGTTGATACCTGCGGTGCGGAATTTTCTGCTCAGACTCCTTATTTCTATTCCACTTACGATGAAAAGGAACACGACGAGGCGAAGCAATACGTTGAAAATAGCAATAAAAAAAGGATTATTGTTATCGGTTCGGGACCTATAAGAATAGGACAGGGTATAGAATTTGATTATTCGTCTGTTCACTGCGTTTGGGCATTAAAACGTCTTGGTTATGAAGTAATAATTATAAATAATAACCCCGAAACCGTATCAACTGACTTTGATACGGCGGACAGGCTGTATTTTGAGTCACTTACCACCGAAGACGTACAGAATGTTATCGATATTGAAAAGCCTTATGGCGTAGTAATTACCTTTGGCGGACAGACTGCAATAAAGCTTTGTAGTTATCTTGATAAGAAAGGTATACGCATACTCGGAACTCCCGCCGACAGTGTTGACCTTGCGGAAGACAGAGAAAGGTTTGACGAGCTTTTGGAACAGTTCGGAATTGCGCGCCCCAAGGGACTTACGGTAATGACAAAGGAAGAAGCTGTAAAAGCTGCCGACACTCTCGGGTATCCCGTACTGCTTCGTCCGTCCTACGTTATAGGCGGTCAGAATATGACGATTGCTTTTACACAGAACGATATCGAAAGATATATGGATGTAATTCTTGCCCAAAAGATTGAAAATCCTGTTCTTTGCGATCAGTATCTTATGGGGACAGAGCTTGAAGTTGACGCAATATCTGACGGTACGGACGTGCTTATTCCCGGAATTATGCAGCATATCGAAAGAGCGGGTGTACATAGCGGCGACTCTATAGCGGTTTATCCTCCTTATAATTTAAGCGATGCAATGCTTAAAAAAGTTGTGGATATTTCAACAAAGCTTGCAATTTCATTAAAGACCAAAGGTCTTATAAATATACAGTATCTCATTTATCACAATGAGCTTTATGTAATTGAAGTCAACCCTCGGGCGTCGAGGACTATCCCTTATATATCAAAGGTAACGGGCGTCCCTATGGTGGAGCTTGCTACAAGAATAATAATGGGGGCAAAACTGAAAAAGCTTGGGTACGGAACAGGACTTTATCCTAATTCGCCGTATGTTGCAGTAAAAGTTCCCGTATTTTCGTTTGAAAAGCTTAACGACGTAAATTCACAGCTCGGTCCCGAAATGAAATCTACGGGCGAAGTTCTCGGTATAGGTAAAACTATTGAGGAAGCACTTTTTAAAGGACTTGTTTCGGCTGGATTTAATATGAAACATCCTACAAAGCAAAATCCTTCCGGAATTTACTTTACAATAAACGATCAGGACAAGTTTGAAATTGTTAATATCGTAAAAAAATTTGCCGATCTCGGACTTACGCTGTATGCGACTAAGGGGACGTGCAAGGTAATTAAAAGTTTAGGGCTTGAATGTAATGAAGTGGCAAGGCTTTCAAGTAACGAAGAAATTTTCAAGCTGATGGATGAGGGGAAGATAGATTATATCGTTTATACGGGTAAGACTGACGTTGAATCGATTTCAAATTATATCAGTCTTCATCATCACGCGATACTTTTAGGAATAACCGTACTGACTTCGCTTGATACCGCGAACGCGCTTGCGGACGTTATTGCTGGTAGATATAACCAATTTAACACAGAGCTTGTAGATATAAACAATTTGAGAAAGGAAAAATTAAAGCTTCAATTCTCAAAGATGCATAGCTGCGGAAACGACTATATTTTCTTTAATAATATGGACAACCGCATAACGTGTCCGGAATCGCTTGCTATAAACTTTGCCGACAGACACTATGCAATCGGAGCCGACGGCGTCGTTATGATTGAAAAGTCTGACGTAGCTGACGCAAAAATGCGAGTATTCAACAGCGACGGAAGCGATGGCGGTATGGCGGCAAATCCTTTAAGGTGCGTTGCTAAGTATTTGTTTGATAACGGAATGGCAGAAGAGAAAATAAACATTGAAACGAGTAGTGGGGTTAAAGAGCTTTGTGTCAATTCATTCAACGGCAAGGCGAGCTCAGTTTCGGTAAATCTCGGTAAGGCAATTTTCGATGGTGGTTTAATTCCTTCGGTCTTTGAAGGCGACGTAATTGACAGGGAAATTACGTTTGGTAAAAAGAATTATAATGTGACGCTTGTTAACGTCGGCAACCCGCATTGCGTGGTATTCTGTGACAATGTCGATAAAATCGATATGGAAGCTTTTGGGCAGACGGTCATCGAATCGGGATATTTCCCTTTGGGTGTGTTTGTAGAATGTGTGCGTGTTGTAAACAACGTCACGATTAAAATGCGTGTTTGGGAGAAAGGCAACGGCGAAACTTGGGCGTGCGGAACTGCCGCAGCGGCGGCTGCGGTGGCGGCTATTGTCGGCGGACATTGTGTACGGGGAGAAATAGTTACCGTTAAATTGAAAGGCGGCGATTTGTTCGTTAAGTACGATGAAAACGGAAATATCGAACTGGACGGAACCGTCAGACAATCTTTTGAAGGTACAATTGAAATTTAATGATTTATCTTGATAATGCGGCAACCGCAAAGCCGGATAGTCAATGTATCAAAGCTGCGGAAAAATATCTTTTAAATGAATTTTATAATCCTTCGGCATTATATGCCGAAGGGTATAATTTGCATCTTGAATTAAAGCGGTCAAGGCAAAATATCCTATCGCTTATTGCAGACGAAGGCAATTTTTCGATTATATTTACTTCATGTGGAACGGAAGCCGATAATCAAGCTATATTTTGCGGTGCTAAGCGCGGTAACGTTGTGACTACACTCGGCGAACATTCGGCAGTCCATTCGGCCGTAACCGAACTTAAACAACGAGGAATTGAAGTAAGATTTGCAAATCTAAATAAAGACGGAAGTGTTGACGTTAACCATCTTTTAAGCTTAATTGACGAAAAAACTTCGCTTGTATCGGTAATCCACGTTAATAATGAAACGGGTGTGGTAAACGACATTTTTGACATATCGGAAAAGGTAAAGTCGAAAAACAAATACGCGCTTTTCCATTCAGACGGGGTTCAGGCGTTCGGAAAACTACCGTTTAAGTTATCGAAATATATTGATTTATATTCTGTGAGTGCGCATAAGATAGGCGGGGTTAAGGGTTGCGGTGCGTTGATAAAAAAGAAAAATCTCGTCATTAAACCCTTTATTTACGGTGGCGGACAGGAACAAGGGTTAAGAAGCGGAACGGAAAACGTATTCGGTATTAAGTGTTTCGAGTTAGCAGCCTTAAAACGTTTTGACAAATTGGACCAATCTTATAAATTCGTTAAAGAACTGAATTTTGCAATGCGTTCTTTTTTAGATAAAAATTTGTTCAGAATTATATCATCGGAAAATGCGTCCCCGTATATTCTTACCGTTTCGGCGTGCGGGCTTCGCGGGGAAACTGTTCTGCACGAAGCCGAGGATAACGGGCTTATAATAGGCACGGGTTCGGCTTGTTCGTCAAACGCCAAAAAGCGATATTCGCGTATAATTCTTGCGTGCGGGATTGATGAAGTCGAGGCTGACGGAATATTAAGATTAAGTTTTTCCCCCGACAACACTTTGGAAGAAGTTGACAAGGCGGCGGAAATTTTAAACAGAATAGTTAAAAACAGAAAAGATATAATGGCGTAATATGGAAAAAGTTATAATAATAAGGTATGCGGAAATACATTTAAAGGGCAAAAACAGAGGCTGGTTTGAACGGGTTTTTGTCGTTAATATGGAAAAAAGTCTTAAAGGCTTAAAACATGAAATCAGACGGCACAGCGGTAGATATCTGATTGAAAATTTTGAAGAGGGCGATATCCAAACTATTTTGGAAAGACTTAAAAAAGTTTTCGGTATTCATTCTTACAGCGTTGCGTTAAAAGTTTCTTCTGATTTAGACAGTATTTTCTCGGCAGCAAAGCAGGTTTGTTTTGATGAGGGGACATTTAAGGTCGAAACGCACCGCGCCGACAAGACGTTTCCTTTAAATTCGATGCAGATAAGTGCTGAAATAGGAGGACGACTTTTGGGCGATAATCGCAAAATTAAAGTTGACGTCCATAATCCGCAATTCGTTATTAATATCGATTTACGTGAAAACGGAACGGCACTCATATTTAATGAATTTTTTAAAGGTGCGGGAGGAATGCCTGTTTCAACTTCTGGCAAGGGTATGTTGTTGATTTCAGGCGGTATCGACAGTCCCGTTGCGGGGCATATGATAGCAAAGCGCGGTATGAGTATTGACTGTATTCATTTTCACAGTTACCCTTATACAAACATTCAGGCGCGTGAAAAGGTTATGGAGCTTGCAAAAATTCTTTCAACTTATACTTGCGGAACGACCCTTAATATAGTTTCGGTTACACACATACAGGAAGAAATTCACAGAAAATGCAATGGCGATTATATGATAACGCTTTTAAGACGGTTTATGATGAGAATTGCCGAAAGAGTCGCGCTTAAATGCGGAGCGCAGTGCCTTATTACAGGGGAAGCTCTCGCACAGGTTGCAAGTCAGACCGTAGAGGGTATGACTTCGTCAAACAGCGTTATTGAAAAACTTCCTGTTCTCAGACCTTTGTGCGGGTTTGATAAGGACGAAATAATAGAAAGAAGCAGAGCCATAGGCACTTATGAAACTTCAATAGAACCTTATGAAGACTGTTGCACGGTGTTCCTTCCAAAACATCCTGTAACAAGACCTAAGATTGCCGACGTTATGGAAGAGGAGAAAAAACTTGACGTTGAAAGTCTGGTTGAAGAAGCTTTAAAAAGTCTGGAAACATTAAATATTTAAAATAAAAGCACTGCAGTGCAGTGCTTTTATTTTATTGATTAAACCAGTCTTTATTTGCAATATCGGGAATTTCTATTTGATTTTGTTTTCCATTTTGTGTAATATTGACCGAAGGAAGAACTATTTCTTTGCCGAAAAACTTATTATTTCCGTTCTCGTAATATGGTATTACAGAATAGACGTATGTTCCGCCGTCAGGGGAATCGGTTATTTTTTCTTGCCATTTCCCATCGTAAATTTTGTCAATTTGACCATTTTTAGTCCTATTTACAATAAATGAATAGTACTTTGTGTGACATAATTGTATGTTTACGGTATTTTCTGTTACCGATATTTTGGGTGTGGATATATGTGGTTTGGTAAATCTATCGGAAATTTCTTTGGGTTCATTCCCCTTTAAAACTTTTACGCTTAAAATATTGAGTTTTGGACAGGCTGGGTCTGCAATAATTATTTTGTTGTTTTCATTATATTCTTCCCTGTCGATACTCACTGTTGTGGTGCCGTCTACGGTTTCAAGTGGTTGCGGGGAATGGTCGGCATATATATTTTCGAGTACCGACTTTAATATTTTGCAGCAGTCGTTGCCGCCGGTAATATCAGTGCGTTTATTGTCCTTGTCGCCCAACCATACGGCAAAACAATTTTCGCTTGTGTAGCATACGGCATAGGCGTCGGTGTTACCTTCGGAGTTTCCGCAGGTTCCTGTTTTGGAGGCTATGTCGAAATTAAATGATTTAAGTTTCTTTGCCGTACCGTTTTTCGTTGTCTCCATAAGCATCTCGTTGACAAGCGAACAAGTACCGTCTGAAAACACGTTGTTGGAAATTGTTTCGTTTTTATATAAAACTTTACCGTCTTTTGAAACGATTTCGCTGATAAAGCGGGAGGGACGATAGTTTCCTGCATTAGGAAAAATGCCGTATTTGTCAACAAGCTCTTTAATATTTAACCCGTATTTCATCCCGCCTAATGCAAGGGAGAGGTTTTTTTCTTCATCTTCAAGCTTAACGTCCATTGCGGTTAAATATTTTTCACATTTTTTTATTGTCAGTGAATTTAACGTTTTGACGGCAGGTACATTATAACTGTTTTTCAAGCTTTCCGTAACGGTTACCCAGCCGTGAAATTTTTTATCGTAATTTTCGGGGGAATACCCGTTGAAATCGATGCTTTCATCTAATATTTTTGTAAACGGATTGATATTTTTTTCGTTGATGGCGGGGGCGTAAACAAATATCGGTTTTACGGTAGAACCCGGTTGCCGTTTTGCGCCGTTAATTGTTGTTTTGTACGCCTTAACTCCGCCTGAGCGGTTATCTGTTATAATGACGGCATTATCGCACGGGTACTGCGTATTTTCTATAAAATCTTGCGCGTCGGACTTCAAATAGGTTTTTATAATGCATCCCTCGCAAAGCATATAGCCGTCTATGTTTAATTCTTCAAGTTCATCGAATACGGCGTTTATATAGCTTCCGTATTTTTCTCCGCTTGAAGACTGGGTTGCATTAAGCGGTTCGTTGACGGCCGCTGAATACGTGTTTTCATCAATATATCCGCATTCGAGCATACTGTTTAAAACTGTGTTTCTGCGTTTAATGCTCTTATCGGGATTTTTAAACGGGGAATAATTGTTCGGCGACGTCAAAAGTCCGACGATTGTCGCGCTTTCAGTCAAATTGAGATTTTCGGCTTTTTTATTGAAATAAAACTCTGCTGCACTTTGCAAACCGTAACAATTATGCCCGAAGTAAATCGTGTTAAGGTACATTTCCAGAATTTCGTCTTTTTCGTATCTTTTTTCAAGTTGCTTTGTAAGTTTAATTTCATTGAGCTTGCGCTTTATAGTTTTATCCTGTGAAAGATGCGTGTTTTTGATTAGCTGCTGGCTTATTGTCGAAGCTCCTTCTTTGATAGAGCCTGATGTAATATTAACATAAAGTGCTTTCAGAATACGTTTATAATTCAATCCGTTGTGCTTGTAAAACGTTCTGTCTTCCGATGCTATGAAAGCGTTTACAGTATCTTCGTTGAGGTTTCTTAATGCAACGCTTTTTTTCTGCGCTTCGATGGACGCGCTTGTAATTTCATTTCCGTCGCTATCAAAAATAGTTACGTTTTGACCGTAACCGATTAGTTTGTCTGGGTTAAGCACTGCATCCTTGGTAATTACGGCGTAAGTGATGTAGAGTGCCGCAAAAATTATAAATACCGATAAAACAATTATTGTGAGAATTTTTAAAAACTTCGTCATTAAAATTAGTATTTATAAAATTAAATAATTGTTGCAAAACTATTGAAAAAATTTGCAAAAAATTATATAATTAAGTGGTATGCAAAAGTTTTTCCACATAGTAACTTACGGTTGCCAAATGAACGTACACGAATCCGAGAAGATTGCGGGTATTCTTGCCGAACTCGGTTATGTAAGTTGTGAAGATATCAGTAAGGCTGATATAGTTGTATTCAATACTTGTTGTATAAGAGAAAATGCCGAAAATCATGCGTTCGGAAATATCGGTATGCTCAAAAAACTTAAAGCAGAAAAGCGCGGTATAATTATTGCCGTCGGTGGATGCCTGCCTCAACAAATGGGCAAGGCTGCAAACCTACACGAAAAATTTCCTTATGTTGATATAATTTTCGGTACCCATAATCTTCATAAATTAAAAGATTACGTTTTGTTAAAAGAAAAACAGAAGAAAGCTGTTATAAACATAGAAGATGATAACGGTATAATCTGTGAAGACGATAAGCCTTTCAGGACAAGCTATCCTAACGCTTGGGTAAATATTACATACGGTTGCAATAATTTTTGCAGCTATTGTATAGTGCCTTACGTCCGTGGAAGAGAAAGAAGCCGTAAATCCGAAAACATAATTAATGAAGTTAAAGAACTTGTGGGAAAAGGTTATAAGGAAATAACTCTTTTGGGTCAGAACGTAAATTCATACGGAAACGGCACGGACGAAATATCTTTTCCGCGGCTTTTGGAAAAAATTGCCAATATTGACGGCAGGTTCAGATTAAGGTTTATGACAAGTCATCCCAAAGATTTTTCCGAACAGCTTGCTAAGGTTATGGCGGATAATCCAAAAATATGCCATTGTCTGCATTTGCCTGTTCAAAGCGGTTCTGATGTGATATTAAAGGCTATGAACAGAAAGTACACTTCGGCGGATTATCTTGAAAAAATTGAAATACTGAAAAAATACGTTCCGGACTGTGCTGTTACGACAGATTTGATTGTTGGGTTTCCGGGAGAAACAAAAGAGGATTTTGAAGCTACGCTCAATCTCGTGAAAAAGGTAGATTATTCGTCGGCTTTTACATTCGTTTATTCTAAACGCGACGGAACGGTTGCAGCTAAAATGCCGAACCAAATCCCAGAAGAGGTTTCAAAACAACGCATAATGGAGTTAGTCGAACTGGTTAATTCGCTTACACGCAAACATTCGCAACATTATGTCGGTAAGGTTGTTGAAATTCTTTGCGAAGGCTATGACGAAAAGAAAGGTTTATATCTCGGCAGGGACGAATACGGGCGAATGGGCTATTTTGAAAGTGAAACCGACGCAATAGGACAGTTCGTGAATTTAAAAATACAGAAGGCAAACGGCGTGTCGCTTATGGGCGAACGCGTTTAAGGGAAATAATATGGCACTTTCACCAATGATGCAACACTATTTTTCCATCAAGGAAAAGTATGGGGACTGTATAGTTTTTTATAGACTCGGCGACTTTTACGAGATGTTTTTCGACGATGCTAAAAAGGCGTCGGCACTCTTGGATCTTACGCTCACAAGCAGAGATTGCGGACTTCAAGAGCGCGCCCCTATGTGCGGCGTTCCTTTTCATGCGGCTGATGCTTATATAGCAAAGCTTGTATCTTTGGGGGAAAAGGTTGCAATTTGTGAACAGCTTGAAGATGCTTCGCAGGCAAAAGGTATGGTTGCCCGCGGAGTTGTCCGTGTTGTAACAGCAGGCACGATTACTGACGACGAGCATTTGGACGAAAAGCAAAATAGCTACGTGTGCTGTGTATGCAAAGACGGGGAAACAGTTGCGCTTGCCTGGGCGGACATAACGACGGGCGAACTTACGGTAACCGATTTTACAGGCGGGACAAGCGTAAGACAGTGCATAACCCAGATTTTAAAGCTTGGGATTAAAGAAATAATCTGTAATGACGAAATGCTTTTCGCTGCCAAAGACGAGCCGGAGGTCGTTCGCGGTGTTTTGCCTCATCTTTCAAATTATCCGTCTTGGGCGTTTAATTATTCCGCGGCTGAAAGGACTGTTCTTGAACAGCTCAATGCGAAAACTATTTCCGCTTATTCCGTAGCGGGAAAAGAGCAGGCAATTTGTGCAACCGGCGCACTTTTACAATATTTAAAAGAAACCCAGATGCACGCTTTGAAAAATATAGACGGAGTAAAGTATCTTAAAAATGACAATTTCGTTCAATTGGACGGTACAGCCGTTAAAAATCTTGAGCTTATAAAAACTCTCGGCAACGGCAAAAAGTACGGTTCGTTGCTTTGGTTATTGGATAAGACAAGTACCGCAATGGGGGCAAGACTTTTAAATAACGGCATTTTATATCCGTTTGCCCGCAAGAAAGATATCGACTACAGACTTGACGGGGTTGAAGAACTTTTTAACGCAACGGTAATAAGGCTTGGACTTGCGGATATTTTAAAGGGTGTAAAGGACGTTGAAAGGCTTGCCGGGAAGATAAGCAATAATAACGTTTTGCCCAAAGATTGTCTTGCGCTGTCTAAGTCTATTTCCGCCGTTCCGAATATTAAGTTTAGGCTGTCTGGATTTAATTCTGAAATAATTTCTGATATATCAAAAAATCTTTATGATTTATCGCCTGTTGCAGAGCTTATAGATAATGCTATAAATCCCGAACCGCCCGCTCAGATGAAGGACGGTGGATACATAAAGGAGGGGTACAGTGCGCAGCTTGACGAACTGCGGGCTGTTAAGAAAAACGGTAGTAAACTCATATTTGAAATGGAGTCCCGCGAAAGGGATATGACGGGAATTAGAACATTAAAAATAAATTATAACCGTGTATTCGGATATTATATTGAAGTTTCAAAATCTTTTAAAGATAAAGTTCCTGTTCACTACCAGCGCAGACAGACGCTTGCCAATGCCGAGAGGTATACGACGGACGAATTAAAAGAGCTTGAAAGCAAAATTCTCGGTAGTGAAGAAAAGGCTTTAAAGCTTGAAGTGCAGTTATACAATTTCGTTAAATCTGTTTTGACGGAAAATATTAATAAGTTAAAAACAATTTCTTCGGCAATTGCATTGTTGGACGTTTTGGTCTGCTTTGCTGAGATTGCTAAAACGAATAAATATGTGCGTCCTCAAATTGTAGAAAGCGATAAGCCCCTTATAATCAGGGAAGGAAGACACCCAGTTGTTGAAGTAATTTCAAAAGAACGGTTTATTTCAAATGATACGGTGCTTGACGAAGACGAAAACAGGACAATGATTTTAACGGGACCCAATATGGCGGGTAAAAGTACGTACATGCGCCAAACAGCGATAATTACCTTAATGGCTCATCTCGGTTGTTTCGTGCCTGCTAAGTCTGCACAGATACCGCTTGTAGACAGAGTGTTTACGAGGGTTGGTGCAAGCGATAATCTTATATCAGACCAAAGTACGTTTATGGTTGAAATGATTGAGGTCGCAAGTATCTTGCAGAACGCAACAAAAAATAGCCTATTAATTCTTGATGAAGTAGGCAGAGGTACAAGCACATACGACGGGTTAAGCATTGCCTGGGCGGTTATAGAGCATTTAACGCAAAAAATCCGTGCAAAAACAATGTTTGCGACCCATTATCATGAGTTAACCGAACTCGAATCTAAGCTTGACGGTGTAAAAAATTACAAAATTTCCGTAAAAGAAATAAACGGCGGGGTAGTTTTTTTAAGAAAGATTATGCGCGGAGGGGCAAATAGGAGTTTCGGAATTGAAGTGGCTTCTCTGGCGGGTGTTCCGCAAACGGTTACGGACAGGGCGAAAAGCATTTTAAAGAGTATTGAGAGCGGCGACAGGAAATTCGAGCGTGCTGCTCCTGTTGAAGAGAACGAGGTGCCGCGTTCAGAGGTGGAAACGATATTAAGCGAAGTGGATTTGAATACGCTTTCGCCTATGCAGGCTTTTATGTTGCTTGGCGATTTGGTTGAAAAGGTCAGAAGATGAAAAAAATAAATATTTTAACAAAGAGCGTTTATAACAGAATAGCGGCAGGCGAAGTAATCGATAGACCGTATTCCGCCGTCAAGGAGTTAATTGAAAACAGTCTTGATGCGGGAGCGACTGAGATAGAAATTTATATCGAGCGCGGCGGAAAACAATTGATTAAAGTAGTCGATAACGGTGTGGGAATCGAACGCGACGATATGCGTGCAGCGTTCTTTCCGCATGCAACAAGTAAAATATCGTGCGCCGACGACCTTGACAATATAACTACACTCGGTTTCAGAGGGGAGGCTCTTGCAAGTATTTCGGTAATTTCACATGTTGATTTAACCTCTGTTACCGAAGGTAATTGTGCTTATAAAGTTAACTGTATTGACGGTAATGTCGGTGCGGTTGAGCCTGCTGCCTTACAAAAGGGTACGGTAGTCTGTGTACGCGACTTATTTTATAATACTCCCGTAAGAGCAAAATTTTTGAAAGCCGATAAAAAAGAGGAATCGGACGTAACTAATTTCGTGACTCGCTACATATTGGGTAATCCGAAAATTTCTTTCAAATACTTTATCGACGGGAAGTTGACGTTGCAATCTTATGGCGGCGGTCTTGACGAGGCTATTGCCCAGGTATATGGGTCAAAAGTAATTTCTCAGTGTTTTAAGATAAATGCGGAAAAAGAAAGCATTAAAATCAGCGGTTTTATTGGCAACCAAAACTTTTTCAAGCCAAACAAAACTTATCAAAGTACTTTTTTGAATGGACGTTATGTAATTAATAACACGATAAGCACGGCTGTTTCAAATGCTTATGCGAGTTATGCAATGAAACGGCAGTATCCTTTTTATGTTCTAAATTTAGAAGTTCCTTCGGATATGGTTGACGTAAACGTTCATCCAAACAAAGCAGACGTAAGATTTGTAGACAACCGTCCGATTTTCGGGGCGGTGTATTCCGTAATTTCTTCGGTGCTTGACGGCACTGCAACCGCAGCTGAATTTGTTGTAGACAGTTTAAGAATACCGGAAATAAAGTCAACGATAGATGAAAAACCCAATAAAATTTATGAAACCCCTAAAACGGAAGCATACAAAAAAGTGTCCGACAGTGTGATTTCTTTTGAATTAAAATCCGCCGACGTTAGTGATTACAAAGAAGAAGGTAAAGCCAAGTCCCCTGAAAAGCAGTTAAAGTATTATGACCCTTTTTTAAACGAGCCGTTTGAAAGTTTTATAAGTAAGCCTGAACCTATTAATCTTACGGTTACCAACGATACGATGTCGGGCGACTTGTTTGGAGATTCGCGCATAGATGAAACACATGCAAGAAGAATGCGCGAACAGCAAATGATTGAATTTGAGAAATGCAAATACAAGGGTAATCTTTTTAATACGTATTTAATATATGAAATGTGCGATAATGTTTATCTTATAGACCAGCACGCGGCTCACGAAAGATTGATTTACGACCGTTTGCGTGAAAAAATTGTCAACAGAAGAATTGACAGACAGGGATTAATTATACCGTATTTGTTCAGTACGAACGCACAGGAAACCGAGTTTATCGAAAATAATATAAAAATTATCAGAAGCCTTGGATTTGATTTGAAGCCGTTCGGGATTGGCTCGTTCAGGGTGGATGAAGTTCCTGCGGATTTGCAAGATATAAATCTTGAAGAATTTTTTAACGAGCTGTTATCTGATATGAAAGATATCAAAGATATTAAACTTGAAGATATTTTGAAAGACAAGATTGCAATGACTGCTTGCAAGCATGCAATTAAGGGCGGTATGGAGCTTACGCAAGAAGAAGTTGACGCTCTGTTTGAAATGCTCAAAGGTGATATGGGGCTTAAATGTCCTCACGGCAGACCAGTATGTGTAACGTTGAGCAAAAAAGATATTGAAAAAATGTTTAAAAGGATAGTTTAGTTTGGAAAAACTTCTTGTAATCTGTGGCGCAACTGCTTCCGGAAAAACAAGTCTTGCAGTGGATTGCGCTAAAAAACTTAATAGCGAAGTAATATCCGCAGACTCACAACTTATTTATAAAGGTTTGGATATAGGTACGGCAAAACCGGCTGTCGGGGAGATGCAGGGGGTTAAACATCATTTAATAGACATTGTTGACCCTTGGTGCAGTTTCAGTGTTTCGGAATACGCGCAGCTTGCAGAACCCGTTATACAAGAGCTTATAAATAAAGGTAAAGTGCCTGTTATATGCGGCGGTACAGGATTTTATATTAATTCTTTATTATTCGATTTAAGTTACGGCAACGTACAAGGAAACAGTACTATAAGAGAAAAGTACTCAAAGCTGTTACAGCAATACGGCAAAGATTATCTATATAATTATCTTAAAGAGGTTGACCCCGAAACTGCGGAAAAGCTTCACGTCAACGATACAAAGCGTATTATCAGAGCCTTAGAAATTTATGAAATTGGCGGAATTAAAAAATCGGAAATACGCGATAACCTTGCTCCTAAAAGAGAGTATCTTGCCGTTGCGGTAGATTATCCGAGGGAAGAGTTATACGACAGGATAAACAGGCGCGTCGATGAGATGTTTGAACGCGGACTTATTGAAGAAGTTAAAACTTTGTTAAGCCGTGGAATTGATAAAAAATTTCAGTGTATGCAGGCGATTGGGTACAAGGAAGTGCTTGAATGTTTGAAAAATGAGAATAACAATAGTACAATGCGTGACATAATTAAGCAAAATACACGTCATTACGCAAAAAGACAAATAACTTTTTTCAAAAAATTGAAGGGAATTGTGTGGCTGAAACCAAACGAAGCAACTGCTGATAACGTATTGGAGCTTTATAATGGATAATACAAAGTTTATAGAACACTGTGAAAGTAAACTTAACGAAAAATTTAATTTAATTGACGATATCGCTTATTTTAACCAAAAAAAAGTTTTAAATGCGTTCAGCGAATACCGTATAGCATTAAGACATTTTAACGGCACTTCGGGTTACGGTTACGACGATGAGGGTAGGGATTGTCTTGGAAAGGTTTATGCAAAGGTTTTTGGAACTGAAAGCGGTATTGTATCTCCTCATATAGTTTCGGGAACTCACGCTTTGACTGTCGCGCTTTTTGGGCTTTTGCGCCCTGCCGATACGTTATTTTGTATAAGCGGTATGCCTTATGATACTATCAGAGGAGTAATTTTTGGCGAAGATAACGGCTCCTTAAAAGACTTCGGTGTTAATTTTGAGTATTGCAATTTAAAAAATGATAAGTTTAACTATGAAGAAATAAGAAAAAAATTCAATAAAAATGTAAAGGTTGTATATATTCAGCGTTCGCGCGGATATGAACTTCGCGATGCTTTTTCGTGTGCGGAGATTGAAGAAGCCTGTAAATTTGTACGCGGTCTTGGTTTTAACGGTTGTATTTTTGTGGATAACTGTTACGGGGAATTTGTTGAAAAAAAGGAGCCGACGGAAGTCGGCGCGGATTTAGCCGTAGGTTCGCTCATTAAAAATGCAGGCGGTGGGCTTGCTCCTACGGGCGGTTATATTTGCGGCAAGCAAATTTACATTGATTTAATCGGTAAAAGACTTACTGCGCCATCAATCGGGCTTGAAGTAGGTTCTTTTTCAGGCGGATACCAATATTTTTATCAGGGGCTATTTATGGCTCCGCATACGGTTGCGCAGGCAATCAAAACAAGCTTACTAATAGGGCAGGCAATGTCCGAACTCGGTTTTATAAATTATCCCTCAATAAATAAAATGCCTTACGATATTACCCGTGCCATTCAATTTGACAGTGCCGAAAAGATGGTTGACTTTATAAGGGAAGTACAGTACGCATCTCCCATAGACAGCTTTGTTACCTGTGAACCTTGGGATATGCCCGGTTATGACGAAAAAATAATTATGGCTGCCGGGACTTTCGTTTCCGGAGCTTCAATAGAACTGTCAGCCGACGGCCCCGTAAAACCTCCATACATTGCTTATTTTCAAGGTGGCTTAACATACGAACACGGTAAATACGCCTTAGAAAAAATTTTGGATAAATTAAGGTAAATACTTGTTTTTTAAAATAGAGGTTATATAATTGTGTCAAATAATAATGAGAGGTTGCTTGTACTATGTAACCGTTTCTCTGCGTTTTTTTGATTATAGTAGAATCTGTAGTCGCAGTTGAATTGTACTTTAATTCTTAAAGATGAAGACACAAAATCAAATTTATGTTCGAGGATAAATAAATGCGAATATAAAAACATAGCGGTCAAATTGACCGCTATGTTTTTTATATTTTAATTTTCAAATTAATACATTCCGCCCATTTCAGGGTTACCCATAGGAGCTGCTGCGGGGGGAGTGGGTATATCGGTTACGATACTTTCGGTTGTCAAAAGTGTTGCCGCAACCGAAGCGGCATTCTGTAATACCGAGCGTGAAACCTTAGTCGGGTCAATAATACCGCTTGCAACCATATCGGTGTACTCGTTCTTCAAAGCGTTGAAGCCGTAATTCTTCTTTTTGGAAGTTAAAATTGTGTTGACTACTACCGAGCCGTCGAAACCTGCGTTTTTTGCAATCTGGCGAACAGGTTCTTCAATGGCTTTCATTACGATAGTTGCGCCCGTCTTTTCATCGCCTTCAAGCGTATCAAGAAGCTTTTTGAGTTCGGGGATAGTGGAGAGGAGAGCCACGCCGCCGCCGGGGACAATTCCTTCTTCGACAGCTGCGCGTGTTGCCGCAAGCGCGTCTTCGATGCGCAGTTTCTTTTCCTTCATTTCAACTTCGGTTGCTGCGCCTACGTTAATTACCGCTACGCCGCCTGCAAGTTTTGCAAGTCTTTCTTGTAACTTTTCCCTGTCGTAATCGGAAGTCGTTTCGGCAATCTGTGCTTTAATGGAGGATACGCGTGCTTTAATTGCTTTGGCTTCGCCTGCACCGTTGATAATGGTGGTATTGTCTTTGTCAACTTTAATCTGCGCAGCTCTGCCAAGCATATCGGTAGTTACGTCCTTGAATTCATAACCCAAGTCGCTTGATATTACCGTGCCTCCCGTGAGAATTGCTATATCTTCAAGCATAGCTTTTCTTCTGTCGCCGAAGCCGGGAGCTTTAACCGCAACGCAATTTAAAACTCCTTTAAGTTTATTGACTATAAGTGCGGCAAGCGCGTCGCCTTCAACATCCTCTGCGATTATTAAAAGTCTTGCACCCTGCTGTGCGATAGGCTCAATAACGGGCAAAATTTCTTGAAGGGAAGATATCTTTTTATCGGTAATGAGGATGTAAGGGTTATCGAGAACGGCTTCCATCTTATCGGTGTTGGTTACCATATAAGCGGAGGCGTAACCTCTGTCAAACTGCATACCTTCAACCGTGGTAAGCTCGGTTGCCATAGTTTTGCCTTCCTCGACGGTAATTACGCCGTCTTTTCCGACAATTTCCATTGCATTGGCAATAAGTTCGCCGATTTTTTCGTCGCCGGCGGAAATGGAAGCAACCTGTGAAATTCCCAGTTTGTTTTCAACGGGTTTGGATATCGACTGAATTTTTGCAACAGCCGTATCGACAGCGGTAGCAATGCCTTTCTTTAAAATAACGGGATTTGCGCCTGCGGCAAGGTTTTTAAGCCCTTCTTTAACTATAGCCTGTGCAAGTACAACGGCGGTAGTGGTGCCGTCGCCGGCAACGTCGTTGGTTTTAGTTGAAACTTCCTTTACAAGCTGTGCGCCCATATTTTCAAAGGGGTCTTCAAGCTCGATTTCTTTTGCAATAGTAACGCCGTCGTTAGTGATAAGAGGTGCGCCGAACTTCTTGTCCAACACAACGTTTCTGCCTTTGGGTCCAAGTGTAATTTTTACGGTATCCGCAACTACGTTAACACCATTTTCAAGTAATTTTCTTGCTTCATCGCCGTATTTAATCTGTTTAGCCATAAATCAAATCTCCTTATAATTATTCGACAATCGCCAAAATATCGCTTTGGCGGATAATCGTATATTCTTTATCGTCAACTTTAACCTCGGTTCCGCTGTATTTTGCAAGCAGAACTTTATCGCCAACCTTGACCTGCATTTTAATTTCTTTTCCGTCAATCGTGCCTCCGGGGCCGACTGCCACTACAACGCAGGTTGCAGGCTTTTCCTGTGCGGCGGAAGTAAGATATAGTCCGCTTTTGGTTTTTTCTTCAGCTTTAAGCCCTTCGACAACAACTTTGTCAAATAACGGTTTAATTTTCATTATTAAATCCTCCGAAATAAATTCTTTTTTTATACAGCTATTTTATAAACTAACGTAAATAAAATAAAACAAAATAATGTAAAAAATTGCTTTTTGAGAAAAATTATGTTACACTCTATTTAACTTAGTCGTAAGGTGGCTTATTATGGATAAATGGGATAAAAGATTTATGGAAATGACCGAGCAGATAGGCTCATGGTCAAGCTGTTTTCAAGAGAATAGGCACGTAGGTGCGGTAATAGTAAAAAACAAGCGTATTATAGCAACGGGGTACAACGGCGCGCCTCAGGGCATAAAGAGCTGTGTAGATAAGCAGGAATGTATGAGAAAAAAGCTTAACGTCCAAAGCGGTACAATGCACGAGCTTTGCTATGCCGTCCATGCCGAACAAAATGCGATTATACAGGCTGCAAGGGTAGGTTGTAGCGTAGAAGGATGTACACTTTACTGCACGCACCAACCCTGCGTTATCTGTGCTAAAATAATAATTAACTCGGGAATAAGCCGTGTGGTTTATAAAGAGGGCTATCCTGACAATTTCTCGCTTCAATTGTTTGAAGAAGCGGGGGTAAAAATAGAAAAATATTGCGATTTATAGGTGTCGGAATGAAAAAACGGCTAATAACTTCAATTTTAATCGCAATTTTTGTTTTAATGACGTCATTGGTATTTGTCGGTTGCAATGCCGACGTTGACAATGTCGATAAAGGAGAAGAAACTATGAAAAATCCTGTTATAACAATTGAAATGGAAAACGGTAAAACCATTAAAGCGGAGCTTTATCCGGAAAAAGCCCCCAACACTGTAAATAACTTCATAAGTCTCGCTTCAAGCGGATTTTACGACGGGCTTATTTTTCACCGTGTAATTTACGGCTTTATGATTCAGGGCGGCGACCCTGCGGGCATTGGTACGGGTGGTCCGGGATACTGCATTAAAGGCGAGTTTGCATTGAACGGTTTTACGCAAAATGATTTAAAACACGAGCGCGGAGTGCTTTCTATGGCACGTGCAGCATCTATGGACAGCGCGGGTTCACAATTTTTTATTATGCACAAGAACGCTTCACATCTCGACGGGCAGTACGCAGCATTCGGTAAAGTTACCGAGGGAATAGAAGTCGTTGATGAAATTGCATCGGTTTCCACTGATTGGAACGATAAACCCAAAATTCCCCAGACAATGAAAAAAGTTACGGTGGAAACTTTCGGTGTTGAATACGCGCAGCCTGTTAAATGCTGATTACGGAGAAAATTATGATTGATAATTCGATTTACCAAAATCCTTTAATAACTAGATATGCAAGTAAGCAGATGTCGGAAAATTTTTCCGACAGTAAGAGGTTTATTCTTTGGAGAAAGCTTTGGATTGCGCTTGCCGAGTCTGAAATGGAGCTTGGACTAAATATAACCAAGTCTCAGATAGACGAAATGAAAAAATATGCCGAAGACGTCAACTTTGACGTTGCCGAGAAATACGAACATGAGGTTCGTCACGACGTTATGGCTCATGTTCACGCGTTCGGGGATCAGGCAAAATCGGCTATGCCGATTATACATCTTGGTGCAACCAGTTGCTTTGTTGACTGTAATTCCGAATTAATTATACTCAACGATGCCATTGAAATTATAAAGACCAAACTTGTAAACGTTATGGACAAACTTCGCGCTTTTGCCCTTAAATATAAGGATATGCCGACGCTCGGATTTACTCATCTACAACCGGCACAGCTTACCACGGTAGGTAAACGCGCAACACTTTGGCTTCAGGATTTAACGATGGACTATAACAGCCTCGTTAACCTTCAAGCTTCGTTTAAGCTTCGCGGGGTTAAGGGTACGACGGGTACACAGGCAAGCTTTATGGAGCTTTTCGGCGGAGACGAAAGTAAGGTTAAGGAACTTGAAAAACGTGTCGTTAAAAAGCTCGGTTATGATAAGGTTTACGGTGTAACAGGTCAGACTTATCCCAGAAAATTTGATTACAACGTACTTTGCGTACTTTCCCAGATTGCCCAAAGTGCATATAAATTTTCTAACGATATCCGTATTTTACAGAATATGAAAGAGATAGAGGAGCCGTTTGAAAAATCGCAGATTGGTTCTTCGGCAATGGCATACAAGCGCAACCCTATGCGTAGTGAAAGAATGGGTTCTTTGGCGAGATTTGTAATTTCTCTTCCTATGAACTGTGCTATTACTGCCGGTACACAGTGGTTTGAAAGAACGCTGGATGACTCCGCAAACAGAAGAATAGTAAATGCTCAGGCATTCCTTGCACTTGACGGTATACTCAATATTTATATGAACGTATCTGAAAATCTCGTCGTCTATGATAAAGTCATTGCAAAGCATATTGCTGCCGAGCTTCCGTTTATGGCAACCGAAAATATTATGATGGAATGCGTAAAGGCGGGAGGGAACAGGCAAGAACTGCACGAAAAAATAAGAGTGCTTTCAATGGAAGCAGGAAAGAACGTAAAAGTTAACGGCAAGGACAATAACCTGATAGAGCTTATCAAAGCGGACAAAACTTTTGCTCCCGTCCACGGCAAACTTGACGAAATTCTCGACGCGTCTAAATTTATAGGTAGGTCGCCTTCCCAGACGGTTGAATTTATCGAAAATGAAGTTGACCCTATATTGAAAGCAAATAGCAAGCTTCTCGGACAGAAAGGCGATGTTAAAATATAATATATTCACTCTACTGTGTATAACTAACTTAATAAAAGTATCGGTCGGCTTTAAGCCGACCGATACTTTTTATATTCGTATTATTTGTATATAACTATTGAGTCAAGGTTAGCTTCGCCTAAACACTTTATGACAACAGTATGTTCTTTGTCTTCAAGCGTTTGTGACATAAATGTTGCACCATAGCCGTTTATGGGTAATAACTGCATTGAAGTAGCCTTTTGACCGTCTATAGTCACTTCATAGTTTTTACCGAAATCTTCTGAGGAGAGGAGGGCGAGTCTGGTACCTTTGAACTTAAACGCCATTTCCGCGTTTGCATTGCCTACGTAAACGTGACCGAACGTTGATTGTGCGGATTTAATCTGCCAATTGCCACCGTATGTAAATGCATCATTGTCGGGTGAAAACAGTGTTCCGCCTGCAACGTTGTTGCTGAATTCAATATTTGCGATAGCTGCAAATCTGCCTTGGACAGTCTTTCTTACAACAAGCTTATAATATCTGAAAGACGTAGTATCGAAGTTGAATTGCAAGGTTATTCCGTTAACGGTACCGTTATCGAACGACATAACCTCACGCAAATTATCTGCCGTTTCTCCTACGTAAAGAGTAATTGAATTTGGTGTTTGATTTTGGTTTGCCGCACCGTTATTTAATCTTCCCGTAAGCACAAATCTGTTAGCTTCTATAACTCTGCCTAAATCTACCGTAAACTCCCAAGGAGCAGATGCCGAAACTACTGCGGGCGACGAGCATGCGGTAGTTAAGTCGCCATCAAATAAGTTTTCCTTAGGGAAATTGGAGGGACATTGGGGATCTGTTGCAAAACTTTGATTAAGGTTATTGTAAACCTCGCTGTAAGTATAGGAATATTCCCTTGTGTAGAAGTAGTCGGATTTAAAGCTTGTGTTGTCGGGGAATTCGTAATCGCTTCTATATGCGTTTATGTAAGTTGCGCCGGTAGGAGCAATAAGCTCTGCCTTGGTTGCTTGTTCTTCGCTGACCTCGACGCCTCTGTAATCGTAGTAGTGTACCTTAGTCAGGAAGTAACCTTCGGCTTCGGGAGAATCTACTTCATTGCCGTTTTTATCGTAGTACTTTTCAACCATAGTAAACATAGGGGTAGTCCACTTGCCGTAGCCAAGTCCTATATAACTAATTAAGGGCGAGCTTTGTACTATAAGCACTTCTTTTACATACACCCACGAATGCTCTTCAAGCTCTACGTCGAAATAAGTTTCGGGATTATTTGTGTAGAAGCCTGCACCGCTGCCGTTTGTTACCTTTGCGCCTAATTTGTATGTTTTTCCGCCGTCAACCGAATAGTACAACGCGCAGTTAATTCTGCCGCGCATATAAATTCTGTATTTACCTTCTTCTTCAAAATACAGTTTACCTTCAAGTACTTCTATGGTATTGGGATGAACGAAATGCGATTCAGGTGCATCGGGATGGTCTTTACGGCTCTGCTCGTTATCGGGATAGAACCAAATATCCGTGTTGCAGTTCTGTACTGGATTACTATGAGCGGCTTTTTCAACAACAGAAGAGTAGTTCTTGAAATTGTTTTCGTATGCAGTAACGGCGTCCGTATACATAGTATCTGCGGAGTAGGAGTAAGTGGTTCTTTCGAGAATCATTTTGTTTGTTTCATGCGACTGCTCGAATTCAAGGATTAAATCTACGTCATCGACTTTGAACGCTTTATCTTTTTTCGTTATTTCAAGCGTAACCAACATCTGTCCCGAACTCATTTCTTTTTTGTCGGGTATATATTTAAAATTGTAGTCGTCGATAGCTGTAATAGTACCGTTTTTAGGCTGCGAAATGCTCTTAATTCTGTAACTGAAGCCTTCGGGGATAATGATACTTCCGCTTGAATATTGACCGTTAGGAGCATTATATTCGCTGAGGTCGATATTAAATTCTTCGCCGTAAGGGATTACGTAGGGTTGCATCGTGTTGAAGTATTTCTTCTGTCCGTCGTACATATAGCTTCTGCCTGTCTGGTAAATGGAGGATACAGGTACGAATACGGGGTAATCTTCATTGCGCAATGTATCTGCAACGGTTCCGTCAATTCCTTTTAGAACGTCTTTGAAGAAATAGGTCATGTCGTTGTGGGTAATGTCTTGCCACGCTTTGAGGTAACCTTGATAGCTTTCACCGTAACGGCTTGACTGTTGCTTCACTTTTGACTGAATATAGTTATTTGCGCCGAAGTTATGTAAAAGTGTGGCGTATATAGAAAGTCCCTGGTTGCCGTTGGAGGGGTGTTCGCCGCGTTGCAGGCTTAACAAATCGTTCAACGCCCAGGTCGCGCTGGTGTAATTGTTCCAACCGCCTAAGCCTTGACCTCCGTAGCTTTCTATTCCGCGCTTTGACGAAATTTTCGTAAACAGAGCGTAAGATACAAGCGTCATTCCGTTGTTCGTAACCTCGCCGCCGTTTCCGACACCGTAGCCCTGGAAGTTGTGGTGGTATTCGTGGAAGTTACCCCATGCACCCGAAGTTACGATGGAGTTGTAGTTTAACGAGTTTGACATCCAACCGGTAGGACAGTTAACAGAGCTTCTGCCGGGGAATGCAACCGCTGCGCCTGCCGCAACAAACGGGTCGTACAGGAATACTATGCCCTGGCTACTGCCTGTGGTGGTTACGCTTGATACTTTTTCCCAAAGAATTGCCGCTTTATAAAGGTCTTCATAAGAGAAGTTTCTTGCAAAATATTTAGGGCCGGAGTGAAGAACTCCGTAGTTCCAGACTTCCAAATCAAAATATGGAGCGGAAGATTTGCTATTTTCTTCAAATTCTTCTTTGGTAGTATAACCCAAAATAAAGTGGGAGTATCTGACACCGCCTGATATAGTAGCGGTAAAAGTAGAGCTTGTATTACGAATGTAGAGAGGTCCACCGATGAACGAACCGACGTATGCGGTGTAAACGCCGTTTTCAAGCGTTGCCGTATTCTTATTTACGTTCATCGTGTTTAAAATATTGGGGAAACGCTGCATCTGACCTTTAGCCGTCCAGATGTTGTTTGACTGTCCGTTATAAAGTGCCTGACCGATATGTATTGTAATTCCGCCTGTTGCGTTCATATCTTTTTCGCTTATCTGGATTTTTATAACTTCGCCTGCGGGAGCATATACGCCTGTTACCGAATAACTGCCGTATCCGCGTGGACGGATTTTTACTTCCTTGATTATTCCCGGTTCGTCATCCCTAAGGTCGTCGGTGCCGCCGAAGCCGCCGAAATACATCCCGACTGCCGTAGTGTGTTTATAAAGCTGCCTCTGCGAACCGTCGGCATTAATAGCCTTGACGGGTGCGGATGTGCTTCCTGAATACAGGTAGCCGTTTTTATCCATCCAGGTGTAAGTTGCATCGCCGTTGCTTCCGTTACCTGAATTGTTTCGCGTTCCGCTTGCGGTCAGATAGTCGGATTCATCAATGAGGGCGTTTCTTGCCGCAACCTTGTCTGCGTCGCTGCCGATAACTTCATTTAATGTGTATCCGTACACGGGGTAATTTGCTAAACCCTCGTTTTTAACTTCTTCTACGGGTTTAATTCTTTCAATTTCCCCGATAATCTTTGATGAAAAGCCTACGGCAGTAGTTGTCGCGAATTCACTCTCATAAACTTCGCCTTTAACGCTTTCGACGGGTGAAATTATAGTATTTGCGTTGTTTTTGGTTGGATTATCGTCCACAACTCTGTCATCGTCGCCGGAAACAGCGGGGGGCTGAATTGAGGGTTTTTTGGGTTTGCAGGCTGTTGCACTGAAAATAATGCTTATGCCCATAGCAATAACTAAAACAAATGCAATGGCTGTCGTAAATAATGAACGAGCCTTAACGCCTTGTAGTGCGGCAACTGCCGCATTTTTGTTTGTGTTTGGCTTAATTTTTTTTGCCATAAAGGTGCCTCCTTTAAAGGATAATTGTTTTTAGACAATTTTTTGCTTATAGTTTTTTAATTGGCAAATTTATTGTCCCTAAAAATGACGCAGAAATTATATCATTAAAAAAATGCTTTGTCAAATTTTAAAAGCAATTTTATAATATAATACTATTATTATAAGCGTATTGTTTAATTGTATTATATGGTAATAGTGTTTTTTGCAACGAGTCGGCAATTTCTAAATTTAGATTTACAAATCAACTAATGTGTGTTACAATAAAAATATGAAAAAATATAGATTGATAGTGTTATTAATAGGCAGTTTATTGTGTATGTTTGCTTTATTAGCATTGTCCGGTTGCAAAAAGGATGAGATTGTAATTACAGAATATAAAATAAAGTATGAAACAGACGGAAACGGCGCAATTACGGGAGAGGCAACACAAACCGTTGTAGAGGGAAAAGATTGTTCGGCAGTAACGGCGATTCCGAACGCAGGATATAGATTTGTAGAGTGGAGTGACGGAATAGAAACACCCGAACGTCAAGATAAGAATATTATAGCAAACAAGACAGTGACGGCACAGTTTGAAAGAATTAATTATACGTTAAGTTATGCTGCGGGCGAAGGCGGGTATTTGATTGGCACTTCCAATCAAACGGTTAACTATGGCGAAAGCGGAGAAAGCGTAACGGCAATTCCGAATGTGGGATATAGATTTGTATCATGGAGTGACGGTATCACAACACCTGAACGGCTGGATAAGAATATAACAGCAGACAAGGCCGTGACCGCGCAGTTTGAAAAGATTACTTATTCAGTGAGATACCAAACGGACGGGAACGGTAGGATAGAAGGAAAAGCTGAACAAGCAGTAAATTACTGTGAGAGCGGAGAAAGTGTAACAGCAGTTCCATATGAAGGATATAAATTTGTATCATGGAGTGACGGAATAACTACGCCCGAACGACAGGATAAAAATATAACGGCTGATAAAACGGTTACCGCAGAGTTCGAGAAAATAGTATATAAGATTAATTATCAGGCGGATGCAGGCGGCACGATAGACGGGCAGAGTGAACAGTTAATAGAATACGGCGAAAACGCAGTTTTTGTTGTGGCTGTTCCTAATGTCGGCTATAGGTTTGTAAAATGGTCGGACGGGAACGGGTCTACAATCAGACGGGAAACTTGTGTAACATCTGAAATTAACGTAACCGCAGAATTTGAATTTCTTTATGACGGTGGCGACGGTAGCGAGATAAACCCTTTTATAATAGCAAATTACACGCAATTAAACGATATTTGGTATAATCCTGAAGCAAACTTTAAATTAATAACTGACTTAGATTTAAGCGGCATCAATCACGAGCCAATATTTGATATCGCATATTATTTCAAAGGTAAATTTGACGGCGGCAATCACGCAATCAACAATTTAACTGTTGCAACAGAAATAAACTATCCTTCATTATTTGGCGTCATTGGCGGAGGCATCGTTCGTAATTTAAAAATTATTAATGCTAACATCATAACGACAAATTATAATACTTTTAAAGCGTCTGACAAATATTACGTCGGTATTGTGGCAGGTATGGTAAAAGGTTATGTTCAGGATGTAAGCGTCACGGGAGCAATTATTGCAGAAGAGTTAAATGGCGACGGAGTTGCAATAGGCGGACTCTGCGGGTATGCAAACGGAACGATAGCTAATTGTCAATGCGACGTTAGATTGAATATAAAAAAAGCTATTTGTAAAAGTATTAATTATCCGTTTATTTTCGGTGGTATGATTGGTGTAAGTGATTCTGCGTTTATTAGAGATTGTGGTGTTAAAGGTCAAATTAATATAACGGAAAGTTATTGGACGGAAAGCGGAAGTACAGGCGATTTAAATAAAAGTACCGAAATATTGGCTGGTGGGTTAATAGGGTATTATTTTACTGATAGACAAGTTAATTCATATATTAAAAATTGTGAAACTAATGTTGTTATATCGGGAGACAACCATTATAAGGTGGGTGGCTTTGTCGGACGTTTGATGGCAGGGCAAGATACCGTTTTACGAGTGACTGACTGTTTTGTTTACGGCGATGTAACTTGTGGAAGAGTGGGCGGGTTTGCTTATGAAGTTAGAACTTCTGGCGTAAGTAGCTTGTTAATTGAAAATTGTATAGTCGAAAATGATATTACAGCGTTCAGTTACGGAACGGGGTTTATATATCAATGTTTTAGCTCATCTGACGGGGATTTGGAAATAAAAAATTGTAATACATCAGGCAATATAAAAACTCATTACGTATTCGACTCTGAACGGGTTTTCGGCAGAGCTGCGGGGTTTGGTTGGCAAATGAGTTACGTATCAATAATGAATAGCTATGTAAAAAGAAATATAAACTCAAGCGACGGTAGAGGATTTTCTTGTATCATATCATATAGTGAAATCAGTTCGTGTTTATTTGAAGGTGTTATTGATTTAAGTAATGCAGAGGGCAGTTTAAGAGGAGTAGGAATGTTTGACAATTTTTCAAGTTCCAAGTTAGATAATTGCTATGTAAACGTAAAATTTGTAACGGGCGAAAAGGATACTTCTAATTTATATGCATTAATTAGACAAGGTGGCGGTAAGTTAAGTAATTTTTATTGTTACGGAAATTACTGCAAAATCTTTGAAAGCTATAATATGCAAAATGTAAGTAACGGGCATGTATTTAAAGGGAACATAGAAGAGAGTAATTTACCGCAAGAAAGCGATGGGACTGCCATCTCGCTCTACGATAATATTCAGGATATGTACCTTTTAGCGGATGAACTGAACGATGGGCAAGACGAAGAGAATTGGGTCAATGTTGAAAATGCTTTGCCAAAATTGAAATTTGAAATAAGGTAAGTATTTACTTTATAAATAAACCTAAGGACGAATTATAAAAAGAAGCACTTTTAATAAAGTGCTTTCTTTAATTTAAAATTTTTAAGAAATACGACATTAGATTGACTTTACTAAAAGAATTTGATAAAATCAAAATAGTTTTAAAATGAAAAAAATGTATAGGAATTTTATCAAAAAAATAGATTAGTGGACGTTTTAGTGGACACTTGATTAACAAGTACTGTATTTAGTGTAACATAAAACGCTCACACCACAACATATTGTGATATGAGCGCATTGGCAGGGGAGACACGATTCGAACATGCAACCGACGGTTTTGGAGACCGCGACT
>CAJUKJ010000007.1 GCA_910587365.1 uncultured Christensenellaceae bacterium | reverse complement strand
TTACTATGTTTTTAATCATACAAAAAAACGCACTTATTGGATTTCGATTATCCCCAACACGATACAATCTATAATGATATTTCACAAGATTCAATTTCCCTTGATGAGAAATGGAGCCTTTACGAACACGATACTGAGCCAACAGCTCGTCCAAATAGTACGCATCAGCAAACTTCCGCACCTTTAACCACATAGCATCATCGTTGCGTTTTCGAATAGACTCATCAATTTGAATGACACCTACTGTTTCAGCATCATACATAACCGTCAAACAGCCCAAATAACAACAGCAGTATTTCATCTTCTTTTGTGAGATTTTTGACGGTCCTACAACAACCTTTCCTAACGGTTGAGATTGCTCATCGATTTGTTTATATTTTGTAAACGTAAATTTATATTCATTTTTAATCATAAATTTAAGCTGTTTTTCAAGTTTCTCAGGTAACCATAAATCGTCACTGTCAAGAAATGCTATCCACTTCCCCGTCGCTTCGCGTAACGCCCAATTTCGGGAAGCCGCCGCACCACTGTTTTTTTCATTGATAAACAATTTAATTCTATCGTCATTTTCGCAATAATTCTTTATTATTTCCACCGAGCTGTCCGTTGAACAATCGTCAACTATCAACAATTCCCAATTCTCATAAGTTTGAGCTAAAACAGAGTTTACTGTTTCTTCAATAAACTTTTCGCAATTATAATTGGGCATTACGATTGAAACTTTCCCGTACATTCTCTACCTCTTTAACACTGCTCCTACCGTTCTGAACATCGTGCCTATATCTCTCCAAAAACCATATTTGCGTATTGCTTGCAAGTTATATTCCATTTTGCCGGGCAAGACTTCATTTACATACGTTTCATCGGCGTTTTCTGCGTTTTCGAGCAAACTATCTTCGTCTTTATACTTAATGCTTGCCAAACTTGTAACTCCTGCGGGAAGTAAAAGTGTTGCTTTCATTTCGCTGGTATACTGTTCAACATACTTTGTAACTTCCGGGCGTGTTCCGACAAATGTCATCTTGCCCGAAAGCACGTCCAAAAGTTGACTTACTTCGTCCAACCTGCATTTGCGAATCATACGTCCGACTTTCGTGATTCTGCTGTCACCCGCAACTGTTACCTGACTTCCTATCTTATCTGCATCCGTAACCATTGTCCTGAATTTATGAATTCTGAATTTTTTACCGTATTGCGTTATGCGTTCCTGCCTGTAAAACACAGGTCCTTTTGAATCAATCTTTATTGAAATTGCAAGAATAAGAAATATCGGTGACAGAAACAATAACATCAAAAACGAAACGATTACGTCGAACACTCGTTTCCAGAACAGCGAAAAGTTTTTCTTTCTGAGCTTTTGCCAATACGGATAAACGGCGTCATTTTTCATCTCTTCGGGAAGCTTTTCCCATTTACAAATCAGCATACAAATACTCGGTAACAATTTCGCAATAGTTTTCGATTATATAATCCACTTCCTCATCGGTAAGGCAAGTGTGTAAAGGCAGAGTAATTTCATTTGCATACTGCGCATAAGCGTTGGGAAAATTCCTTATATCAAAACCGAGTTGTTTATAAGCCGTATGCATCGGAAGCGGCTTATAATGCACATTGCAAGCAATGCCCTTTTGCGCCATAAGCGTAATTATTTCACTACGCTGTTCGGCAGTTATATTAGGTACTCGCGTTATATACAAATGTCCCGACGAAGAGTATTTTTTAGAATAGTGAGTTAAAACTTTTATGCCCGACGGCTTAAACGCATTATCGTATTTTTCGATTATTTCGCGCCGACGCTTTAACATTTGCGGATAACGTTCAAACTGTGTCAACCCCATAGCAGCTGCAACATCGGTCATATTGCATTTGTACCAAGTACCGATAATGTCGTACTCCCATGCTCCAAGCTGAGTTTTTGCAAGTGCGTCTTTGCTCTGTCCGTGTAAAGACAGTAACTGCAATTGATGATAAATCTCCTCATCATCAACGCCTTCGATATGTTGCCAAGTAAGCGCACCGCCTTCACCCGTTGTAAAATTTTTAACTGCATGAAAACTAAACGCTGAAAAATCCGCTATACTGCCTACTTTTTTTCCGTGCCATTCCGCCCCAAAAGCGTGGGCAGTATCGGCTAAAACAGCTATCCGCCCTATTGCTTTTTGTATATCGTTATTAGGCTTAAACAGTTTTCTATTGCTGTTTACTATATCGAAAATTCTATCGTAATCGCACGGAACACCGCCTAAATCAACGGAAATAATTGCCTTCGTGCGTTCGGTAATTGCAGACTGTACAGCGTCATAATCCATTTCAAGGCTGTCTTTTTGTGTGTCTACAAGTACAAGTTTTGCCCCGACATGACATACTACCGAAGCCGTTGCGGTGTATGTATATGCCGACGTAATTACCTCGTCGCCTTCGCCTATTCCAAGAATGCGTAAAGCCATTTCAGCACAAGCCGTTTGCGAATTAAGACATACACATTTCGGAGTATCCACATATTCTGCGATTAATTTTTCAAGTTTTTTCACTCTCGGTCCGGTTGTAATCCATCCCGACCTTAACGCTTCGGCAACCTCTTGTATTTCTGATTCCGAGATGTCAGGCGGCGAAAATTTAATATTCATATCTACACTCCATCTTCAAATTTATATCCGTGTTTTTCCAAATCACTGTTGTCTATCTTTTCTTTTAACAATTCATCGGTATAAGCCAATAAAACAGTTTTATATCCAAGCGCATTAAGGTTTTTAGCTACGGAAGTATAATCGGAACCATTGGATAAACAGATAACTGCATTGTCATTTTTTTCGGTAATTTCTTCTTCCGTGATTACTGTTTTAGGAACACAAATCGCCTTGATAAACAGTTTTTTAACTTCCTCAGCGCATAATTCGCTGTCAGCAAATAGAATCTTTTCAATCATACGCCAATCGCTCTCTTTCTATCGTTTGCTATTTTTATATTTGGAATGGCTACAACCCTTTCACTCTTACCCCAACGCATACCGATTGCGTTAAGTCTTTTTATTTGGTCTGCGGTTAAACTCTTACCTTTGCGCTTGCCGAGATAAATATGCTTCTGCTCGTTAAGCCACTTATTGAGCCATACTCCGTCCGCAATATATTTAGGCGGAACGTTCAAATTGCCGTGTTCGTCAAAATACTGCTTTGCAAGCGCATAACGCACTTCCCAAGAATCGGGCTTATCCCAAACCATTCCAAGCGCATTCAACCTTTCAACTCTATCCTGAGAAAGCTTGTCTTTACGCTCACGCTGTCTATCAAGCCAACGCCCGAGCATATACCCGTCCTTTGTTGCATAAGTTGCGGGAACGTTCAAGTCGCCGTATTCTGCAAAATACTGCTCTGCCTGCGCATAACCGCACTCCCAAGCTCTTTCAAACTTGCAAGTCCATGTCATACCGATATTCGTCAAAGCATCTATTTGCTCCTGCGTAAGGCGGTAACCGCCCGACTTACCCTTATATGCATTTCGCAGGTTATTCAGCCAAACGCCAAGCTTAACTCCGTTTTCATTGACGTACTCAACGGAAACGTCAAGATTACCATACTGTTCAAAATATAATTTCGCCGCAGCATAGTTGCGTTGCCACAACATATCCAAAACGTCCCATATCATTCCTATACTATCCAGTGCGGCAATTCTCTCTTCCGTAAGGTAATTGCTCTGCGCTCCGCATTTACGGTAAGTACGCAAATTGGAAAGCCATGAACCGAGCTTTATACCGTCCTTAACATACTGCGCGGGAACTTTTAAATCGCCGTGTTGGGTATAATAGCTTAAAGCCGCATCGTAGTATCTGTTCCAGGACAAATCACGGAAGCTCTCCCAAACCATACCTATGCTGTCAAGCTTTTTAATTCTGTCCTCGCCGAGTATTCCGAACTGTTCTCCTCTGCGCACTTTACGTTGCGTCATTAACCAACTGCCGAGTGAATATCCCTCGTCCGTCTTATAGCGTTTGGGTACTTCCAAATTGCCGTTTAAGTCGTAATACTTTTTAGCCTCCGCAAACATATAGTCCCAAGACGCAACCAACGTATCGTTAAGTTTTTCAAACAGCTGCACACAATCGCGCACTTCATCCACGATTTTAAAACGATCGTTGATTATGCTGTCTTCCATGCCGTGTTCGCGGTAATAGCCAATAACTACCTGCATTTCGTTTTGAACTGTTCCTATCGAATACAGGTTTTCGATATTCATTACAACGTCGAATATAACGGCATTGGTTGTCTTACTTGCGGAAAGCGCACGTCCTATTTGCTGTTTATAAATAATAGGCGATACGGTAGGGCGCAAAAGAATAACGCCGTTCACGTCCTCTACGTGTACTCCCTCATTGAGCATATCTATACAGAACAGCAACTTTAAGTGTTCGCTGTTATCCTTTTTAAAGCCTGCAAACGCTTTGCTCGTTTCGGGGTCATCCGAATATGCTTTATATACGTGCGGATTGCTGTCTATGTCGCCGAACCACTCGTCAACGTGCGATACCATTTCAGTCATATGTTCTACATTGGCGCAGAACACGATATACTTTCCGTTTTGAACGGGAATATGCTTTTTGAATATCTGCGGTAATCCGTCCGCATTTTCCAACGCGCGGCGAAGCTTATCCAATAACTTTTCGCCCTCGTCACGCACGGCTTTACTCTTTGCGTTATGAACGCGCTTGCTGTACTTTTGTACATCCTTCTTATACTGAAATACCGAAAGCACATACTTGGGCGGATTGAGTATACCTCTGACTATTGCCTCGCCAAGCGTCATTTCACTTGCCACGTTGCCTTCAAATAATTCGTCCGCCATATCTCGCTGGTTATCCAAATAACGGATATTCGTTGCAGAAAGTCCAAGAACAGGCACGCCCGCAAAAGTATCTAAAACAGACTGAACACCCTTTCCCCATACTTCGGCACCGCAACGGTGAAATTCGTCCAAAATGATATAGTCGGGCTTGATATTTTCGATTTCTTTTTCACTCATATACGTGAGCTTAGCGTAGGTATAGAAAACGATATTTTCAGGAACGTAGCCGTTTGAAATCGCTCTCAGATTTTCAAGCTGTGTTTTGAAAATATACTCGCTTGGGCTTAACCATAAAATATGCTTATCCGCATTATCCTCGCACAACTTAAAAGCAATAAAAGACTTACCCGTCCCCGTGGGATGGATAATAGCCGCCTTGCCCGTTTCGGCAAGCATTTCAACCGCTGCCCGATAAGCTGTTAAATTGTGAGAAAACAATTCGAATTTAGCCATTTTTAGATGTACAAATTACTTTCGTAAACGTTCACCTAATACAATAATAGGTGGTTGCTTTTTATGAGTAACAACCACCTATTTGAAGATAATATGACTTTTTTTCTTGCAGATTTGAGAAAGTTTTTAATAATCTATTGCGTTTTAGTTCATAATGATATATAATAAGAATACTTTAATTCCACCTATTATTGTATTAGATGACAATTGGCGGCATCGGTAAAATTACCGATGCCGCCATTACTTTATCAAACTGCCATAGTAAATAACTTACCTACACGGTTCATCATATCTTTCTTATGCTCCATAAGGCTGTGTACATATCTGTTCAAAGTTACCGTAGCATTTTTATGACCGAGTATTTCCGAAAGGGTTTTTACATCCATTCCGCATTCGAGCGCACGCGTCGCAAAGGTATGGCGAAGCGCGTGAAATCCCTTATGCGAAATATTTAATTTTTTCAAAAGCAATTCGAAACTACGCTGATATGCCCTTACGGATAATGACTTGTTTGAACCGGAAGAAACTACAAAATCAGATTTATCTTGTTTTCTTACACTCTTTAAATAAGATATTAATTGCTTTGGAAATGGAATTACCCTTTGCGAAGTCGGCGTTTTGGGTGTATCTGTTATGCGGGTGTATTTGCCGTTATTGTCCTTTCCATCGTAACAAGTTTTCGTAACAGAGATTGTTCCATTACTGAAATCTATGTCCTTCCATTCCAACGCGAGAAGTTCGCCTATGCGCAAGCCGGTATAAAGGCACAATACCACCCCGAACATCTTAGATTTTTTACCGCTTAAAACTGCATGTTCTATTAATTTCTGTTCGGCGGGTGTAAAGCTCGTTATCTGTTTTTCTCTTACCTTTGGACGTTTAATTTTATCCGCCGTATATTCAGTTATATGCCCTATGGCACAAGCCTCTTTTAACGAGTTCTGGATTACGGTTATTATGCCGTTTACCGAATTTGCCGAAAGACCCTTCCCTGTTTTTATATTTCCGTTATGTAAAAGCTCCTTTGTGAAGCGTTGCAATATGAGCGGAGTCAAGGCGTTCATCTCATAATTCCCGAGTGTACCCATTAAGTGTCCCGTTATTATTTCCGAATACCTTATATAAGTTTTGCGTTTAGATGTAGGCTTGACATAACATTCAAGCCATTCTTTTAGCCAATATTTATATTGCATTTATTCTCTCCTTAAAGTTTTACTTTCATTTTACCTGATTTTTCGATATAGAAAAAGAGTCAAGCCACAGCTTGACTCTTTTAGTTATATTAAGTTCATTTTTACAGAAAACCAGGTCGCTTTGACGTTAATTATTTATTCGTCCATTATTTTCCCTTGCAGTTGCAAGCATTAATTTTATCCTGTTTTCCTGGTTGACCTTGGTTGCCGACGGGTCGTAATCCACCGCGACGATATTTTCGTCAGCGTACAGATTTTTAAGGGTGCGTATTGCGCCCTTGCCCGCTATGTGGTTCGGAAGACACCCGAAGGGCTGTGCGCAGACTATGTTAGGTACATCCGTTTCCGCAAGCGCAGCCATTTCCGCGGGGATAAGCCAACCCTCGCCCATCTTTACGCCCTGGTTTAACACCTTGTCCGCACACTTGCGCAAATGCTCGAAGTCGTGGACAGGTTCAAAATTGCCGTCCTTTTTGAACTGCTTTATTATTTTTTTCTGCTTACCGTGCAGAACGTTATAGACCAGCTTATATAAAAAAGCCGTACCCGCATTATGCCCGTAAAGCTTTCTGTCATTTACCACGTTTATAATACAGTACAACACAAAGTCCATAAGTGCGGGAACTACGGGTTCGCAGTTTTCGGAAATTAAAAACTCTTCAAGTCGGTTATTTCCGAGGTGTGCGTACTTGACGTAAATTTCCCCGACGATGCCGACTTTAACTTTCTTTTCCCCGCTGCGCCTGACTGCGGAAAAAGTGTCTATAATGCGTTTATTCAGCTTTTTATATTTGCCGTACTTACCTGCCTTAAACGCGTCGACTATAAATTTTACGGTTTCGTCGCGGGCTTTGTCCGCATCGCCTGCATTTAATTCATACGGCTTGGTCTGGTTATAACACCACATAATGCTGTCGCCATAGAAAATCGCATAAGCCATTTTTAGTAGCAGACTTAACGTCATTTCAAAAGACGAATTTTTTTCAAGACCCGAAAAATTTACGGACAAAACGGGAACTTTGGGAAACTCTGCCGCGATAGCTTTTCTTATAAGCGGAACGTAATTGGAAGCACGGCAACCGCCGCCCGTCTGCGTTATCAAAAGCGCGGTATGCTCCAAATCGTACTTGCCGCTTTTAAGCGCGTCGATGTACTGACCCACTACGCAAAGGCAAGGATAGCACGTATCATTATGAACGTGCTTCAACCCCTCGTCGATTACGTTGCGGGAATCGTTCGTAAGCACTTCTACATTATACCCTTCCATTTTCAGCAGTTCCTGAATTATAAGAAAATGCCATGGAAGCATATTCGGCACAAGTATTTTATGAGTTGCCTTCATAGACTTGTCCCACTTGGGGTAGTCGTTTGTATAGTCGGTAATTTTATCCATATTCAATAGCGTTTAGTTTAAAAATTTTCAAAAATGCAAAGCTGCAATAGCAATGTATCTTTGCATTTTATTTATTGGTTTCCTCTATTGCTGCAAGCAGACTTCTCAGTCTTATCTTAACTACGCCGAGGTTGTTTATTTCATCAATCTTTATCTGAGTGTAAAGCTTACCGTTCTTTTCCATAATAGAACGTACTTCATCCGCAGTAATTGCGTCAAGCCCGCATCCGAACGATACAAGCTGTACTAAGTTTACGTTGTCGTGTTTTGCCGCAAAATCGGCGGCTCGGTAAAGCCGAGCGTGGTAAGTCCATTGGTTTAACACATTTACTTTAACGACGTCGGTTTTATCGAAAATGCTGTCCTCAGAAAGAACTGCAAGGTTTAAAGAGGTAAGAAGTTTATTTATGCCGTGGTTTATTTCATTGTCGAGGTGGTAAGGTCTGCCTGCAAGAATTATAACCTGCTTACCCTCCTGTGTTGCCTTTGCAAGAATGTCGTCGGCTTTATTTTTTACATCTTTATGATAAGCTTCGAGGCAAGCAAAGCCCTCGTCAAGCCCGTTAGCTATTTCGCGTTTTTTAACACCGTATTTTTTAAATATGGCGTGAAGCTTTTTAACCGTATTGGCGCGCATATTCAAATCGATATACGGCATTATAAAGTTTTGTTCGGTCAAACGCTCGTTATTTGCTTTCAAAAGCTCGGGATAATATGCAACAACCGGGCAGTTGTAGTGGTTGGTTGAGCAGTGTTCGTCTATATTGTAGCTTTCACAGGGCAGAAATATGAAGTCCACACCTTTATCGAGAAGACTTTCGATATGACCGTGCATAAGCTTAGCGGGATAGCAAGCCGTATCCGAAGCAACGGTATGCTGACCTTTGAAATACAGCGAACGTGAAGACTTTTCGGAAAGAATTACTTCAAAACCGATTTTTTCAAAAAAGCCCGCCCATAAAGGAAGCTGTTCGTACATACCGAGTTGCAGGGGCAACCCAACCTTTCCGCGTCCGCCCTTAACTCCCTTCACGCTTTCAAGAAGCCTTGTCTGCTTGTATGTATAAATATCAAGCTCGGACGATGCGGGTTTAAGTCCCGCGCCTTTTTCGCACTTATTTCCCGAAACGTACCTTCTGCCGTCGCCGAAGGAAATTATATTTATGTTGCAGTTTGAAGTACAGCCGTGACAGTTTGCCGATTTTGAAATATACGTAAAGCTTTCAAGCTCATTCTCGGGAAGAGTCGTGCTTTCGCCCTTTGAGTTTTCGATGGCGTATAACGCCGCACCGAATGCACCCATAAGTCCCGCAATTCCGGGACGGATTACGTTTTTACCCGTTTCCTTTTCAAATGAGCGAAGAACTGCATCGTTTAAGAAGGTTCCGCCCTGAACGACGATGTTATCGCCAAGCTCGTCCGCGCTTGCCGCACGGATTACTTTATATATCGCGTTTTTGACTATCGAGGAAGACAATCCTGCTGAAATATCGTCAACGCCCGCACCCTCTTTCTGTGCTTGCTTTACCGCACTGTTCATAAATACGGTACAGCGCGAACCGAGTTCGACGGGATGTTTTGCATATAAGCCCTCTTGCGAGAACTTGTCTATTTCCATTCCCATTGCACGGGCAAAAGTCTGGATAAACGATCCGCAGCCCGACGAGCATGCCTCGTTAAGCATTATCGAGTCTATTGCGCCGTTTTTAATCTTAAAACATTTTATATCCTGTCCGCCGATATCTATTATAAAATCTACCTTAGGATTAAAATGAAGTGCCGCCTTAAAATGCGCAACCGTTTCAACTATGCCGAAATCTGCTTTTATTGCACTTTTTATTAAATCCTCTCCGTATCCCGTAACCGCACTTCCGCGTATCTTTAATCTACCCGCACCCAATTTGTAAATTTCTTTTAATTTAGAAATTATAACATCCAACGGTTGCCCGTTATTTGATTGGTAGTGTGAGTAAAGTATGCGGCAATCGGGGGTTATAAGCATAAGCTTCGTCGTAGTCGAACCCGAATCGATGCCGAGATAGCAGTCGCCCGTATAAGTTTCGATATCTGCGAACTTCAAATCGGTTGCACGGTGACGCTTTACAAATTGTGCATATTCTTCTTTACTTTCAAAAAGCGGCTCTCCCGTGACGATATCGTCGCTTTCCTGCACACCCTCGACCTTCGAGATAATTTCATATATGTTTAATGCTTCAACTCCGACAGAGCCGAGTGCCGCACCTATGGACATAAAGCAGGGGGCGTCCTCAGGAAAAATTGCGTTTTCGTCAGTAAGTTTCAAGGTCGTTACAAAAGCTTTTCTCAATGCCTTCAAAAAGTGTAAAGGTCCGCCGAGAAACAAAACTTTACCTTTTATGCGCCTGCCTTGCGCAAGACCCGATACGGTTTGGTCTACAACTGCCTGAAATATTGACGCCGCTATATCTTCTTTGAGTGCGCCTTGGTTTATAAGAGGCTGGATATCCGACTTAGCAAATACGCCGCAACGCGAAGCGATGGGGTAAATTTTATTGGACTTTAAAGCATAATCGTCCATTTCCGTAACGGTTATATTCAAAAGGGTTGCCATCTGGTCGATAAATGCGCCTGTTCCGCCGGCACAGCTACCGTTCATACGCTGTTCGGTTCCGCCAGTTATGAAAATTATCTTCGCATCTTCTCCGCCAAGCTCTACCGCAGCATCCGCGTCGGGGTAAAATTTACGTATAGCAATAAAGGCAGCCTGTACCTCCTGAATGAAGTTCAGCCCGCTTCGCTGTGAAAGCCCTAACCCCGCACTGCCCGTTATACTTACGGAATATTCTCCGCCAAACTTTTCGCGCACGTTTTTAAGTTCCGAAAGTACGGTTTCTTTAACGCGCGCAAAATGGCGGACGTAGGATTTATATATTACGTTAACGCCGTCGATTACCGTGACCTTTACAGTGGTAGAACCGACGTCTATACCTAAAAGTTTCGTCATTAGCTTATCCGACATTATGTTTATTAAATTCATTATATCACAATAAGCGCGATTTTTCAATTTTTAAACAATGAAAAAAGTGTAAAATTAGGGTAAAATTTACTTTCATACTTACATTGTGTTTTCTTATGCAAATTCCCATTTTACATAGCAATGTCGGAATAGTATAAAATTTATTTTACTTCTATTTCAATATTTATTATTTGTTTAAATATTTATTCCTTGTTGCTAAACCTCCGCGAATATGCCGCTCCGAGAGGTTTTTATTAAGAACCTCCCTTACTTCTATATAAAGTTGCCTGTCAATACCTTTAAGTCGTTCAGTTACATCTTTATGTACAGTAGATTTAGAAATATTAAAATGTGTTGCTGCCGACCTTACGGTCGTACCTGTTTCTATAATGTAATTCCCTTCCTTTATCACTCGTTCGGCAATATAGTCAAACATACTTCTCTCCGAAATTTAAAGTATTAAATTATATGCCCAAATGCACCTTTCTATGTAAATTAAACAAAAATATTGTCGATTTATACGAAAATATATATCCTAAAATTACTCTTTTACAATTAATTCACTAATAAAAATACTTATATATAAAAAAATTTGTAAAAATTGGCTTGCTATATACTCTTTTATTGTAGCAGTATTTTTGCCTACCGTATCCACATAGTAACCTTTACACCAAAATTCGCGATTGCGGTATGCAAATTTCATATTCCCACACTTTTGGTTTATCATAAGGCTACTTTTTCCTTTCAAATATCCCATAAACCCCGCAACTCTCATTTTGGGTGGTATACTTACCAACATATGTATATGATCTGGACATATTACGCCCTCGATTACCTCTACTCCTTTCCATTGGCATAATGTGCGCAATATTTCACGTATTTCTAAACGCTTCTCTTCAATAAATACTTTTCGTCTGTACTTCGGTGCGAACACTATGTGATACTTGCAATTCCATTTCGTATGTGCTAATTGTCCTTGGGGATTTTTTTATCATCCCCAAGGCAATCACACATTTTGTTTCTACGGTATATTCACCGCGCCTACGAGCTTGTAAATAATCTTTACTTCTTGCAACCGCTTTCTGTTTTCTCTATGCGGCGCACCGATGTAAATTTTGTCTATAAAGCTATTCAATATTTCGGGCGTCAGCTCGGTTACTTCGGTATAACTCTTAATTATCGAAACAAACTTTGCAATATTCTTTTCGCTTTCCTCGATAGCCGACAGATTGGCTTTGAGCGTTTCTACCTTTTGCTTTAACCCCGCTTGTTCACTTCGTAGTTCTTTGCAAGAAAATTAAACCGTTCTTCAGGCATTGTTCCGCAAACTTTTTCTTAGAGCTTCACTATTATTCGCTCTATCTCGAATAGTCTGTTCTCCGCTTTCTTTATCTCGCTCCGTGCCGCGCTTAACAAGCTCGCGCTTTCTTTTGCCGAACATTTACGGTAATCTTCCACAAACTCGGTTTCGTATTCTTTTACATACGCGCATAATTTGCGTAAATCGCCAAGCACGATTTGTTCGAGATCGCTTACCTTAATTGCATGTTCGGTACAAAGTCCTTTTTCCTTTTTGCGGTAAGTCGAACAGATGAAAGCATCTTTTCGCCTATCGTCCGCTCTGCAGCGGATTGTCATCTTGCCGTTATAGTCTGCGCAAAACAGCAATCCAAAAAAAATATTGATTTCGTTGAATTTGGTATACGCTCGCTTTGTACCGCGCATTTTCTGTACTGTTTCAAAGGTTTCTTTGTCGATGATAGGCTCTTGCGTTCCCTCGAACACTGCCCAATCCTCTTTCGCCTGAATCCATTGTTTCTTGTTCTTGAATGATTTTCTCTTTGTTTTGAAATTAACCGTACTCCCTGTATATTCGTAATTGGAAAGAATATACTTCACGGAAATTCTGCTCCATATTTCTGGATATGTTGCTGCCTTGTAATGCTTTATCCCTCTGTTCTCGGCTACAGTTTTGGCGTTTCAATTCCTTCGGCTGTGAGCTTACGAGCGATACTGTCCATATTATTCCCGTCGAGATACGTTCGGAATATCTTTCTCACGATTTGTGCAGCTTCTTCGTCTATTATCCAATGCTGCTTGTCGAGCGGATCTTTCATATAACCGAAAGTCTGAATAACGCTCAAATGCTTACCCGAATTGCCTTTAACTTTGAGAACGCTACGAATTTTCTTACTCGCGTCTTTGGCATACTATTCGTTGATTATGTTCCGAAATGTCGTAAAATAATTGTCCGCTTGATTTTCGCTGTCCACACCGTCGTTTACCGCTATGAACCGTATATCCATTTGCGGTAGCATTATCTCGGTATAGTAACCTACCATTATGTAGTCCCTGCCGAACCGCAACATATCTTTCACGATAATCGTGTCGATTAGTCTGGTGTTGACGTCGTCCAGCATTCGCTGAAAATCCGGACGATTGAAGTTTGTTCCCAAATAGCCGTCGTACACATAAAAATTTGTGTTCTGTAAGCCGTGTTTATCCGCATACGCAGAGAGTATTTCTTTTTGATGCACAATACTGTTGGAATCACCACTTAATTCGTCGTCGCGGCTGAGCCTACAATAGAGCGCGGTTATTTTGTTACTTCCTATCTGTTTATTTTTTGATATAGCCGTTTGTGTTCCTAACATACTTTTTTACCCCGTTAGTCGGCAAACTGCAAGTTCGTTCTGTTGTTCGGATTAATCCGTCCCTTCTTTGACTAAGCAATCTCTTTATAATGTCCAACGCCGTAGCGTTGGCATTCTCGCTTTCTTCGGCAATAACAGTATACACCGTGAAGAAGGGCAGGAATATCTTGCAGTATCCAAAGCGTCCCTTTGTCTTCAAGATATCGTTTTTCAAGCGTATCGTATTTATCGTATAGATGACGTATCGGTTTAACATTGGCTTGATCGACCTTGATTTCCTCGACCGTCAGCATTTCGCCGCTGTCCGCTTTCGCCATAACTTCCGCTACGTTCATAACAAACCTCCAAAATATTTCATATCGTATATATACGATATGAAATATTTTTTGCCGTTTGTCAAGAGTTTTAGAGAAAAGTTTTCAGTGTAAAAGCAAAAATACGTTTACTACGGTTTAAGCGAGAAGAAGAATAGGCGTTACCCAGAACATAAACTTACGGAAGCCGCGCTCGTAATAAATATCTTTTTTCGCTTCGTCTATTTCTTTTCCTATGTCTTTCAATTTCCCTGTAATTTCTTCCGTGTTCTCGGTTATCCTTTGCGTGGCTTTATCTGCCGCATCATCGATGCGCCGAGTTAATAGATTTGCCGCCTCGTCAGTCGCCTTTGCCGTAGCCGTACTTACTTCGGCTTGTATCTGTTCCGTCAGACTCTGCAACTGACGAACATTCTCCCGTATGTTCGTCTGCATACTCTCGGCTTGCTGCTTCATTCTTTTCAGCAAGCTCTCGTTTTCTTCTTTCAGATTCCATTCGAGTTCGTTCACGTTCAATCTTACGTTCTTCACTTGCCACGTCAGTTCCTCGATTCGCGCATTCTGATCCGAAACTAATTTGTTGCATTTCGCGTTCGATACTGTCAAGGCTTTGTACAATAGCCCTTCCCGCGCTTCTGCGGTAAGTAGGTCTACTTGTTCGCACAACGCTTGCGCCAGAAGATTGTCCTCGAACGATATCGCGTCCGCGTCCGCTATCGGTTGCGGACTTTTGCCCGTTATTTTGTTCTCCAAGTTTTCTTAATACCTCGCTTTTTGTATAGTATGTTCCGAGCTTTGCCCCTCGGATAGGCTTTTGCTTTTGCGGATGAAGATAGGAATAATCTTTGCCGCTTCTCGTTATCTCTACGCCGTAACACTTTTTGAGATAGTCTTTGAAGCATTGCTCGTCTTTGGTTTTTCCAATGGCTTCAACTATAACCTCGCGCAATTCTTCTTTCCAAGATACACCGCCATTAAGCATAATTTTTCTTTCAACCGCAGTACGGCTGTTCTTGCCGCGTTTACGGAAATCCGTTTCGGTATAGCCGCGCTCTTTTCCCATGCGGTTGACCTCGTCTTTCATAGCAATGTAATCTTTGGTACTGAACTGTAACTTCTTTCCCGTAAGCGGATTGACGGCGTTTACAATTATGTGGCTGTGGACGGTATCGGTATCCGTATGCGTGGCTAAAACGCATTCATAGTCTCGAAACAGCTTTTCCGCAACTTCTTCCGCGAACTTATGCGCTTCTTGCGGAATAAGGTTATCTTGCCTCGCGCACTACAGTTTGAAATGGTAATACTTGCGCTCGTGAAAGCCTTTTCCTTTTCCGTATAACTCCGCGGTTTCTTCGAATTGTTTTGCGTAGTCCTCGTCCTCGAAAAGATTTCTTACCGAGACCATTTCAACTTTCTTGGGGTTTGTTATGTACCCGATAGCCGCTTGCGATCTCGCTTTTCCCGCACTGCATTTAAGAAGCGGCATTGTTCTTTCCGTCTATTGCGGCAATCAACACGCTGTACAACTCTTTCAGTTTTCACACGCACGAATCGAGTTCTGCTCCCGTGTCGTTGTCGCAGTAGTAATTACGCACCGCCTGATTGAGATTATTGCCTTGCCTTTTTAATTCGGTCAAAATTTCGCCCGCGTTCTCGACTACGTTAATAGGCTTGCCCGTGATTGCGCGTATTATGAACTCCGTCATATTCAGTCCGCCTTGTTTGATTTTCTCGTCGATGATTTGCCGTTCTTTGTCCGTCGCTCTGAATGTGTAACGAACGGTCTTGTTCTGTTACCTATACCTATACCTATAATTTTTATCTCCTTGTTCGTTTTGTTTTATCCGGGGTTTTAGGGTACTCCCTAACGAGGCGAGCGTTTACGCTCGGTATTTGGCAAGCCAAATACGTTTCTCGCTATTTCGCCTCAATCAGTCTTTATAAATATTCTATCTGCCCTCCTTATTTTTGATATAGCAAAAGCCCGACCGCAAATAGCGGTCGGGCTTTCCCCTCTATTACGCCGATTATAGATAATTTTAACTATCCCAAAATGCAACTGATTTTTGCTATTTTTTCTCACTAAAACGGCTGATTCGGGCTGCTTTTTACTTTGTTTGTGGCAATTCGTCCCACATTCAAATTTTTTTATTCTCATTTTTCAGAGCTTTTTTGTAAATTTTCGCCCATAAATGGAATACTCTCCGTTTGAATCTTCTACCACCTTTACAATAAATCTATCATATAATTCGAATAAGAGTTTGGAAAAAACAGGGTGCTTTATTAACGCTGCATAAATTCGCCAATCCGCCACACTGTTCTTTTCATAATGTCTGAGTACTAAGATAAGCACGTTCGCGTTCGACAGCCATTTGGAAACTTGCTTATCCCGCTCTTCCTTCTCTTCTTTTATCCGGTCATAGATAACTTCTCGTTCTCGATCGTCGGCAGAACGAAGTTCCATATATAGACGATTGGCTCTCGCTTTGGATTCGTCTATTATCTTTACTATTTTATCTTTATGTCTATACTCCGTAGCATTGCCCAAAGAAATATCATACGCCAACCCCGACGAAATAGGACGGTAAAGACTGTACTGCTCCCTGCCATCACGGAAGTGTATTTTACTTACAAGCTCATAGATAAAATCCATCGCCGTATCATAGAATTTATACTCTTTCTTTCCGTCATAACTTTTCTCGTCTATCTCACGAAAGAAATCCGGGTTGGGTTTATCGTATCTTTTGCGAATGTCAGCAAACTCTTTTCCTGCGTTTATATTGTCGTAATTACGCTTTGCTTTATCTATTTCGATACCCGAAAGAACTGCGAGTTTACAAATATCTTTATAGATAGGTAGTATATCCATTTTGCTTGCGCCATTGTTGAGTTTATCCCAAATAATACTGTTCAGCTTTTGCGACAGATTGACTATTTCGCCGATTTTGTTTTCGCTTGTCCTGTGGTCGAGTTCGGAAAGAGCATTGTTTGAATTACCGCCCGACATTATATTACAAACGGGAACTTTGAACAAGCTATCGTCTTTTTCAGCCGTCTCAACCAGCAGCGCATCATCCGTTATAAGCATTGTGTCGGAATCGTAATCACAGCCGTTTAGCCGTTGCTGTATATTTTCATTGATAGCGTTTACACAGACAATATTCTCGCCCAAGTCAAAGTAATCCCATATCTCGCCGTCGAGATTATTTTCCGCGAGATAAAGATTGCCCATTGTAATATGCGGCGAACGTGCGCAAAGTAACTTCGCGCTGTGTTCGAATCTTTGACAATGAATTTGCCATTTCTTTAATTCGCTTATAACTTCTTCGCCGGCGATATATTTCAGCAGTTCGGGGCCGTTACCGAATAAAGTGGCATTCGTGCCGTTTAATAAAATATGTCCGCATTTCAATCTTTCTTTCAGGCTTGCGACCACGTCGTAGCGAAAATTAGCGTACAGTTCGGTTTCGTCGAAATGCGGACACTTATGCATCAGAGTAAATATAACGTCCGCGCATTCGGCAAGTCCGTCCGAGCTTTCCCGTTCCTCATCGTCCCTTTCACGTGCAAACGCATCCGTAAAATGATAGCGCATGTCAAATCGGCGAGAGTAATGCCTTTATCTTTGAGCCATTTTTGAAGTTTCGTCTTAAAAGCGCAAGACTTGAAAAACTTGTTGCGAAGCAATAAAAAATGCTTATCTTCATACTCGCCCGAAAACAGACTTTCGTCTAATAAGCTTTCTCCGTCCCAAATATCGTTGGTGATTTGCGTTTACTTTTGTTCGGCTGTCAGTTTGCCGTCTTTCAATTCTACCGATACAACTTCGTCTATAAACGTGCTTTTATAGTCCGGCACAAAAAGTATTCCGTCCAAAGGTATTTCTATTGTGCCTTTTATTCCGCTTAACGACAAAGCCCTATATGATTCCCACGAAGCGAGATCGCTTTTTGGTTCTAAACCACACGCGCTCCATTTCGTCATATACTTATATAACCGCTCGTCTATAAATAGACAAGTGCCTTCGCGCGAGCTTCCGGCACTACGCTTGTATCTGACGTAGTGAATGCCGTTCACATTAAAGCCGTTGACATAAAAATATTCTCGCAATTGTTGACTTTTGTAGGCTTGCCATCCTGCGGCTTGTATGTATAATTAAACTTCACATTGATTACGGCAAGGGTATAACTATTATTATGTTCGTCCACAAAGGAAAACTTTTTGCGGCAAATTCTCGTATATGCCTTTTCAAGCTCAATACTATCCAACGAATAATCCAATTCGTTTTTGAATAACCAAAAATAGGCGTCGCTCTTTAATTCGGGTAGTTTATACCCGACAGCAACGCCGTATTCTTGTTCGCTCTTATATACATCCACCGCCTCGACAGATATTATTCGATATCCATTATTCATAAGGGAATTATAGCACTTTCATCTCGATTTGGAAATTCAAAAAATGTTATAAATTATATACGGCGGAATAGGCAATCCTATATCGTTAAAGATTGTATTAACTACTATACCTATAATATCGGCAACAGCAATTTTTTTGAAAAAACCTGTAAGCATTATGCGGAATGCACCACTCTATTCAATTTATTTTATATAATGCTTTTGCTTTAATTTAAGAATCAAGTCCTGCTGACGTTCGATAGGTCTTGCGACCAATTGCGGGAAGAAACAAACAAATAATGCGTAATAACCAAAATGTCTTTCGGTATTGATTTTAGATTTATAAATGTCAATGACATAAGATAAAGGCTGAAATAACCAGAATGTTCTTTGTTACTGATTAATCCTATAATATGCCAAACAATATTATAGAAGAAATTGAAATATTTAAAGAATAATAAAACGCCCAGACAAACTACTGCCGATATAACCAATACGGAAATTTTAATCTTTCGGCTATATTTGCATTTTTCTGATAATAGTTCCGCCTAATAAGATACTACAGAAGTAAAATGAATTAGAAACACAAATTCCAATACATATAGAAAAAGTAGCTGGCAACTAATAAAAGCAACCAGCGAAACTTTTACGGTATTATCTATTAGATTAAAACACTATTGGAAGAAATATCAAAAATTCAAGCGAGTTAAATAACATTTTATCTTTTGAATAATATTTAATATATATCTGTTTTCCTCGCAAACAGATGGGGCATTTAATTTTATTTCAACTTCTTATCATTGTCAATAACTAAAATCGCCAAAAGCACTAGACTTTAGGCAATTATCAGTTTTTATATTTTAAAATTAATCTCGCAAATATATATCTCTTGTATATACTTTAAACTTAACTTCAGCTAAACAACTATCGTATCTATTCGCTATAATAGCATTGCTTAAATCTTTAAATTTTTGCAAATTATTAACTATTAAACTACCAAAAAAAGTATCGCCGTCACTTAATGTAGGTTCATAAACAATAACTTTAGCACCTTTTGCCTTTATACGCTTCATAACCCCTTGAATCGAGCTTTGTCTGAAATTGTCTGAATTGCTTTTCATAGTCAAACGATAAACGCCTATAACCACTTTCCTTTCCTTTTCTGCGGAATACTCGCCGTTTTTGCTGTAATATCCCGCCAATTCCAAAACTCTGTCAGCGATAAAATCTTTTCTTGTTCGATTTGATTCAACAATTGCTCCTATTAAATTTTCAGGAACGTCCGCATAATTTGCCAAAAGTTGTTTGGTATCTTTGGGTAAACAATATCCACCGTAGCCAAAAGACGGATTATTATAATGCATTCCTATACGCGGATCTAAGCATACACCGTCAATAATTGCTTTAGTATCAAGTCCTTTCATCTCAGCATATGTGTCGAGTTCATTAAAATAAGATACACGAAGCGCAAGATAAGTATTTGCAAACAGCTTTACAGCTTCTGCTTCGGTAAGTCCCATTATTCGAGTTTCTATATCTTTCTTAATAGCACCTTGCTTTAATAGCTCGATAAATGTTTGTGAAATATTAATCAATTTCGTATCACTTAAATCCGTTCCGACTATTATTCTGCTTGGATATAAATTATCGTATAGTGCTTTACTCTCACGCAAAAATTCAGGACTGAAAATAATATTTTTGCTTCCCATTTTTTTTCTAATACTTTCGGTATATCCTACAGGTATCGTAGACTTTATTACCATAATTGCGTTAGGATTATTTTTGATAACAAGCTCAATTACAGTTTCTACAGCAGAAGTATCAAAATAGTTTTTCTGACTGTCATAATTAGTGGGAGCGGCAATCACAACTATTTCCGCATTTTGATATGCCTTTTCAGCATCTAGCGTAGCTACCAAATTCAATTCTTTTTCTATAAGATATTTTTCAATATATTCATCCTGAATAGGCGATTTTTTCTGATTAATAAGTTCAACTTTTTCAGGCACTACGTCAACGGCAATAACCTCGTTATTTTGCGCAAGCAATACAGCCAAAGATAAACCGACGTATCCTGTTCCCGCTACCGCAATTTTCATTTAATTTACCTCTTTCCCTTTTAAATAAAACTCATAGTACCAATCGGCAAAACGGCTAAGCCCTTCTCTTAACGGCGTATTCGGTCTAAACCCGAAATCTTTTTCCAAAGGTGTAGTATCGGCATAGGTTATAGGCACGTCACCCGCTTGCATAGGCACAAGTATTTTATGTTTTTCAAAATCATAATCCTCAGGTAAGACCTTTGCACGAATTAATTCTTGCTGTAAAACATCTACAAACTCCAACAAGTTTTCAGGGTTACTATTCCCAATGTTATAAACTTTATACGGCGGAATAGGCAAACCATCTTTACCCAATATTCGTTCGGGAGGTTTCTGAATTACACGTATAACCCCCTCCACGATATCGTCGATATATGTGAAATCGCGCTTACAGTTGCCGTAATTGAATATTTCTATTGTTTTTCCTTCACGCAACTTATTCGTAAAGCCGAAATATGCCATATCGGGTCTCCCCGCAGGACCATATACCGTAAAAAAGCGCAATCCCGTTGAAGGAATATTATATAACTTTGAATAAGCATGAGCCATTAACTCATTGCTCTTTTTTGTCGCCGCATAAAGAGAAACAGGATTGTCTACTTTATCGTCCGTAGAATACGGTACTTTTTCATTGCTACCATAAACGCTTGAAGATGAGGCATAGATAAGATGCTGTACCCCACCTTTGTCGTTATCATAAGAATGACGACAAGCTTCTAAGATATTATAAAATCCTATAAGATTCGCCTCGATGTACGCATCTGGATTAGATATAGAGTATCTAACACCTGCCTGTGCAGCGAGATTTACTACAAATGCTGGATTAAATTTAGAAAAAAGATTCTCAATAAGTTGCTTATCTGCAATATTGCCTTTTACAAATGTCCAACAATTAGAAGTTTCATTTCTTATTTGTTCGTCGATTAAAGTAAGTCTATATTCTTTTAACGATATATCATAATAGTCATTAATGTTATCAACACCTATAATATTAATATTACGATAATTTTTAAACAATGATAAAATCAAGTTAGCACCAATAAATCCTGCAGCACCCGTAACTAAAATTGTTTTTGACTGAAACATATTTATTTTTTATTTTCTATCCCCATAAATTTTTTGATAATAATTTTGGTACTCTCCGGAAATGATTTCTTCCCACCAGCTGCGGTTTTCAAGATACCATTTTATCGTCTTTTTTATGCCGTCCACAAACTTAGTTTCAGGCAGCCAACCCAATTCATTGTGAATTTTTGTCGGGTCAATTGCATAACGCATATCGTGTCCCTTTCTGTCCGCAACGTATTTAATAAGGCTTTCGGGTTGCTTACCAAGCTCTTTACAAATGAGCTTGACAATATCGATATTCGCCATCTCATTATGACCGCCGACGTTATACACTTCCCCCAATCTGCCCTTATGGATAATAAGATCAATCGCCTTGCAGTGATCCTCGACATACAGCCAGTCACGCACGTTTGCACCATTGCCGTATATCGGCAACTCCTTATCGTTCAACGCGTTGGCTATCATAAGCGGAATGAGTTTTTCAGGGAAATGATAAGGTCCGTAGTTATTAGAGCAGCGGCTAATCGAAACGGGCAAGCCGTACGTCCTATAATATGCCAACACGAGCAAATCCGCCGAAGCCTTGCTCGAAGAATAAGGACTGCTCGTATGAATAGGCGTGGCTTCCGTGAAAAACAAATCGGGCCTGTCAAGAGGTAAATCGCCGTAAACCTCGTCGGTGGAAACCTGATGATAACGCTTGATGCCGTACTTGCGGCAAGCGTCCATAAGCGTTGCCGTGCCTATAATGTTGGTTTGAAGGAAAATGCCAGGGTCTTCAATGCTCCTGTCAACGTGGCTTTCCGCAGCGAAGTTGACAACCAAGTCGGGCTTTTCCTCTTCAAAAAGCTTAAACACCGCTTCCCTGTCGCATATATCAGCCTTAACGAAGCAGAAGTTAGGGTTGTCCATCACTTCTTTGAGCGTAGAAAGATTGCCCGCATAGGTCAGCTTGTCCAGACAAACAATCCTATACTCGGGATGTTTTTTAATCATATAAAAGATAAAGTTGCTACCAATAAACCCGGCACCACCAGTCACTATAATAATTTGTTTCATAAATCAAATACAACCCCACTTTCTTTTAACATTGGGTGTTTTTTATCTTTTTCACTGAGAAGAACATCAGAAAGATTACCCCAGTCAATTGCAATATCGGGATCGTTCCAAATGATACCCCCTTCGTCTTCAGGGTGATAAAATTCGTCGCATTTATAGCAAAATGTCGCCGTATCGGACAACACCAAAAAACCATGAGCAAACCCGCGCGGAATCATTAACTGTTTTTTATTCCCTCCTGAAAGCACAACACCTACCCATTTCCCATAAGTAGCACTTCCTTTTCGCAAGTCCACAGCCACATCAAAAACTTCACCCTCTAATACGCGCACAAGCTTCGCCTGCGGATAAGTCTTTTGAAAATGTAATCCGCGTAATACACCCTTTTTGCTTCTGGATTGATTATCCTGCACGAAAACATAGTTTAAAGCATTAGCTCTAAACTCTTCCTGATTATAAGTCTCGGTAAAATAGCCTCGTTCGTCACCAAATACTTTAGATTCGATTATAATCACACCATCTATAGCAGTCTTAATAAAGTCAAAATTATTCATATTATTTTGCCTTCAGAAACATTTTTCAGATGCTCTCCATAAGGTGATTTCCCATATTTTTCTGCAGCTTCCAAAAGTTTTTCCTTAGATATCCAACCCTTACGGTAAGCAATCTCTTCAATTGCAGAGATCTTTACACCCTGCCTTTTTTCAAGCATTTGCACAAATTCCGAAGCCTCAATTAAACTATCCATTGTGCCTGTATCAAGCCAAGCAAAGCCACGTCCTAAAATTATGCCATGCAATAATGATTTTTTCAAATATATATCATTAAGAGTTGTTATTTCATATTCGCCACGTTTAGATTTTTTTACACTATGAGCCTTCTTGCTTACGCCCCCCGGATAAAAATATAAACCCGTAATAGCATAGTTTGATTTAGGCTCATTTGGTTTTTCTTCAACCGATAAAATTTTTCCGTTGTCACTAAGTTCCATTATACCAAATCGCTTAGGATCGTTAACATAGTAGCCAAATACAGTTGCTAACCCATTTTCAGCATTCTCAGCAGCCTCTTTCAGTCTATCTCCAAGCCCACCGCCATAAAAAATATTATCACCTAAAACCATTGCGCACGGCTGACTTCCAATAAAATCTTCAGCTATAATAAAAGCCTGCGCAAGCCCTTCCGGACGTGATTGAATTTTATAATTAAGCTTTATACCGTAATCACTTCCGTCACCAAGCAACCGCTCAAAGTTAGGCAAATCGGAAGGCGTTGATATAATTAAAATGTCCCTTATCCCTGCAAGCATTAGTGTAGATAATGGATAGTAAATCATCGGTTTATCATATATAGGCAAAAGTTGTTTACTTGTGATTTTCGTCAACGGATAAAGTCTTGTTCCGCTACCACCCGCCAAAATAATTCCTTTCATATAAATCTCAATATTAACAATATTTCTTGTCGAATTCTTGAATTGTGTCTACAATATATTCCAAATCATTTACCGACAAGCTCTGGTGCATAGGAAGACATAAAGTATTATCGGCAGCATAATCCGCATTAGGGTACACTCCCCCAACTTTATACCCAGGAACTCTATGCAACGGAAAATATCTATATGTCGTATAAATATCTTTTTCTCGTAAATATTTTGCCAACAAATCCCTTTTACCATTTTTTATTTGTATATGATAAAAATAATATGAAGTTTCACATCCTTCAGGAATTGGCAAAGGCAAATCAAGCCATTCTATATTATTTAAATTACTATCATAAAATTTGTGTACGGCTGCTCTCTTTTGCATATAGGTCGGCAATTTCTTATATTGCTCAATAGCAATAGCCGCTGTCAAATCATTCATTATCGCTCTATGTCCAAAACAAGAAATATCAAATTCCCACCACTTTTGCGCCACGCTATTTTGATAACCGCTTTTTGTTTGCAAACCAAAATAAAGTAGCTTTTCTGCTTTTTCCCTCAATTCAGGATCTCTAAAATGTAAACAAGCTCCGTCGCCACATACAAGAATCTTCATAGCATCAAACGACCACATACCAATATCACCAAAAGTTCCTAAAGCTTTTCCATTATATGTTGAACAGACACCCGCAGCACAGTCTTCAATTACTTTCAAGTTATATGTCTTAGCCAGACTCATTATTGAATCCATATCGCAGGGTATACCCCCATAGTGTAAAAGCAAAATTGCTTTAGTTTTTTTGGTTATAACCTTCTCAATATCTTCAGGTCTTGCGTTCAATGTTCTTTTATCGACATCACAAAGCACCATTTTGGAACCGTTCGCACAAACAGCATTACCTGCCCCGATAAAACTAATTGTAGGTAAAATAACTTCATCGTCTTTACTTATATTGCATAAAGGCATTGAAGAAAACAGACCTTCACTACAACAATTTGTAGTCAAAACATGATTAGGCGTACTGCCTAAATGCTCTGCAAATAAGCCTTCAAATTTATCAACTAGTTTACCTTTTCCTATCCAATTTGAATTAAAAACCGTTTCTAAACTTTTAAGCTCTTCCTTTCCCAAAGTAGGTTGAAATACTTGAATCATATGATACCTCTCAAAAAAATCGTAAAATTATAATTTATTAAGTTCATCTTCAATTTGTAACAATAAGTTGATTGGAGAAAATTCTCCATTATAGCGATAATCTATTGATTTATTATCTAAAATAAAGTTGGAGTCAATTTCATTTGCATTTTTGAAACATTTTATATACTGCGGATTATAAAATTTCGACTTTTTTACATCAAAGTTGTTGGTTATTAATTTTTTGTTATAAATAACTGCTTCTAAAAATCTAGCAGTATATCCTATTGCTCCCTGTTGATTAACTTCTAGAATACAATTAGAGTTAATTGATCTTAAAAGAACTTCTCTGTATGGTAGAAACTTGTCTGCATATATTAAACCTGGTCTGTCAATTCTCCGACTTTCATCGACACCTACTAAATAAAAGTCACATTTTTTGCCTAATGACATAAATCGCTCATAAACAGACATTATAATATCCAACCTATTTTTAGCCACGCCAGCAAAAAACAAATCCGACTGATTCCATTCAGTTTTTTTTATATCAATTTTGGATTCAAATTCATTAAAATGAATCATTCCCTTCTTTAAAGCCTCATTCTTATCATAAGACATCCATAAATCAAAGTACTGTCTCAACTTGTCATCAGTCCATTCTGGACTTCCTCTCTGATACACCTCCACTAAATCCCTATGAACTTTTACAAACTTAGCATCCGGATATTTCTTTTTCAAATACACTATATAGTCGATGGTAATATACGGACCAATTGCAACAAAGCAATATGGTTTCTTTTCTTTAAAATATTTTTCATCAAAATAAAGATGATACCAAGCCTTTTTAAAAGGAAGATTTACTACTTTATTCAATTTATAAGAATGATTAATTCGATAAAGAAATCTTTCAAATCTATTTCTTTTATCAAGGGGAAACGAAACTAATTGTACATTTTTTAAACATTTTAAATCCCGCAAACAAATATTGTAATACCCATCCTCCATAATCTTGTTAGGATTATCATAATAATTAAAAAATACATAATTATATTTAAAATTAAATTGCGGTAATTTAATGTTTCCATTATTCATCATCTTCACGATTTCCTACAATATCTTCTTTCTTTTCATCTACGTTATCTTGTGATTCGTTCAAATTTTGACAATTATGGACTTCTTTTTCCGATTTAGCTTTTGAGCTTGCCTTTTTAAAAATATTGGCAATTTTCTCAAGAAAGTAATTAAAATCTTCCCTATCAATTAGATATGTCAATAAAATATAAAATGCAATACCAAAAACAATTTGCAACGTCAAAATCCAGATAATATCCATTGGAATCAAGCTAATAGGATATATTATTGCAACCATTATTAAAGTACTTATTAAAGGTCTTGCCATATCCATTATCCTTTCTCTTAAAGAATATCCGTATATTTTAAAACTAATTATGGAATATGCTATAAAACCAATATATTCAACCGCAAGAGCAGCAAGAGCGATATAAATTATACCAAAATTAATAAAAGCAAATACCGCACCTAAATTTAAAAGCAAAATGATTATCTCATAAATTAGACACACGCTACCTTTTTTTAATGAATAAAGAATTTGTTTATCAATCTGTGTTATACATCCTGGTAAACGTAACAAACAAAAGATTATTAGAAATGGAACACAGTCGATCCACTTTTCAGTCAGCAATACCATCACAAAAGGATACGCAATTACCGCTACGCCAATAAATACGGGAAACATTAAAAAGGATGTTAACCTAACGGATTTCCTTACCATTCCTTTTAACTGGTTAATATTATCTTGCTTTTCGGAAAAGACAGGCAACAAAACACCAGATATACAATTGGAAGATAGCTGAGAGATATAAGAAGAATACGTATATGCTTTATCGTAATAAGCAAGTTTCTCTTTTGAATAGTTTTTGCCAATGATCAAAGTCCTAAATGAGTCATAAGTCCCAGAGACCAAATTTGCCGCTAGAATCTTAATACTAAAAGAGAAAATATTTTTAATACTATTTCTGGAGATTCCAATTTTTATTTTAACTCTTACAAAGAATGCCATTACTATTGTTACTATAGCTCTATTTAAAAGCGTATGATAGACTAACGCCCAAATACCATATCCTTTTATTGCTAAAACAATACCAATAGTTCCAGATAACATTGCGGAAATAAAATTACAAAAAAACATAATTTTAAATTTAAACGCACGAGTTAATATGGCAATTTGGATTGAATTGATTGCCCCTATAAAAAGAACAATTGACAAAATCCTTAATGGTCCTACTAAATTAGGTTCTTCATAAAAACCAGCAATTAAAGGCGCAGAGAAAAACAAGACGACATACAATACTGCAGCTATTAGCAAGCAAATAAGAAATACCGAACAGATATCATACTCTTCCAACTCTTTTTTTTGTATTAACGCAACAGTTATGCCTGACTGAATAAATATAAGGGCAAAATTTGTAAAGGTTATTAGAATTGCTAAATTGCCGAAATCTTTTGGATCTAACAACCTAGCAAGTAAAATTTGAAAGACTATGCCAGTAAATTGTGTAGCCACTTGCTCTAAAAATTTCCATATAAAAGATGAAAATATTTTACTTTGACTTTTACTCATACAAATTCTTCTTTTGTCTCAAATATTTTTTCAAAATATTTGAACTGCGTATTCTCTTCTTAACTTTGCCTATATTATAACTTATTATACTAGGACTAAAAGTTCTAAGTGCTAAAATACCAAACAGAAAATTTAAATATCCCGATTTACACGCTTTAATAATGTTTTTTTGCCATAAAGCAAATATTTCTTTTTTAAAAGCTTTCCTTTCATATAAACCTACTTTATTGTTAGTTCTAATTAATTTTTTGATATAAGAAACATATTCTTTTTTCTTTATATGTGTAGTAAAATTAGTAATAGCCAAATGTACATTAAATTCATTGCTCGTTAAACCAGGTAATAACTTAATTAACTGTGTCCTTATTATTTCCTTTGCGCAATCATTTTGTTCCGAATTATTTTTCTTGCTTATTTGATTATCATGGACTCGATAATCAAGAAGTATTTCAGGAATAACAGCAATCTTACCGCCGTTATTTAACACATCGACCCAAAGGGCATAGTCCTGAGATTTCTTAAAGTTTATATTATAATTGATACCTTTAGTAATCAAAAATTCCTTTCTAATCATTGCACTAGAATGAGCAACACCTGAATTAGCAAAAAGCATTCTAATTTTTGTTATCTCAGAATTACTTCCCAAATTATCCATTCCTATAGAATATCCCGCATCCGAAAACACGTTAACCATTGACCCAACAACGGCAACATCAGAATGCATATCCAAATACTTTACTTGTTTAGCAAATCTATCTAGGCAAGCTATATCGTCGCTATCCATTCTTGCTATATATTTTCCCCTCGACATTAACACTGCATTGAATAAGTTGACTGTTAAACCGGCATTCACTTTGTTATCAATCAACTTGATTCTTTGATCCTTTTTAGCATATTCATGTACAATTTTATCCGATCCGTCTGTTGGTTTATCTGTAAATATTATAAACTCAAAATCTTGATAAGTCTGATGAATTATACTATCCATAGCCGCTTTTAACCAATCAGCTGGAGTATTGTATAATGACATAATAACGCTTACACATGTTTGCATTTAGTTGCCTCCTTCCTAACTGATTTTGATTTAACAATGGAATAAAACAAATATATTATTATTGCCGACCATGCAACCGCTCTTATAATATTTGAGAAATATCCTCTAACCCAAATAAAATGCGTATACATAACCATTATTAAAAGTAGCAAATCCACGTTGAAGTCATTTAAAATGGAAACTTCGGCCTTTCTATCTATACATCCAGAAACATAACCAATCAAAAATGACACAGGTAAAGATAAAATAAAACCAAAGTTGAAGTAAAGCTCACCTATTAAGCTGCCACCGTAAGATAAAGTACCTGATAATTGCTTTATATAGCAAGCACTATCAACAAAGCCATAAACATCTATTCCCGGAATATTTATAAAAACACCAGCCAATGATTTTAGATATGTTATTCCGAAAGAATAATTCATGCTTGAAGGAACTTGCTCTATAGTAGTATAAACTGATACAATACTGCTACCAAATTCATCTAGTACAGATAGAATAGCATTATTATTTAGGTCAAACATCGTTTTAATAATTAAAAATATATCTACACCGACTACTTCTCTAACTTTTGCAATCGCAACAACAAATTGCATAATAATCAGCAACAATATGCACCATATAAGTTTACTATACAACCTAGTTTTACTAATGTAGAAATATACAATAATTAAAACAAGAAGTGAAGTCATTGCATATATTCGGCTTCCTGATAGCATACTTACAAGCAAAAAGCTTACTTCCAATACAAATATTACATTCTTTTTCATTAAATTATTTTTATAGATTATCAGTAACATAACAAAACCGATAATATAGAAATTTGCTATTTGTGTAAGTGCTCCACTTAATCCTAAATGTAAAACCTCATTATATCCTTCTGTATGACTGACAATAAGTTGTTTGACTACGATATACAACTGCAATGGTAACGAAATACAAATAAATATTAGAGCTAATAACTTATAATTTTTTTTACTAACTAATCTAACATTGCTTGTACTACGTTTTTTAACTAAAAGCCCTCCTAATATAATGAAATTAATAATCACATAAGAAAACAATAATGCGTCTACGACACTTTGTCCTCCTTTTGCAATGAAATTATAACCCGATGTTTTATATGTTGGGAAAATTCCATATAAAATCACTTGACCAAAATGAAACAAATATAAAAGTGCAACAAATATAGTAAAAAAGGAAACTAAACGATAACCTCTACAATGCAAAAAAATAAGATTTAAAACAAAAGTCAATAATACAGTTAAAGCAAAAACAGTTAGCCATGTCTGATAATTTAAACTTTCATTAGTTAATTTAAGAAAAAGAAATAATATAAAAGAAATACCAATCAGTAAAATGCAATAAACAATTCTTTTATCTTTACCATTTAAATTACTCATTTTTATTTATTACCTTAATAAATCAAAATAAAAATTTGTTAACCATTCAGTATAATTACAAAAATCGTAATTCTTTTCAACAATCTTTTCTTTCATACTTTTACGTTTATATTCCGACTGCATATCCTTTACCCAACCGCTTAAATCGTCTAGACTACGCCAGCTTATTAAACCAGTAATATCTACTTCTTTGGTTACAGTATCGGAAACTATACAATGCAACCCTGCAGATTGCGCCTCAACAAGCGTTACAGGTAAACCCTCATACCAAGAAGGCATTAAAAGACAGTCCGATACAATCATATATTCGTTAACATTATTAACGTTACCTAAAAATATGATACTGTCATTCAAATTCCTACTTGCAACTTCTTCCTCCAATTCTTGTCTTAATTCCCCGTCGCCTAGAATAAGCAATTCTGAATCTTGATTTATAGAATGGTATTTTTCAAATACTTGAAATGCAAACCTATGATTTTTTAAAGGAATAATATGACCTACTATAATAAATATTTTATGCTTAGTGATATTTAACTTCTGTCGCAAATTCAATTTACGAGTTTCAGAGTACTCAAACACATCCGAATCTATTCTATTATAAAAAATACCACCATACTTTTTAAAAGCACTTTTACCAAATAGAAATTCTCCCGCTTGAGTACCACAAGCTACAATCGAAGTTGCATATTTCAACATATAAAAACGCATTAGCATCATATAAAATTTGTACACCAAGCTATTTGTATTTTTTCCTGCATTTGTGGAATGGGAATGAGCTATGCGACATTTTATCCCAGCTTTTTTTGAGGCAAGCATAACGTAACCGTTATTAAACATTCCGTGTGAGTGTACAATATCATAAGGGCCGTTATCTATTATAATCTTCGTTAAACGCTTAACAATTTTTGTACGGTCAGCAAATATATTTTTATCCCTTATTAACTTTCCACCGTTATTAATTACAGTTTGCGTATTTGAGCTTTCAATATCGTCGTAAACTAAATAGTCTACTTGAAACTTCTCCTTATCAATATACTCAACTATGCTTGTAGCAACTCTTTCTTGTCCTCCAACCCTAAGAGAACCGACAACAACCAAAATCCTTATTTTTCGCATATTATTCTCAATTTACTATCTTATCAGACTATATAATTTTATCAATGCAAAACATCTATGCTTTAAAGCAAAATGCATTAAATTTGCTTTTAGAGATCCTTTAAATTTAGCCTTTTCTATAGCCTCTTTATAAACAGGATTCTCTAAATTTCTATTTATATTACGTTTTATTTCACCGTTTTTTGCCTTTCTATAAAATTGCGATACAACCACGGAAAACAACTCGTGAACAATTTTTCTATATAGCTGTTCCTGAAAATCAAATTCCGCAATATCCAGTTTGCTTTTTAAATGGTTTGCAATAATTTCGGGTGCATCCCATTGAAAAACTTTTCTACCTTTTGTAATTGAAGAAAGATTTAGTCTATAAAAATATAAGCATTCTTCCAAAATTACCATATTTTCGGCGTTATACACGCACGGCATTACACATGCGCTGTCCTCGCCTATCGCCAAGCGAATATCCTTTAACATATTTGATTTAAACAATTCGGTTCTAAACGCTCCACCCCATACATTAGGTAAAAAATATTTTGCATCCTGAGTTTGTATAAGCCTAGGATATATATCATTTACGATATCTTTTTTGTTATAATATCCCTTTCTTTCGGGCATTGTTTTTCTTACAACACCTTTCCCTGTTTCATAATAATAACCAAATCGTATTATGTCCACATCTGAATATTTACTTAAAATTTCCAAGCACTCAGGTTCTATAGTATCGTCCCCGTCCACAAAAACAACATAATTACCTTTTGCGATTTCTACACCCGTTTGCCGTGCTTTAGCGACACCCTCGTTTATTTTGTGAATTACCCTAACCCTATCGTCGTTTTGCGCAAAACAGTCGCAAATTTTAGGGCAACAGTCAGGTGAACCGTCGTCAACCAAAATCAATTCAAAATCAGAAAAAGTTTGCGCCAATATACTATCGACACATTGTCTTAAATATTTTTCAACTTTATATATCGGCACTATAACGGAAAAAAGCACTTATCGTTCCACCACTTTTATTATTTGTTCGCTTATTTTATTTGAGTCAAATTTCTCCTCCGCCAAATATCGGCTTGCCTTTGACATCTTATCAATTTCAGCGGCATTTTCAATAAGATATATTATTTTAACCGCAGTCTGCCGCACATCATATTTATCTACCAAATAACCATTCACTCCGTCGATAACCGTATGTTTGCAACCCTGAACATTAGTAGAAACAATAGCCCTACCAACCGCTTCGGCTTCCATTATTGATACTGGCATCCCTTCTCTATACGATGGCAAAACATATACTGCGCAATCTTCTAAATACGGTCTTACATCTTTCGTTGTACCCAAATAATTGATACTACCGTCGTTGATATACTCTTGTATATTAGATATCTTTATATTTCCTTCCGCGCCGAGATAGTTAAATACCGCATCCGGATATTTTTGTTTAACGATACGCGCGGCTTTGCAATACTCGATAACACCTTTGGTTTTGAGCATACGTGCAATCATAAGAAATGTTCGATAATTCTTAATCGGCTTATATGCAAAATACTCCGTATCTACACCTATACCCGGAATAACCTCGCACTGTTCCGGTTTTACTAACTTACGCCCAACAAACTCCTCTTTATCGTCGTTATTTAAGAAGAAAACTTTATTTGCACTCTTAAAGGACTTACGGTACATTTTGCAAACAACGGAGCGAATGGCCTTCCACTTCAACCCATTATTAATAAAAACGTCGCCTGCACCCTCAACCATAGAAAATATTTTTTTGATGCCGCATTTCTTCGCAGCTCTAACGCCGAATATATTCGGTTTCAACATAAAAGTAAAAACAATATCCGGCTTAACTTGTTCCATAATTTTGGCGTAATTATTTTTTAAACTAAGAATTTTTAGAGGATTTAAACTACGATTTGCGCCATGCACACAAAAATGTTTTATTGCTCTATTTTCAATTATATCTCTGTTTTCCTCATCAAACGCTATCGTAAACACTTCAAAGCCTTCTGATTGAAACTTCTCAATCAACGCTTTTCTAAATGTAATTATTTGATTTGATGTAGGACAGATTAAAAGTATTTTCACTTTATTTTCCTCACTGGCACGCCAATAAATGTTCCCGCCTCTTTAATATCTTTGACAACCACTGCACCAGCACCAATCATACAATTATCACAAATTGTTATATTATTTTTTACCGTTGAACCTATACCAACCCACGTTTTTCTTCCTACAGTTACTGTTCCGCCAAGTCTAACGCCAACAGATATATGAGCAAAATCATCTACCTTATTATCGTGTTCTACAATAGCACCGCTATTTATTATACAATGCTTGCCAACTGTCGCCCTTGCATTTACAACTGCATTGGGCATAACAACAGTACCTTCTTTTATTAAAGCAGACGAAGAAACTATAGCACTAGGATGGATTGCCGTATACCATTTGACTTTCAGATTATTAGCCATTCTTTCTCTGATTTCTGCATTACCAATACCGATTACGAACTCGAAGTTACTAAATAATACGTAATCTCCTATATTTCCACTGCGCTCTACAATTCGTGTATCATCATCCAAAAAGGCAATAACTTTATCCCCCATTGCAGAAACAATATCAGCAATCACATGAGCATGTCCGCCTGCTCCAAGTATAACTACGTTTTTCTTTTCGCAATTCCTATTCATTTCCTTTAAATTCTTCCATTGTTGCTGAAGTATCCGAATTAATTCCCGAACGTTTAAACACCTTTAACACAGTCTGCAATAAAATTTTAATATCTTTCCAAAACGAAATCTTTTGTATGTATTTTATATCGAGTTTGAATTTTTCGTCCCAAGAAATGGCGTTTCTGCCATGAACCTGCGCATAGCCAGTAAGTCCAGGCCGAACGTCGTGCCTGTGTCTTTGCTCCTCACTATACAACGGCAAATACTGAACAAGCAACGGTCTGGGGCCGACTATGGACATATGTCCTACGAATATATTAAATAATTCGGGAAGTTCGTCCAAAGACGTACTGCGAAGGAACTTGCCATACTTAGTTAAGCGTTTTTCGTCGGGAAGAAGTTCGCCGTTTTCGTCCTTTTCACAAGTCATTGTGCGGAATTTGGTAAGTTTGAAAATCTTTTCTTCGCCGTAAGTTCCGTAAGGAACTCCTTGCTTTTTACACTGTTTTTTAGACAGCTTTTTTCTTCGTCCAGGGCGCAATTGCATAAAAAACGGGTTGCCCTTCATTTTAATTGCGCCAACAATTATAAGAATAATTAAAAGCCAGGAAAATACAAGAATTGCGAGTCCACTTAAAACTATGTCGTAGAAGCGTTTAAAAAACGGCCTATATAGCAAAGCAGAAAGTAATATCCACACGGCAACGCAGACTAAGCAGATTATTAATATTCCCCACCAAGTAGAAATAAGGTTTTCTAAAAACTCTTTCATCAGTCAAAGCATGCCCTTACGATTTCTATTACTTTATCCTGTTCCTCTTCGGTCATCTTATTATCCGAAGGTAAACACAATCCACGATTAAAAATATCCATTCCGACGTCAACGCAACTGCCTGCGATATAAGCGTTCGTTCTGCCCCTTCCGTCGCCCTCACGCGTCACAAACGGGTTCATTCTGAAAATGGGCTGCATGTGCATGGGTTTCCAGATAGGTCTGCCTTCCGCATTATAGCTTGCAAGTGTTTCCAGAATTTCCGTAGGACAAGATTTACCGTGTTCTTTTATATAACAAGCTTCCTGTTCCCCACGAACCTGTTTGCACATAGCACTTTCATCTATCAATAAACAAGAAAGCCAATAATTAGGAACGGAATTTTTTTCATCGAAAGGGTTCATTGTAACGGGCAAGCCCTTCAACCCCTTTTTATATCTTTCGTATACGGCACGCTTTTGCGAGATATGTTCTTCAAGATGAGGCAACTGCCCGCGAATTACACCTGCAATCACATTGCTCATACGATAATTATAGCCAAGTTCTTCGTGCTGATACCAAGGCGCATTTTCTCTGCTCTGTGTTGACCATTTACGGGCTTTGTTTGCCTGTTCCAAATCGTCGGTTAAAAGCATTCCGCCTGCGGAACCGGTTATAATTTTATTGCCATTAAAGCTAATAATTCCTATATCGCCGAACGTGCCTGTCTGTTTGCCCTTATAGGTCGCACCAAAAGATTCGGCGGCGTCCTCAATAATAGCGGCACCGTGTCTATCAGCAATCTTACGAATTTCGTCCATCTTCCCCGGAACACCGTAAAGATTGGCAATAACTATATGCTTAACTTCGGGATACAACTTGAACGCTTTTTCAAGGGCAACTGGATCCATATTCCAAGTATCGCGTTCAGTATCGACAAATATGGGAACCCCTCCCTCATAAACAACGGGGTTGAGCGTAGCAGAGAACGTCATATCTGTACAAAAGACTTTATCTCCGCGTTTAATTCCAGCAAGCTTCATTGCAAGGTGCAAAGATGCCGTTCCTGTTGCAAGTCCGACAGCGTACTTACAACCGATTTTTTCGGCAACTATACGTTCGACTTCGTTTATGTTCTCTCCTACCGTCGACATCCAGTTTTTATTGAACGCGTCGGTCATCCATTGAAGCTCTTCCCCATGCATTGTTGGAGTAGCTAACCAAACTTTTTTTTCAAATCGCTTAAATTTATTATTTTGTGTGAACATTTCAATCTTCCGTAATCACGCAATTATACATTGTTAATTATACAACAATATAAAGTAAAAAGCAATAGAATTACATAAATTTTCCAGTTTGCCGTTGTATTTATTTTGGTTAAAAATATGAAAATAATGCTTAAAACAATGCCCTTTTTATGAAATAGTGATATAATCGGATTATGAAAAGCGAGTTGTTGAGAAAAACGGGCAGGGTTACGCTAAAATTCGCAAGAAAAAACGTTGTTATGCTTATTGCGTTACTACTTGCAATAGTTACGTGTTTTTTGGTTCCGCCCGATGAACAATATTTAAATTACTTTGACTTACGGACTTTGTCGTGTCTACTTGCCGTGCTGGCTATCGTATGCGCGTTAAAAAACGTGAACTTCTTCTACTTCCTTGCACAGCAGACGGTCAAGCTGTTTAAAACGACGCGGGCTTCAATAATCGCGCTTGTTTACATAACGTTCATCGGTTCGATGCTGATTGCAAACGACATGGCGCTGTTGACCTTTCTGCCGCTGGGCTACATTGTGTTGACGAACACCAGAAAAGAAAAGTATATGGTTTTCACTTTCGTAATGCAGAACATTGCGGCGAACCTCGGCGGTATGCTGACCCCCTTCGGCAACCCGCAGAACTTATACCTCTACTCGAAGTTCAATATTCCTACTCTTGAATTTATGGCGATAATGGCGATACCATTTGCAATTTCGATTTTCTTGATTACGGTCTGCTGTTTTATATTCGTCAGGAAAGAACCGCTTGTTTTCGAAGGCGAAACGACCAAGCCCGAGCCCAAGCGCACAACGCTTTATCTAATACTTTTCACACTTTCGATTGTAATGGTATTCAGGGTAGTCCCTTACTGGATAGGGCTGTCAATAATTCTTATGATGCTGATAATCGTAGATAGGAAAGTGTTGTTAAAGGTTGACTATCCCCTGCTTCTTACCTTCGTATTCTTCTTCATATTTGCTGGTAACATGGCGAGAATCGAAGTGGTGCGTTCGTTCTTCTCGTACCTCTTGGGGTTGAACACGCTACTGTTCAGCGTAATGTCCTGTCAGGTAATCAGTAACGTGCCGTCGGCGATACTTCTGTCACAGTTTACAGACAACTACGCGCCCCTTTTAATAGGCGTGAATATCGGCGGTGTGGGAACGCTGATTTCCTCTCTTGCAAGTCTGATAACGTTCAGGGAATACTGTTCGCACAATCCAGGTAAGGGCGGAAAATATCTTTTGATTTTCTCTGCGTTCAATTTTGCATTTCTGTTCATATTAACAGGTGTGCTACTACTTGGATATTTAGTATAAAAAAATCGGGAAGCATTTGCTTCCCGATTTTAGTTTATGAGCCATACAAAGCTTTCTGTTTTATTACAACCGTATGTACAGTAGATTTAGAAATATTGAAATGTGTTGCTGCCGACCTTACGGTCGTACCTGTTTCTATAATGTAATTCCCTTCCTTTATCACTCGTTCGGCAATATAGTCAAACATACTTCTCTCCGAAATTTAAAGTATTAAATTATATGCCCAAATGCACCTTTCTATGTAAATTAAACAAAAATATTGTCGATTTATACGAAAATATATATCCTAAAATTACTCTTTTACAATTAATTCACTAATAAAAATACTTATATATAAAAAAATTTGTAAAATTCGTCGTATTTTGAAGGATTTAAAATGTTTTATTTTTAGTGGAAAAAATTTATAAGAGGTAACAAAATGAAAAACATCAAAAAAATTGAGAAACTTATGATGCTTGATTCAAGACTTGCAAACCGCGAATACGCCGATGCGTTCAATAAAATGGCAACAGTAATGCAATTTATTGATATTAAGAAACAAACCTGCCATGAGAAAACTCTTGCCGCACTGTATAACGTTACTAAGCGCGTTTACACCTATGAACGAATTGCACGCGAACTGCACACAAACGACAATGCTTTAAGAAAACACCGTAACCAATATGTAGAATGGTTTGTCTACTTCCTCAATGGAGTCAGGACGGAACCACTTTTAAATATTTTATCGGAATAAAAAAATGTACGCACTGAACAGTGCGTACATTTTTTTATGCCTGATTTTCCGATGGATGCGAATGCCGTCGAATTTTGACAGATTTTTTGCGTTAAAAAATGATACCATATTTTTACAATATGGCGTTACTTAGCAAAACGGAAAAGTTAATATGTGAGGCGAGAAGCTGCAACGACGAAATTTTGAACCTTGCTTATAAATTGTCAACAATTTATATAGAAGCCAACGCCGTACTTGAAAACCGCAATGAAGAGATAAAATTTTTTTATTATCTGTACACAAAAAACCATGAAGGGCTGAGCTATGACTACATTGCGCAACACGTATTGTTTACAAGCGTAAGCACGCTTGAAGACAGAAGAAAGAAATTTAAAAGTATTTTTATTTACTTTACCGAAAAAGCAAAAGAAAGCGTAAGCCCTATAAACGAAGCCGCAATAACAATAAGCAATTAGGGTGCCTTAATAAGTTAAGGCACCCGTTTTTTTACAGATTGCTATGCTCGATAAGATACAAAACCACCTCCGCCACGTTACAGTATTTATTGCGGTAACGCCCGAGAGTACTTTCACTGACGGAAACAAGCTGCGTCATTTTTACGATTTTTGTATCCATAAGATTATATGCTTGGTTGAAATAAAGATTATCTACGATTTTATTATGGTCGGTTTCGGTAAATGCGCTTATACCGCTGAAACAGATATTGAGAATAGTAAGAATTTTTTTAGCTTTTTCATCATTGTCGCTGCCGCGAGAATATAATTTGACAAGCTTTAGCTCCTTATTTCTGGTTTCATTTTTATAGATTTTGTTTTCATAATTTTTATGGTTTTTCATTTTGCACTCCATTTTTTTGCACAAAAAAAGGGGCGTTACTTAAAAAAGTAACGCCGTCCTTTAAACGTGCTTTAATATTTAATTTAATAATTGATTGATGTATTTTTCCAGAACAGCCGTACCGCCGTCTTGTGTGTCTATTTGAAGGAAATATGTTTTGCCTTTTAAAATAAATTTAGCGTAAATTCTATTATTAGTTAATTCGCTGACAATAGAATATTTAATATCTAATCCTCCTATTGATGCGGTGTTTGTAAGTGAATTATAAGAATTATAGAACTCAAACTCCGCATTTTTCAATAAAACCATGTTAAGAACAACAACATCAAATCCGTTTTCTCCGATACCGGTAAACTCTTGCGTTATATAAGCATAAATACCGTTATCTTTTATTTTAGCAAGCCTGTTATTTTCAGGTTCTGTTTTGAAATAATTTAAAGTTAAATTGTTTTCCGAAAGAAAGCCGTCCATATCGCTTATGTCTTCAAAAATTATACTTTCAGAAGAATATATGGCTAACTTTGAATTGTTTTTTGTAAGATATACGGGCAAGAAAACAGCCAAAAACGCGGCTATTATACCGCCTATTAAATACCATATCCACTTAGGTACGGGCTTTTTAAAGGCAACCGTTGCCTCGCGCTGGTTAACTTTTTCAATTACCCTGTTTGCCAAATCGGGGTCGGGGTCATAGCTGTCCCTGATCTGTCTGAGTTTTTCAAATAAATCCTGATTTTCTTCCATAATTACACCTCTTAAGAAATTGTATAAATTAATGCTTCGTTAATATTGAGATAGCCGTCGCTTAACTGGACGTAACCTCTTTCGCCTGAGCTGAAACCGCTGCTTACGCACAAAAACGTTTCAGTTGCGACTGTAACGCCGTTTTTATAAAAAGCAAAGGTTTCCCAACCCGTTACCGCCATTATATGTGCCGCGTCATGGTTTACCTTTACAATTCTTGCAATTGAATCTGCCGGAGAAATAATAATATTAGAAACGAAGTTGAACCTTTCGCACATAATTAAGCCGACTTTCATCTGTCCGATAGCGGTTTTAAGTTTACTTAAATTGACGGAAGTTGCACCGTTATAAAAGGACGTATACGACACGCTGTAACCTGCATTTTCAACGTATGCCTTTAATCCGCTTTTAAAATTTGCCGAAGTCGTACCGCCGAGTTCTGCTGTCTTCATAAGGCTGTAAAGCGACCTTATTGCCTTTTCCGTCTGCTCTAAATTTCTGTCAGTCCAATACTGATAACCCGAGCTGAACAACACTCCCGGGTCGTAGTCGGGAATAAGCTCCGTACACCATCTGTCGTAAAACGTTACGATATTCATAGCCGCAAGCGGCCCGCAGGTGTTAGACATTGAAGTATCGCCGTTACCGAACGAAGGCGGAAAACCATGCATAGCTCCGTCGATAACTTTATAGTCGTCGCAGGGAATATCATAAGTCGCGCTTGTCTGCGTTCCCGTTCCGTTATATGTACCGTCGTCGCAATACACGGACTGGCTGTCGGCTATCGCCTTAGCGGGTTTAATGCCGCATAACAGCGTCAACGACAAAATTGCGCATAGCGCAAAAGCCAAAATTGAAAAAAGAAACCTTGTAGTTGCATTTTCCACAAATGCACCTCCTTTGTAAAACATTCTATAATAATAAAACAAGGCAAGGAGGCGATTCGTACGAAAAAAATTATAATTTTCTTATTTTTTGCTCTAATTGGGTAATACGGTACTGTATTGTGCTTTTGGGTTTACCCAATATATTTGCCACATCATTGATTGATAATTGGCAAAGAAACCTGTAATAGAACAATTTCCGTTCAAACTTATTCAGATTATCGAGTATGTAGTTATATAAGACGTACCTGCTTAAATAATCGTCGCTTGACAAATAAGATGAGCGAACCTGTTCGATAAGCTTTTCCAGATACTCCCTTTCAACCTTTTCGTGCCTGTCGAAATTTATGAATGAATTTTTGTAAATTTTCATTATCCAGGCACAGGCGTTAGCGTTCTTTCTGAATTTTTTAGCTTTTTTAAGAATCTGCTCTAAAAGGTCCTGAATAGAGTCTTTCAAGTCTTCTAAGTTGCTGTAATAGGTATTTCCTACGCTGTATAAAATACCTTTTATCCTGTCATAAATATCAACTAACAAGTCTTTATTGTTTTTGGCTACTTCAAATATCAGTTTGCCTAATTGCTTATTTTCTTCTTCCGTCATAACTTTTATCGATAATGAAAAATTTAATGTTTTAAGTCTGAAAAACCCATTTTGCTTTTTGATTATATGTCATCGGAAAGAAAAAATCAATTAAAAATGCGGAAAATATTTAACGTCCCGCAGCGGTAAACGCAATTACCGCTGCGGGACGTTAAAGGTTAATTTATACCGAAAAATGCTTTTCGATATCGTTTATGCCGTATTCTTTAAACCCGCTCCATTCGCCGAGAATTTCAAGACATTCGATAAAAGCCCAAAACTCCCCGTCGTTGAAATCAGACCTGACCATACGGTTTAGTTCGCCAAGACTGCCTATAAGAAAATTAATAAATTTATGAAGAAGCTGTTTTTCGTTTTTCATAAGCCAAATCTCCTGTGCTATATTTTAATGCAACTTTGCTAACGAAAAACGTCGAAATTTGACAGATTGCGGTTTTGGTTTTAAAGTATTATAATTTTAGCGAAGCTTTGCAAAAAAACTTACAGCGTAAAAAAAGACCTCGTCCAAGAGGTCTTTTTGCGGTTAATTTATAAATTAATTATACTTTCAAGCCTTTCAAGTACTTTGTCAAGTCCCTGACGGGTTTCCGACGAGGTTATAAGGATATCGCCGCTTCCGCACTTGAATGTTGCGGCTATGCTTTGCGCACTGCGCGCGCACGCGGCTTTTGAAAGCTTGTCCGCCTTGGTTGCGATTACCGTAAACGGGATTATGTTGTAATACAGGTACTCTATCATCTGCTTATCGTCTGCCGTTGGGTCGTGACGGATATCGCAGAGCGCGAAAACGTGCGCCGCCTCCCTTTCGGCAAAAAATTCGTCAAGAAGCTTTGCCCACTTTGCCTTTTCTTCCTTGGAAACGCGGGCAAAGCCGTACCCCGGCAAGTCCGCAAGCACAAACGCGCCGAAGTCGAAATAGTTTATAAGGCGGGTTCTGCCCGGTTCTTTTGAAACCTTGGCAAGCTTTTTTCTGCCCGCAAGCATATTTATAAAGCTCGATTTACCCACGTTTGATTTACCGCACACGGCAATAATCGGCTTGTCAGTCTTTACGAACTGCGCTTTGCTTGCCGCGCTTGTGATAAATTCGGCTTTTGTGATTTTCAGCATATTTTTACCCTCTTTTATAAAATGCGAAGTATATACGCGTTTTAAATACCTTGAATGGCGTTTTTGAAAACGGTATCCACTTCCGTTACGGGTATAAAGTTTATACTTTCGCGGACGGATTTGGGAATATCCTCTAAATCCTTCTGGTTTTCGGCAGGGATAATTACGTCGTGTATACCTATGCGGTATGCGGCAAGAGCCTTTTCTTTAAGCCCGCCTATGGGCAGAACTTTGCCGCGAAGGGTAATTTCCCCCGTCATCGCAATACTCTTCTTTACGGGTTTGTGAGTGAACGCGGAAAGTATTGCCGTTGCCATAGTAATACCCGCGCTGGGCCCGTCCTTGGGAGTTGCGCCTTCGGGAACGTGAATGTGTATATCCGTTTTTTCAAACAGAGAGTTGTCTATTCCGTAGCTTGCGCTGTTGGAGCGGATATAGCTTATCGCCGCACGCGCGCTCTCCTTCATTACGTCGCCGAGCTTGCCCGTTAAAAGAACGTCGCCTTTACCTTGCATTGCGGAAACTTCGATAGTCAAAGTAGTTCCGCCGACTGACGTCCAGGCAAGTCCCGTAGCCGCGCCGACCTCGTCGCCCTTTAACGCGCCGCCGTCGCGAACGTAACGCTTTGAACCGAGAATTTCTTCAAGGTTTTTATCGGTTACGCTAAGCTTTTTAGCTTTGCCGTCCGAAAGCTTTACTGCGGCTTTGCGGCATACCGCGTCAATCTTTCGCTCTAAACCGCGCACGCCCGCTTCCATAGTGTAACCGTCGATTATAGCGTCGATGGCGCGGTCGGTTATTGAAATTTCCGAAGCTTTAAGTCCGTTCGCTTCGCGCCTTCTGGGAACGAGATAGCGTTTTGCTATTTCACGCTTTTCTTCGGGAGTGTAGCCCGTAAGCTCGATTATTTCCATTCTGTCAAGCAGGGGAACGGGGATAGTGTCAAGACTGTTTGCCGTGGTTATAAACAATACCTTGCTTAAATCGTAAGGTACTTCGATGTATCTGTCGACGAAGGTCGAGTTCTGCGCAGGGTCGAGAACTTCCAAAAGCGCGCCCGCGGGGTCGCCCCTCATATCCGACGAAATTTTATCCACCTCGTCAAGAAGGAACACGGGGTTTATAGAACCCGCCTTTTTCATTCCGCTTATAATGCGCCCCGGCATTGCGCCGACGTAGGTCTTTCTGTGTCCCCTTACTTCAGCCTCGTCCTTGACGCCGCCGAAGCTCATTCTGACGAAGTTTCTGCCGAGGGCGCGGGCAATCGAGCTTGCAATAGAGGTTTTTCCGACGCCCGGAGGACCTACGAAACAGAGTATGGGCGCGTTGTGTCCGCCCGTCCGCTTTAACACGGCAAGATATTCGGTTATGCGTTCCTTAATCTTTTCAAGCCCGTAATGGTCGTCTTCAAGCACCTTTACCGCGTCCGCAAGCACCTCGGTATCCTCGGTACATTCGCTCCACGGGATATCGAGCATCCAATCGAGATAGACGCGTAAAACGTTATAGTCGGGCGAAGAGGTCTGCATTCTGGACATACGCGAAAGCTCTTTAAGGCATTTATTCTTCGCCTCTTCGGGCATATCCATACCCTCAATCTTCTCTTTGAGTTCGTCGCATTCCTCGCCGTCGTCGCCAAGCTCGGAATGGATAGCTTTAAGCTGCTCTCTTAAATAGTATTCTTTCTGGTTTTTATCTATATTCTGCCTTACGACGGTGTTTATTTTGCGTTCCAAACGCATTATTTCCAGCTCGTCGTTTAAAAGCTTGTCCACCTTTTTTAACCTGTCAACCGTGCGCGCGCACTGCAAAAGGTCTTGCTTTTGTTCGGTTTTAATTTGCAGATAATGCGCGGCGAGGTTTACGAACACGTCGGGGTCGGAGCATCTGTCAAGCGCGGAAAGCGCGTCCTTTGACAGACGGCTGTCCGTTGAAGTTATGTCCTTTAAAATTTCCTTTGAGGTGCGAAAATACGCTTCCTCCAAAGACTTGTCGCCGCGGACGGGGACTATTTCTTCAACCGTTGCGATATAAGTCCCGTTCTCCTTCCTGACCTGTCTTGCCTGAGCGCGAAAAAGCCCCTCTACGGTAAGACGGACAGTACTGCCGGGAAGGCGGGTTATCTGGCGGATTTTTACTACCGTGCCTGCGGTGTATACGTCCTCGTCCGTAATATCCTCCTTATCGGACTGCTTTTGCGCGCATACGAACAGGCGCGACTCGTACTCTGCCGAGCTTTTGACAGCCGAAATGGAAATAGGTCTGCCCACGTCGAAGTTGACCGTGGTGTCGGGAAATAATACTCTGCCGCGCAATGCAAGCAGAGGAAAATCTTCAAATTTACCCATAAAAACTCCAATTTAACAGTATGCGCCAAATCTGCCCTAAAAGCAAATTCGGCGCATCATTTTTTATTTTTATGCCGTTTTTTTATAGACGAGTTTAGGCTCCGCCTTGTCGGTAACGCACTCTTTGGTAACGATAACTTCTTCAACGTCCTTTTCCGAGGGGAGCTTATACATTACCGAAGTCATAAAGCTTTCAATGATAGTCCTCAGTCCCCTTGCACCCGTCTTTAAACGAATTGCCGTGTTTGCGATTTCGCGTACCGCGCCGTCCTCTACCGTCAGCTTGACTCCGTCCATGGCGATAAGCTTCTGGTATTGCTTGATTATCGCGTTTTTGGGTCGGGTCAGAATGTTGACCAAAGCGTCCTCGTTTAACGGATGCAGACTTACTACGATTGGAACACGCCCGACAAATTCGGGAATGAGTCCGAAGCTTGTCAAATCCTGAGGTTTGACGTCTTCAAGCATTTCGTAGGCGTTTTCTTCATTATCCTTAACGCTTCCGCCGAAGCCGAGCGAGGTATTGTCCTTGCGCTTCTGCACTATTTTATCAAGTCCCACAAACGCGCCGCCGCAGATAAACAGAATATTAGTCGTATCTATCCTCAGGCACTCCTGCTGCGGGTGCTTTCTGCCGCCCTGCGGGGGGACGTTAGCAACCGTGCTTTCAATTATTTTCAACAGTGCCTGCTGCACGCCTTCGCCCGATACGTCGCGGGTAATCGATACGTTTTCGCTCTTTCTTGCGATTTTATCGATTTCGTCTATATATATGATACCGCGCTGCGCCTTTTCGATATCGTAGTCGGCGTTTTGGATAAGCTTTAAAAGAATATTTTCAACGTCTTCTCCGACATAGCCCGCTTCCGTAAGCGTGGTTGCGTCCGAAGATGCGAACGGCACGTTGAGTATTCTTGCAAGCGTGCGCGCAAGCAAAGTTTTTCCGCAGCCCGTGGGGCCCAACAGCAGAATGTTGCTTTTTTCTATTTCCACTTCGCTGTCGTCGGACTTTTTGTCGGGCATATGGTTTATGCGCTTATAGTGGTTATACACCGCAACGGATAAAACCTTTTTCGCTTCGTCCTGTCCCACGATGTATTTATCCAACTCGTCCTTTATTTCGGAAGGTTTTTTAAGGGGAACGGGTTCAAGTCCCGTTACCTCTAACTCCTTTACCATATCGCCGCAAATAGTAACGCACTCGTCGCAGATGCACGCGCCGTCCTGTCCGCTGATTAAACGGTGGACTTTATCTTCTGATTTTCCGCAAAACGAACAAAATCTTTTTTCTTTCAAAACTTCTCCTTTCGCCCAAATATTTTGCACAGCAAAATATTTGCTACGAGGTTACTTTTGCCGTAGAAACGCTAAGCGGCGGAAATTTACCGCACTTTGCGTTTACCCGGCGTTAATATTAATTATTAATGAATTGAATTTATATTTTTAACGCTTGTAGAATACCTTGTCGATTAAACCGTACTCCTTCGCCTCGTTAGCCGACAAGTAATTATCCCTGTCGGTGTCGCGCTCGATAACGGAAAGCGGCTTGCCCGAATTTTGGGCAAGGATTTCGTTTAATTTCTGTTTGGTGCGGAGAATATGCTCCGCAGCTATTTTAATATCGCTTGCCTGACCCTGCGCGCCGCCTAAGGGCTGATGAATCATAATTTCGCTGTTGGGAAGGGCAAACCTTTTACCCTTTGCGCCGCTTGAAAGCAGGAACGCGCCCATCGACGCCGCCATACCTATACAGATTGTGGAAACGTCGCATTTGATATAATTCATCGTATCGTAAATCGCAAGTCCCGCGGAAACCGAGCCGCCGGGGCTGTTTATATAAAGTGAAATATCCTTCTGGGGGTCTTTTGCTTCAAGATAGATAAGCTGGGCAACGACGGTGTTTGCAACCGCGTCGTCAATCTCTCCGCTTAAAAATATAATTCTGTCCTCTAAAAGTCTGCTGTAAATATCGTATGAACGCTCCCCTCTGGAAGTCTGTTCGACGATGTAAGGAACTAATGCCATAATTACTCCTTTATCCCGTTTTTGTTTTAATTAAAGCGGTAGCAAAATATTTTGTTTAGTCGGTTAATTCGTTATTTGCTTTCAAAAAGTCGAATAATTTAGTGATTATTATATCGCTTGTGATATATTCAACCTGCCTGGGGTCCATAGTCTTCTTATATTCTTCAGCCGTCTTTTCAACGGATTTTGCCTGTTCTTCAATCTTAGCGTCAAGCTCGCCGTCTTCGACCTTGATATTTTCCGACTTGATAATCTTGTCGATTACAAGCTGGCTCATAACTCTGGGCTGTGCCTGTGCTTTGAACTGCGAACGGAAGTCCTCCATTGAAAGGTGCATATATTTGAGATAATCTTCAAGTTTAAGTCCCTGATACATAAGACGGTAGCTGAAATCCTGAACCATTCTGTCGATTTCGTTTTCAATCATCGCATCGGGAATTTCCGCCTTTGCGTGCTTGCAAATTTCGGAAATTATGCTATTTTCGGTTTCGTCCCTGCTCTTATTTTCCGCGCTCTTTTCAAGACGGGTGCGGGCTTTATTCCTATACTCTTCGACAGTGTCTACGCCTGCGTGCTTTTTCACAAATTCGTCGGTTAATTCGGGAAGCTTCTTTTCGGTTATCTTGTTAAGCGTGATATTGAACACCGCATCCTTCGCACGGAGATTTTCAGCCTGATAATCTTCGGGGAACTTCACGTTTATATCCCTGTTTTCATTAAGCTTCATACCGACGACAGCGTCTTCAAAGCCGGGAATAAACGAACCGCTGCCAAGTACGAGGTCGTAACCGTCCGCAGTACCGCCGGGGAACTTAACGCCGTCAACGCTGCCCGAAAAGTCGATATTGACTTTATCGCCTAATTTGCAGGCTCTGTCCGTAACCTCAACGTCCTCAGCCGAGCTTTCGAGTATTTTATTGACTTCCTTGTCAACGTCCTCATCGGATACATTATATTCAAACTTTTTGATTTTTAAACCTGTATAAGCTTCGATAGTCACTTCGGGTTTAACGGGTACGACTGCGGCAAGAACCACGCCGTTTCCATCGGTCATATCTTCGACTTCAAGCGAAGGCTCGCCCACAGCCGTGAAATTATCCTTTTCCTTACCGAGGATTTCGGGATAATGGGTAGAATAGAGATGGTTGAACGCCTCTTCGTATAAAACGCCTTTACCGTAATAGTTTTCAAGCACGGGTCTGGGAACCTTGCCCTTTCTGAAACCGGGAACGGAATATTTGCCCCTGATTTTTGCATAGGACTTATTTAATGCGTCCTGCCATTCTTCTTCTGAAAATGCGATAGAAAGCTTAACCGTGCTTTTTTCGCCGACTGCCTGAGTGTACTTCATTATTAATCTCCTGAAAGTATTTTTAGTTTTTATTTGGATAATATTTTAACACAATACTTTTGTTTTGAAAAGCATTTTGCATTTACTTTTGGTAAAATTTAACTTATAATAGGAACAAGCAGGTTTGACTGACTGTCAAGACGCAAACAGGACGCGGAGGAATGCTTATGCCGCAAGACGCATTTACAATTAAATACGTAGCTAAAGAACTTAAAGAGCTTTTATGCGGCGGTAAAATATCGCGCATTATACAGCCCTCGCGCGACGAGCTTACGTTTATTATATACACCGGCAAAAGCAATATTAAACTTGACGCGTGCCTTTCGGCGCAATCTTCAAGACTGAGTTTATCGAACGACGACAAGCCCGTCCCCCTTTCCGCACCTAATTTTTGTATGCTGTTGAGAAAGCATTTGCAGAATGCGGAAATTCTGGATATAGTGCAACCTGACTTCGAGAGGATAATTTACTTCGATTTGAAATGCACGTCCGACTTTTCATCGTCGGTAATGCGGCTTTACTTTGAAATTATGGGTAAGTACTCGAACGCGATATTAACCGAAAACGGAATTATCGTCGGTGCGCTGAAAACCACTTCTATTGGCGAGAATACCAGACGGGTTTTGTTCGGCGGGGTAAAATACACTCCTCCCGAACCGCAGGACAAGGTTGCGCCGTATGATTTAAGCGGGCTTGAAGAAGTTATGAAATACGCTACGGGCGATAAGGCGAAATTCATTTGCGAAAAGATAAAGGGCGTCGCCTACGCCACTGCGCTTGAAATGGTTATGCTTTACGGGGATGACATAACGGCGCAGAATATTTACGATTACATTTTCAATATCCCGGCAAAACCCTGTGTAACCTGCATTGACGGAAAACCCAACGATTTCAGGGTGCGTTCGGTTATGGAAGGGCGAAAAGAATATTCAGGCATTTTGCAGGCGCAATGCGAATACTACTCCTATGTTTATAAAAAACGCACTTTCGACGAAAAGAAAAGACAGCTTGAAAGCGCGCTTGCTTCGGCAATAAAAAAGATTGAAAAAAGACTTTCTTCGATAAATGCAAAGCTTGAAGAATGTCGCGGTGCCGAGGATATAAAGCTAAAAGGCGAATTGGTTACAGCCAATATATACGCACTTGAACGCGGTATGACGGACTTCGAGGCGGTAAACTATTACGACCCCGAATGCGGAAAAATAAAAATCGAACTCGACCGTACCCTTACCCCGTCGCAGAACGCGCAAAAATATTACAAAAAGTACGCGAAGCTGAAAAGAACGCAGACTGCCGCCTGCGGACAGCTTGAAGAAGCCGAAAGCAAGCTTGACTACCTTAAAAGTATTCATACGAACATATGCTCCGCCGAACAGATATGCGACCTTGAAGAAACCGAAGAAGAGCTTATCGGACTTGAAATTTTAAGACGCGCGACGTCGCGCAAGAAGAAAGCGACGCCTACACCTTACCGCACATACGTTTATGACGGATTTAAAATTATTGCGGGCAGAAATAATTTACAGAACGAAAGACTTACAAAGGGGCTTTCGCCCGAAGATATTTGGTTGCATACCCAAAAATACCACTCCTCCCACGTTGGGATTTTGTGCGGCGGACGGGAAGTACCCGACGGGGTTTTGCAGACTGCGGCTGAAATATGCGCTTATTATTCCGACGGAAAACACGGAAGTAAAATCCCCGTAGACTATACAAAAAAGAAGTTTGTTAAAAAACCGCCCAAATCCAATGCGGGCTTCGTCATTTACACCGATTACAAAACAATTCTGGCAGACCCGAAAAGCCATACAGAAATTACAGGTAACAACGATGAACAATAATAATGAAACAAATAAACAAGTTAACGACAAAAAATATACGGGCAAAATGTACGCATTTATCGCAGTCGCGCTCACTGCCGCGGGCGCATTGTTTTTAGGGCTTTCGTTTACCGTAATGGGAATTTATTCGCTGATAACTTCGTTAATTCTTACGCTTGCCGCACTCACGTTTGAAAACGTGCAGAAGCGAAAAAACGATTTCAAGCAGCTTAAAATTATAAAAATAATTACTTACGCGGTGTTTGCGGCGGCAATAATCATTTTCGTAGGCGGAGTTTTTTATTCGATGGAATAAAATTTTTAAAAGTGTGCCATTATTAAATTATAATGGACAGAATTTGCGTTGCGGTATTGGATAAGATACAAAAGCTAAGCCCTGCGGGGCGGTACGTAATTATTGCCGAGGACGAATTTTACGAGGACTTTCCCGAAGGAAGCGAAAAAAGCTTTCAGGAACTTGACCGCGCTTTGACGGTTTTAAGGCGCGGCGGTTACATCGACCTTAAATATTCGCGCGGGGATATGTACTGCGTAGCACCCCTTAAAGAGTACACCGAAGAGGTTACTATTCCCACACCCCCTCCGCCCGAACCTGTAAAAACGCGGAAATGGGATATCGTGTTCATCTCCGCCTTTGCGGGAAGCGCGTTGGGAAGCCTAATAATTTCGCTTATATTCGCATTTATCTAATATGCTTTCAAAGAGTGAAAACGAGGTAATGTCCGCAGTGTACAGCCTTTGCGACGGGACGGACGGGTGCCTTGTATCCCCGCTTGAAATTCTGTCTATCCTGCCTGCAAAACGGAAATACAACCCGGAAAAAATAGACGGCATTTTACACGACCTTATGTGCGACGGCTATTTCGACTTGATTATTTCGGAAAGAAAAGGCGAAAAAATGTACGTGATAAACCTGAAAGAAAACGGCTTTGCGTACAAAAGATGCGCAAAGCAAAAACAGCGTGATATCGCTTTCCGCATTATGCTTGCTTTTATAGGAGCGGCGGCTACGTTTATATTCGGTTTGATAATAAAGGGTATATTCGGTTAAAAAGCAAACAAAAAAGTCCTAACGGATAGTTTTTGTTTGCTTTTTTTTGTACGGCTTGGTACAATTATAGTAATTAATTTTTACGAGGAAAAATTATGAAAAATAAAAAAACCGTAGTCGCGCTGACGGCAATACTTACCGTATTGGTATTTATAGGCGTGTTTCTTATGATATGGTTCGTCGGCGACACTTATAAGGACTTTAAAAACAATTTCAGGAAAGAGTTTGAAATTGAAGGTCTTAAAGACGGTGCAGTCCCGCAAGGTATGACCGCCTATACGGCAGGTTATAAGGAAACCGACAGCGACGGAAAGACGACGGATAAAACCCAGCAGTACTTCCTTATCAGCGCGTATATGAAGGACGGCTCCGCTTCGCGCATTTACGTCACGGGCGCGTCAACGGGATACGTAGGATATGTAACGCTGAAAAATTCCGACGGAAGCGATTTTACCGGTCACTGCGGAGGAATTGCCACAAACGGCTACACCCTTTGGATAACGGGCGAAAGCGTAGTCAACGTAGCAAAGGCAAGCGAAGCTTACAATAAAGTAAAGAAAAACATCACGCAGGAAATAGTTGAAAAAGCGGGCGGACTTACACTTGAAGGGGAAGAAACAAATAATGTTATAACCTTTACCTCTTCGTTCAAGGCAAACAACAGGGCGTCGTTTTGTTACTATTTCGACGACCCCACCTACACCACCGTTTCCAACGACAGACTTTACGTAGGCGAGTTTTACAGACCCGTCAATTACAAGACGTCGGAAAACCATAAACTGACGACGCCGAACGGCTATAAAAACAACGCGTTTATGTATGAATACAACGTAACTTCCAACACGGAAAACAAATACGGGCTTATTACTTTAAGCGACGACAATCTTACCGACGAAAACAAGGTTCCTAAAATACAGAAGATATTCTCCATTCCCGAAAAAATTCAGGGGGCAGCGTTTTCAGGCAGGACGAGCTATAACTCCACCACCTGTACGCTTGTTCTTTCACAGAGCTACGGACTTGCAAACTCGCACCTGTTGTGCTACGATTACAGTAAAATTACGGCTAACACAAACAGGGTAAAGTATAACGAACTGCATAAAGACGGTTCGGGTAAGGCGGAAAACGCCGAAGACCGAAGATTCAGCTTTGAATACGACGGCGTGGTCAAGACGGTAGGCAGCCAGTCGATTCCTTATACCGACGATAGTTTATACGTATATTACGTTGACAACGGCAACGGGGAAATGCTTATAAACGATTACTCCATACCCTCAATGTCGGAAGGTATGTGTGTAGTTACTCCCAACACAAGCAGTAATGCTGCAAGCACGAGGGTTTACGTACTGTTCGAGTCCGCAAGCAAAAAATATAGAGCTTTCGTGCGCGAGCCTTTGAAAAACGTATACAGCTTTATACCGCACAATAAATAAGTTCACAAATTTTTTCGTCTATTCTGCAAGGAAAAAATTTCGTTATATGAAAGGCTATGCCTTTCTGCCCGCAACCATAAGGGCAAACTTATTATGTAATTGCGGGCATTCAATCCGCTAAAGTGCAAGTATGCACAAATTGAGTGCGCTGCGCAAAAGCGCAGTTTTGCTTGCGCCGTTAAAATACAAAATAAAAATCCCCCCGCCGTGCGTCGCACGGCGGGGGGATTGTTTATTCGCTTAAATTTTATTTGCAAAACGCAAGGCAAGCCTTGTAAAGAGAATACACGTCGGCTTTGGAAATAAGTTCGTAAGGGGCGTGCATAGAAAGCACGGGAACGCCGACGTCCACGGTGTCTATACCGAGATTAGAAATATATTTGGCAACAGTTCCGCCTCCGCCTATATCTATTGCGCCGAGTTCGCCCGTCTGCCAATAAACGCCGTTATCGTCGAATATGTCGCGTATGAAGCCCATAAACTCTGCCGAAGCGTCGTTTGTAGAGGACTTGCCGCGTGCGCCCGTGTACTTGGAAACGGCTGCACCGCACGACATAAAGGTTGAATTACGTTTTTCAAAAGCGGAAGCGTATGCAGGGTCATAGCCCGCCGTTACGTCAGCCGAAATACATTTTGAATTATATCTTACTTCAATGGGGTTTGCCCCGAATGAGTTTGCTATTGTGTCTATAACGTCGCAGATGACCTTGCTCTGCATACCCGTCGTTCCGTCGCTTCCCACCTCTTCTTTATCGGCAAACACCGCAACCACGGTGTGGGGCGAGTCGCAGTCGAAAATAGCTTTCATCTCGGGATATGCGCAAACTTTGTCGTCGTGTCCGTATGCGGATATCAAGGCACCGTCAAAACCGACGTCGCGCGCCTTGCCTGCGGGAACAAAGCAAAGCTCCGAGCATTGGAAGTCGACTTCCGTTATGCCGTACTTCTTGTTTAAAAGCTTTAATACCGCAGCTTTTACGCACTCCTTTTCTTCATCGTCGCCGACGGCGGGAAGCGCGCCTATTACCGCGTTAAGGTTTTCGCCGTCAATTGCTTTACCCAAAGTTTTCTGGCTCTGCTCTCCCGCGAGATGGGGAAGCAGGTCAGTTATATAGAATATAGGGTCGTTCTCGTCTTCTCCGACGCAAATTTCCTGCTTCTTTCCGCCTTTAAGCATTACCACGCCGTGTAACGCAAGGGGAAGCGCGGTCCACTGGTATTTTTTTATACCGCCGTAATAGTGGGTTTTGAGATAGCAAAGTCCCGCGTCCTCATACATAGGATTGGGTTTCAAATCGAGTCTGGGCGAGTCGACGTGCGCCACCATTATGCGTATACCGTCCTTTGAAACGTCCTCCTTGCCGACCCTTATGAGAAAGATATTTTTGTCCCTGTTGAGAAAATACCGTTTATCGCCTGCTTTAAGCTTTTCGGCGAAGCTGAAAGGCTTGAAGCCGTTTTCGAGGGCGAGTTTTTCCGCTTCGCGCGAGGCGTCGCGCTCCGTCTTGGAATTATCGAGAAATTTTTTGTAACCTTCCGCAAAGTCGTAAATATTTTTAAGCTCTTTGCCGTCGGCTTCCTTGTAAACATTTTTCCGCGTGTATTTTAAATCCATAATTTCCTCCTGAAATAATTTCGCTATTTATTATATTAATAACCCTTAAATTTGTCAAGTAAACCCTTAATTTGCAATGCAAAGAAAAAAATTTTAAAAAATCAATCGGTAAAGATTTTACTATTTATTAATAATAGTGTATAATAATAACAGTTTGCAGCAAAAGGTTAAAATTTTATGAAAAACGGCAAACCGACCGCAAAAAAAATTGCAACGCTTGCAATATTTACCGCGCTTAGTTTAATAACTTTTATAATCGAAAATCAGTTTCCCCCTCTGTTTTTCCCGGGGGCGAAAATGGGTCTTGCGAATATATTTTCATTTGCCGCGCTTATAATGTTTTCCCCGTTGGAGGCGTTTGCGATAGTTGCTATAAGAACGGGTCTTGGCGCGATTTTCGCGGGCAACCTTTCCGCCGTATTATACAGCTTTTCGGGCGGTATAATTTCAATGGCGGTTTCATCCCTTCTTATGTACACCGCTTACCCGAAAATTTCGGTAATGGCGGTAAGCGTATGCGCCGCCGTAGCGCATAACGTAACGCAGGTGTGCGTTTTCGTGCTTATGACCAACACGTTAAATATGTTTTTTAACCTGCCCTACTTCGTGCTGCTTGGAATACTTTCGGGCGCAGTGGTTGGCGGAGTTATAATGTTAATTTTCAAGAAAGTGCCTAAAAGCGTTTTCGAAAAAGCAATAATCAGAAAATAAATTATGCGCAAAGGTTTTCCTTTGGGCTGAAATTAAATAAGAAAACTATTAAAAGGAGCGAAAAAAGTTGAAAGCAGTAAAAGGAAAATACTACTTCGGCGGCGTTCATCCCCACGATATGAAAAATATCGCAAAAGACGCAGCCCTTGAAGTATTGCCGATGCCTGAAACCGTGGCAATTTCCACGTCGCAATCGCTTGGCAGACCCGCAACCCCGGTTGTTTCAGCAGGTCAGACCGTCAAGGAAGGCGAGTTAATTGCAAGAGCCGAGGGATTAATTTCTTCCGACGTGTTTGCAAGCATTTGCGGTACGGTTACGGAAATTAAAACCGAAAACGGTGCAAACGGAACGGATGAAACGTTTATCGTTATCAAATCCGACGCAAGCGGGGAAAAAAGCTATTTGCCCCCTCTTACCGACCCTTCGGCAGACGAGATTAAGGCAAGGATTAAGGATGCAGGCATTGTAGGTCTGGGCGGAGCGGGTTTCCCTACCGCCGTTAAGGTTGCGCCCAAAACACCCGTTGACACGTTGATTTTAAACGGCGCGGAGTGCGAACCCTATCTTACCTGCGACCACCGTCTTATGCTTGAAAAAGCGGACGAGATTGCGCGCGGTGCAAGGTACGTTGCCAAGGCGTTGGGCGTTGAAAAAATTATTATAGGCATCGAGGCAAACAAGCCCGACTGTATTGCTGTTTTTGAAAAGTACGACGATATACAGCCCGTAATACTCAAAAAGCAGTACCCTATGGGCGGCGAAAAGCAGCTTATTTACGTGACCACGGGCAGAAAGGTCGGTATCGGCAAGCTTCCCGCTGACGTCGGCGTCGTGGTGCAGAACGTTGCAACCTGCTACGCGGTATGCGAAGCGGTTGAATTGGGCAAGCCCCTTTACGAACGCGTTCTAACCGTTTCGGGCAAGGCCGTTCAAAATCCCAAAAATCTTTGGGTCAGGGTAGGCACTCCCGTCCGGTCGATAATCGATTATTGCGGCGGCGAAAGCGTTACGCCTAAGAAAGTAGTCCAGGGCGGGCCTATGACGGGCGTCGCACTTGCAAACTACGACAACTACACACACAAGACCACATCCGGTATTTTGTTGATGACTGAAAAGGAAGCGGCAGCCGAGGAACCCACACCCTGCGTAAACTGCGGAAAGTGTGCGGACGTATGCCCTATGCACCTTATGCCTATGAATACTGCGTTCTATGCGGCGGCAAACGACTTTGACGCGGCGGCGCAGTACGGTCAGACGATGGCTTGCATAGAATGCGGTGCGTGCGAATATATCTGCCCCGCTAAGCGTCCTTTGATACAAGCAATAAGAAAGACGAAGGCTGCCCTTCGCAATAAGAAATAGGAGAAAAAATATGGATAATACAGTAGTAGTTTCCACGCCTCCTCACGTCAAATCAAGGCGCACTACGCGCGGCATAATGATTGACGTAAGCATCGCGCTTTTACCCAGTGCGATTGCGGGCTGCGTTTTCTTCGGATGGCAGGCGTTGCTGATAATTCTTATGTCGGTATTTGCCTGCGTTGCGACCGAGTTCGTATATTACTTCATAGCGAACAAGGGCTTTGCAAAAAAGTGTGCCGAAGCGAAAACTGTTTGCGTTAGGTGGCTTAAACAATTCGACTTTACCTCCGTCGTAACGGGTCTGATACTCGCACTTATTCTCCCCGTAACGGACAAGTGGTACAACGTATTTTATCAGGTTATAATCGGCGCGATATTCGCTATTGCAATAGTAAAGATGCTGTTCGGCGGAACGGGTAAAAACCTTGTCAACCCCGCATCGGCGGCACGCGTGTTTATGTTTTTGAGCTTTAGCTTGACGACTTACGTTGCTTGCAATTTCGGCACGGTAGCGGATAGCGGAACACTTGCGACAGGTGCGACAAATCTCGGCAACCTTCTCGGCAAGAACCCCGAAAGCCCTTTGAGCGCGCTTGACTTATTTATCGGTACGGGCGTCCCCGGCTGTATAGGCGAAACCTGCAAGATTGCAATTATAGTAGGCTATATCTACCTCTGCGTAAGAAACGTTATCAAATGGTGGCAGCCCCTGCTGTTTATAGCAGTGTTCGGGTTTGCCGCAGTGTTTATGTCGGGCTTCGGATTTGAAGACGGATATAAATTCGATATGACGCTGTTCCTGCCCCATATTTTATCGGGCGGCGTTCTGTTCGCGGCAGTGTTTATGTTCACAGACTATGTTACTTCGCCTAAAAACGTATGGGCTCAGCTTTTCTTCTTCATAGTTTCCGCATTAGTTCTTGCGGTTCTCCGTTATTTAACGGGTATGGAAGTTGCGTCATTCGTAATTATACTTATGAATTTGTTCGTACCTTTAATAGACAAATACATAAGACCCCGTCCCTTCGGATACAGAAAGGAAAAGAAAGTTAAGGAGGGCAAATAATTATGTCGGCTAAACAGTTTTTCAAAAGTACCGCATTTAAATGCGTTGTAACCCTTCTTTGCGTGCTTTTAATAAGCGGAATATTCCTTACGCTTATGAACGGACTTCTTGCCGTAAGCGAGGAAGAAAAGTTCAACAGACAGGTCGGCAAGCTTTACCCCGACAGCTCGCAGGTTACGGCAGAATTACAGGAAGTCGAAGAGACAAAGGTCGGAACCTCAACCGTTGAAAAAGTTTGGTTTATCCCTGAAAAGAACGACTACCTCGTACAGATTTACGGAAGCGGCAGAGACGGAAAGCTTACCGTATGGGTTATAGTCGAAACGAAGGACAAAAACGTAAGCGGCGTCGGCACGGTGCTTGTGTACGACAAAGTAGCTTCCGAATATGCAGATAAAATACCGGGCTGGAATTCAAATATTTCCAACTTCTCCAAAGACTATGAAGAAGGGATTAAATATGCTTACGGTACCAAGGGCGACGATATGTATATCAATACGGGTGCGTCGGTTTCATTTGCTACCGTCTGCGGCTGCGTTAACGACGCTATAACCTTCATACAGGCTTATGCAAGCGGCGGCAGTATAGGCGAATCTCCTTATGAAGACTTCTTATATAACGAGCTTATCAATCAGGAAGAAACCACAGTTTCGTTTGCGGACGGCAAAGTAACCTACAATATTAAAACGGTAGCTTACGGCGGCGTTGTCAATCCTTTCACTATCCAGATAGTCGTTAACAGCGAAAAGAAGATTGAAAGCTTCGTTATCCCCGAAGGCGGAAACGGTTCTACCGAAGGCTTTGAAAATTATATGCCCGATGTTCAGAATATCCTTAAAGACAAAGACCTTTCCTACTTTACGGGAATTTACGGCGAGGATATGGCTTATACGGCATTATCCAGCTATGACGATACAAGCGTTACCGCAGGAGCCACTACGATGTCGGTTGCGTCAAGGTCTACTTACGTTTGTATGTACGCAGGCGCGTTTGCTACGGCTAACTACGACAACGCTTTGTTGAAGGGAATTGAGTATACAGAAATACTCAATATGGACAATACAAGCTGGACGGTCGGCGAGGACGGCAAAGTAACCTACAACATTAAAACGGTGGCTTACGGCGGCGTTGTCAATCCTTTCACTATCCAGATAGTCGTTAACAGCGAAAAGAAGATTGAAAGCTTCGTTATCCCCGAGGGCGGAAACGGTTCAACCTACGGCTTTGAAAATTCTATGCCCGACGTTCAAAATATTCTTAAAGATAAAGACCTATCCTACTTTACGGGAATTTACGGCGAGGATATGTCTTATACGGCATTATCCGGCTATGATGACACAAGCGTTACAACAGGAGCCACAACACAATCGGTCGCTTCAAGGTCTACTTACGTGTGTATGTATGCAGGCGCGTTTGCTACGGCTAATTACGATTTAGCTTTATTGACAGGAGGCAGCACAAATGAATAAGTATAAAAAGATTACCTTAGACGGACTTATTTTCCAGAACCCCACCTTTATGCTGGTGCTGGGTACCTGCCCCACTCTCGGACTTATAAACTCGGCATTTTCTTCGCTTGGAATGGGACTTACCGTCCTTGTAGTACTTACGTTAAGCAATATAATCATCTCCGCACTGAGAAAGGTTATTCCTAACGAAGTACGTATTCCTTGCTATATAGTAGTTATCGCAACGCTGGTTACATTTGCAAGAATGTTCCTCCAAAAGTTTATACCCGATTTGTACGACAGCTTAGGAACCTTCCTCGCACTGATAGTCGTTAACTGTATAATATTAGGCAGAGCGGAAGCATTTGCAAATAAGCACACCGTATTGGAGTCTGCCGTAGACGGAATTGCAAACGGACTCGGTTTTACCGTTGCTCTTACGATAATGGGCTTTATCTGTGAATTCTTCGGCAAAGGTTCGCTGTTCGGATATCAGATAATGGACTTCAAGATTGCTATGCTGACAAGTCCCGCAGGCGCGTTCCTTATCTACGGCATCTGCATTGCAGTGTTCGTATATATCGTGGACGGCTTTGAAAGGGCAAGACGCGTTAAGGCAAACAAGCTTGCGCGTGAAAATATGTTGAAGGAGGGCGTGTAAAATGGGTACGTTTATTGCTATTGTTCTTGCGGCTGTTCTGACGAACAACTTCATCACTTCCAAAACCTACGGTATCTGCCCCTTCCTCGGCGTTTCCAAAAAGACTTCTTCCGCGGCAGGTATGGGAATTGCGGTAACCCTTGTAATGGTTATTGCAACCTTGGTTACCTATCCCATTTACACCTATGTGATGGTGCCGTTAAAGATAGAATTTTTAGAGATTATATTCTTCATCTTTATAATCGCTTCGCTCGTTCAGATGCTTGAAGTTATAATAAAGAAAATTTCCCCCTCCCTCTACGGTGCAATGGGAATTTACCTTCCCTTAATTACCACAAACTGTGCGGTACTCGGCGTAACAGAAATGGTTATCGGCGATATGTCGAAAATACTCGGCGAGGGTGTAGCAATGAATATGGGCTGGGCAATACTGTACGCACTGTTTGCGGGACTTGGCTTCACGCTTGTTATGGTTATAATGAGCGGTATGCGCGAAAGACTCAACTGCTACAAACTTCCGAAAGCGATTGCGGGCTTCCCCATCGCTATGGTAACTGCCAGCTTCATCTGTATGGCGTTTACGGTATTCAGCTATATTAGTTTAGGTTAAGGAGGAAATAAATGAATTTACTTAACGTTACCGCCGATACCTGGATATCGGTCGGAATAGTTGCAGGTATTTTTGCCGGTACCGCAATTATAATAGGATTACTTATATTTTTAGTAGGCAAGTTCTTCAAGGTTGACGTTGATGAAAAGATTGAAAAAATCTGCAACAATCTTGCGGGCGCGAACTGCGGCGGTTGCGGCTGCTCGGGCTGCTCGGGCTTTGCAAGTAAGCTTGCATCGGGAAGCGCGAACCTTTCAGACTGCCACGTAACCTCCCCCGAAAGCAAAGCGGAAATTGCTAAAATTTTGGGCATAGAGCTTACCGACGAACAGCCTACCGTTGCGGTAGTCCACTGCAACGGCGGAATTGAAAACTGTGCCGATAAATTTGAATACAAGGGCAACCCCACCTGCGCTTCCGTAAATTCTCTCTTAGGCGGAAACAAAGCGTGTAGCCACGCCTGCCTGGGTTGCGGCGACTGCAAAGACGTTTGTCCCGAAAACGCAATAAACGTTTCGGGCAGACTTGCCGAAGTAGACCCCGACAGGTGCGTATCCTGCGGAGCTTGTATTACAACCTGCCCCAAGAACATAATCGACCGTATTCCCGCCTCCGCTCCCGTTTACGTTGCCTGCTCGTCAAAGTGCAAGGCGAAAGAGGTAATGAGCGTTTGTAAGGTCGGCTGTATAGGCTGCGGCAAGTGTTCAAGGGTTTGCCCCCACGGCGCAATAACTATGCAGGACAATTTACCTGTATTCGATTATACCAAGTGTACGGGTTGTTTAACCTGTGTAGATGCTTGTCCCAGAAAGATTATTATAAGCCGTAAGGTAGTTGCCGAAGAAACACCCGCACAGGAAGAAATTAAAACCGAGGACGCAGAATAGTCCTTAAATAAAAATAGCGGGGTCTGCATTTGCAGACCCCGCTATTTTTTATATTATTATGTTTCCGTCATCGATATCATAGCCATACGGCAAAATCTGGAAATTGTGCGGTAAGCAGTGTAAATATCCGCTGTTATCCTTAATTTCCGAATTAAAGAAAGTGTTTCCGTATACACAGTCCTGTTTGGGACAGTTTGCACTTATTATTCTTACAAGACCGCTTTTATTTATTTCGACGACGTTGTACCCGCCGTCTGCCAGGCTTACCCTTAAAACAAGCTTTTCGTCCGTATCTTCGGTAATTTCCACGTAAGCTTGGTTACGGCTTATTTCGCCCTTTTCAAAATCGTATTCATAAACGATTTCATTGACGTACTTAAACCTTACTCCCTTTAAAGGACTTGTGTCGCGTTTGGCAAACACCACGATAAACAGCACTACAACCAAAGCAATGATTATGCCGTAAATTATCACGTCCCATATTTTAAAGCCTTTGTCGGACTTGACTTGTTCAACTTTTTTTAAAGACATTTTAACCTAAAACGATTTTACCGTCAGATAAAGTGCTGACTATTTCAAATTTGCTGTGGACTACGCTTAATTCGCTTTCGGGAATGTTGGTTATAATTTCATATTTCCCGTTGGCGTCATATGAGAAAGCAACTCTTCTTGAAGATAGCTTTTCGTTTATGAATTCAACAGCCCTTTCCTTACCCATTGCCATAATTGCCGTTGTAAGAGCGTCGTCTTCCGCCGCAGAGCCGCCGATAACCGTTGCCGACATTATACCCGTCTGAACGGGTTTGCCCGTCGTAGGGTCGAATACGTGGCAATACCACTCCTTTACGCCGTCGCCGTCACTGTCGTATAAAAAGAACTGCTCGTAATCGCCGCTTGAAGATAAGCTTTCGTTTTTTACCGATACGCTTAAATATACGTTGCCTTCCATATCGGTACGCGGGTTGGTAATACCGAGATTATAGCCGCCGTTTTTATAATGCTCTTTAATTAAAATACTGCTTGTCCCGAAAGAAAAATATCCGTACTTGAACCCGTACCCGTCGATAAGCTTGTTAACCTCGTCTACGGCGTAGCCCTTTCCTATACCGCCGAGGTCGATTTTCATTGAATAAGTTACGCCGTCTATATCGATTGTTGCCGTAGGTTTTTTCGCATAGTATTTATTGTTTTCCGCCTGATAAACTTCAACCTCGCCGAAATGCGAAGAAAGACTGTTATACTTTTCAATAACCACGTCGGAAGGAATTCTTTCGTCAAGCGGTTTCCCTAAAACGGATGACTCGTTAAAGCCGTATGCCTGCACGTTGTAATAGACGGCAGGGTTGTAATATCCCCCTGTAAGGTCGTAAACGTTTTTTGCAAGGGTTAGCACCTCAAACGCGGTATTGTCTATTTCAACCGTTTCCCCCGCGTCTGCCTGATTGAATTTGTTTATACTTGAATTTAAGACGTTTACCGACAGGGAGTTATTTATTTTGTTTAACGTATTTGAAATATCTTGGCTCATTTCTTCAAACTTGTTTTTCTTTTCCGTAGTGAATATATCGGAAACAATTAAGCTTGCTTCGGTATTCATACTTAAAAAAAGGCTGTTACGGCTTGAATACTCGGTTTCTTCTTTGGGCGTACAGCCGGTAAACAATATTAAAGACGCGCAAACCGCAGTTATTGCGGAAATTATTTTTTTCATAGTTTAATTATATAGTAAAGGCAATAAAAATGCAAATAAAAATAAGTCCGACCAAAAAGCGGACTTATTTTTATTTATGTCTAATTATTAATTAAACGTTTTTAAGTGCATCCTGAATTGCAAGAACGAATCTGCCTGCTGTCTGGGTTGCACCGGTTTTAATTGTTTCACCGTCCTTGACATACGATAAATCAAAGAGCCATGCCGCAGCAAGAGTCTGTCCCTTGTCAACTGTTGAAGGCGCGCCACCTTCCTCAACCTTAACTTTAAGAGCCTTTACTTCCTCAACAGTCTTGCCTTCAAATTTAGCAAGATAGCTGTCAAGAGCAGCTACCGTTACATCGTGACCGTCCCAAGTGGGAGTAACGTTGTGCATAGTATCAGTGTCTGCATCGTAGGTTACTTTAGTGATTTTGTCGCCTTTAACGGTAACGTGTACTTTAACGCCGTAGTAGTTTCCGGCAGTCCAAGCATTTTCATACTTGTACTCGCCGTCATAGGTCTTAGCGGATTCGCCGCAGCCTGCAAATGCAACAGCAACTGCACAGCATGCAACAACTGCAACAAGTGCCAAAACTTTTAAAAGTTTTTTCATAGTTTATTTCTCCTAAAAATAATTTTTTATAGGAATATTTTACCACTCGGCTGAAAGCTTGTCAACAGAATATCGATACTTTTATACTTAAAATTTTATTCCGTCCTTAATGCGACTACGGGGTCTTTCTTGGCTGCTGCCGACGCGGGGATAAGTCCCGAAATCAAGGTAAGCACAACGCTTATTACGACCATTATAAGTGCCTGCCATACTGGAAGCGAAGCAATTGTGAATATTCCGACAAGCGAGCCTACTATGAGGTTTATTATAAGAGAAATTATATAAGTTACCGCAACGCCGACTATACCCGCGGCAAGTCCTATGATAAACGTTTCGGCAATGAACAGCCGTTTTATATCCTTTTTCCTTGCGCCGACGGAACGGAGTATTCCTATTTCCTTTATTCGCTCCACTACCGAAACGTAGGTAATAATTCCTACCATTACCGTTGACACGACAAGCGACAAAGCCGTAAACGCGACAAGCGCGATTGTTATCATTTGTATCATTGTGTTAATCATACTTACGATAAGTCCGACGGTGTCCGTATACTTGACAATATCCGCATCGTCGAGCTTGACGCCCTCGTAAGTTTCGCCTGCTTTGCACATATCGTTCCAGCCGTCGAGATATTCTGTTATTTTGTCCTTACTTTTAAAGTCAACGGGATAAATACCGATATACACGGGAAGCGTGCTTCCGCCCATCATAGCCGCCGTTATTTTATTGGACGAGCCTGACCCCATCATCATTGACATCATTCCGTCGGAGGTTCTGCCCGTAACCAAGCCCGTATTGGGAATACCGTTCACACCCGAGCTTTTCCAGAACTTGCCGTCCTGCATATAGGAAAAGCTGTAATTGTAAGCTATGTACGGAAGCGTGGTATTATTTAGGTATCCGACTATTTCACTCGTTTCCGAGGTTTCGAGCATATGCTTTGTCAGCGCGTTGGTGTAATATAAGCCCGAGCTTAAACAGCCGTAAGAAATATTTTCTTTCTTTTGCAAAATTACCTTTACCTTTAAATCAACCGCGTTTTCCTTATTGAAATCCGCCGAATCGTGGTTGTATTTAAACACGACTTTATCGGTAATGGAAGTTATGCAATTTTGCATCTGCTTCATTATTTCAACCTGTTCGGGCGTAGGGGTTGCGTCGGGGTCGTAGCCAGAAGCAATAAGCTTATTGTACAGTTCGTACAGCTCTACGGTGTCAGTAGTATAGAACTGCTCCCCTGCGGTTTCATCTACCCTTGAATACACGGTGTCGTTGGGGTACCAGGTAAACGAATGCGCGTTTTCGCCTACGAACTCTTCAAAGTCTTTACCGTCAAGGAAATCCTTTACAATATCTTCGTCATAATTTTCCCCGCCCGCAGTACCGTTTTCCTTTAAAGCCTTGTACGCAAAATTGACAAATTCTTCCTGCGTCATATAGCCGAACTGTCCGAGGGTTATGTCCGAAATGGCATTGTCATTTAAAACGATTATCAGACTGCCCTTATTTTCAAAGATATCTTTAAGCTCTGATTCCGTAAGGTTTTGCGTTTTACCGTTTGACGTTGCAAGAATATCGTACTGGGATAGGATATATTCGTAATTATCGGGTATTTCCTCAAACGAGCCGAAAGACGAAATCATAGACGCATAGTTTGCATATTCCGCTTCCCTCTGCAATACGGAAGTGTACATCTGGCGGATTGCCGTAATCGAATAATTGCCGCTTGCGTCGTCCTCTTTTGCAATTTCGCCGTTGGTTATCTTAAAGTCGGTAAAAATATTATTCGCCATATTAAATTCGTATCCGTACTGGATTGCGTTATAATATTCCGACGGAAGCTTTTCAACGTAATGCACGTATTCCTTGGTAATATTGTTGGTAGTAAGCGTCTTGCTCATTCCCATTAAAGCTTCCAAAAGCGAATCGACGTAAACTTTATCTTTAAGCTTGGTTATATCGGGCTTGGTTTCGGTGGAAAACTCCATTAACGCCTGCATATCGATAGCCGATTCGGTAACAGTTAACGGATAGCCCGAAAGCATATCGTCCTGCATATTTTTTATGTAGCCCTGCACACCCGAGGAAATGGCAAGCACCATCGATACGCCTATTATGCCTATACTTCCCGCAACGGCAACCATAGAGGTACGCTTTAACTTGGACAAAAGGTTTTTAAGCGAAAGCATAAACGCCATACCGAACGACATTGACGATTTTTTCTTTTTGCCCTTATTCGTCTTTTTTGCTTCCTCTTCCGATACGGAAGAATTGACAACTTCTTCTTCCCCGCCGTAGGGCATAGTATCGTCGGTAACAAGTCCGTCCAAAAGCCTTACTATACGGGTTGAGTACTGTTCGGCAAGCTCGGGGTTGTGGGTTACCATTATTACGAGCCTGTCTTTTGAAATCTCCTTTAAAAGATCCATTATCTGCACGCTCGTCTTGGAGTCGAGCGCGCCCGTAGGTTCGTCCGCAAGCACTATTTCAGGGTCGTTTATAAGTGCGCGGGCAATTGCCACCCTTTGCGCCTGTCCGCCCGAAAGCTGGTTGGGGCGATTGTTGATTTTGTCTTTAAGCCCGACTTTATCCAACGCGTCGATAGCCCTTTGGCGGCGTTCTTCCTTGCTTACGCCGGATATCATAAGCGCAAGCTCTACGTTCTGCAAAATGGTCTGGTGCGGGATTAAGTGATAGCTTTGGAAAATGAAGCCTATGGAATGGTTCCTGTAAGTGTCCCAGTCCCTGTCGGTATACTGTTTGGTGCTTACCCCGTTAATTACAAGGTCGCCTGACGTATATTTGTCAAGACCGCCTATAATGTTTAAAAGCGTGGTTTTTCCGCAACCCGACGCGCCGAGAATGGAAACGAACTCGTTTTTACGGAAATTAAGGCTGATGCCTTTTAGCGCGGGTACCGCCCCGCCTGCTACGATGTAGTCTTTTTTTATGTCTTTAAGCTGTAACATAGAAATCCTCTTCAACCTAAACGAAAATTTACTGCCTGTATGCGCAGTGCCGTTAATTATTTTATTTACTTTTTTATAATTATGTCAACGTTTATAAACACGCGCCAAAATATTCACGAAATTTTTATTATATTTCACTCAAACTTTTTCATAGTTCTTTTCATTTTGTTCTTCATTATAGCTGTCAAGCTCCTGAGTAAGAGTTCTGTTCGATTTGAAAGGAAAAATGAAGTTCGCCTTTTTGCCGCCGTGTTTTTCGATTTTGTCCTTAATGCTTTCTTTAAGCTTTTCAAAAGATACGACAACGCCGTGTTTTTTTGCAAACGAGGTTATCTTTGCCGTCAGATTTATCGAGTGACCCAAATCGACGAAGAACACACCGAAGAATATCCCGACGAAGAAAGCAAACGTTATATGGTTTACGAACCATATAACCGCATCGGTTATGACATACGGGACTATAACAAAATAAAAGAATACGCACACCAACAACCATAAAAAAGAGAACAGCGGGCATATTATACCCTGTATATTGCCCCAACGGTTGGTGTAGTCCCAAAGCTTTATTTTAAGCCCCTTTATGAATATAAGCCCCGCTATATATTCGATTAGCGTCATTGCAACGCCCATTATTAAAATTATCAAAATGCTGTCAAGCCAATCGTATCCCGTGTGTATGGGTATAAGCGAAATTGCAAATAAACCTGCTACGCCGAAGCCGTAAAGCGGAAGGTACGGCCCTGTAAGAAAGCCCGGGTTTATCCATTTTTTTGCGGTGAAAACCCTTCTGAACAGAACTTCCGTACACCAGCCGAGAACGCTGCCGACGAAAAACAGAAACGCCATAACAAGTAAAGCGTCCACCACGTTCATTGTACTTTACCTCTTGCCCGCCTTTAAACGCGCAACCGTCCTGTCCTTGCCGAGTATGCGCATTATCGAGCAAAGGTCGGGGGAATTTGACATACCCGTGACCGCAATTCTGAGAATTTCCGCAACGTCGGAAACGTTGCCCTTGTATTTTTCGGGGTTAGCCTTGTATTCGCCCATTTCGCTTGCAAAGCCTACGAGGGGGGCAATTGCCTTAACCTTTGCAAACCACGCGGAATTGTCGTCCGCAGGGTCGTAGGTTTTGATAAACGAATCAAGCACGGCGTTTACCGTGTTTGCGTCGAAGCGGTAGCTGTAATCGGGGGTAAAAGTATCGTCGAAAAAGTAATCGATAAGTCTTACGCCCTGTTCGGCACGCTCGATATCCTTTCTCCTCTTCTTGCCGCCGACGCCCATTATAAGTTCAAGAATTTTTATTATATACTCTTTGTCTTTAAAATGCGTCTTGTCCGCGTCAGTACCGCATTCTTCGACCCACCCGTTCAAAAACGTGTAACAGTCCTCAGCGGAAAGCTTTGAAATTTCGGTACGCGAAACGTCGTTAAGCTTATCCAAATCGAAGAGTGCGCCGCTGCGGCTCATTTTCTCAATTCTGAATTTGAAATTACGGTAATCCCCGTCGGGATTTTTAAGCGACCATTCCTCGAAATCGGAGTTCAGAAGCGTCATAAGATATTTTACTACCGCAAGGGGAAAATAGCCCGCCTTTCTGTAATAGTCGAGGGAAAGCTCGGGGTCCTTACGCTTTGAAAGCTTGCGCTTGGTCCCCCCGTCCATCTTCATCAGCGAGGACGTATGCGCATAGCGCGGCGGCTTGAAGCCGAGAACCTTGTGAAGCTCTAAATGCACGGGAAGGCTTGAAAGCCACTCCTCGCCCCTTATAACCAGCGTCGTTCGCATAAAATGGTCGTCTATTGCGTGCGCGAAGTGGTACGTAGGTATTCCGTCGGACTTTAATATTACCACGTCCTGGTCGTTTTCTGTTACCGTTACTTCCCCCTTAATCGCGTCGCGGAAGGGGATTTTATTTTCTATACTGCCCTGTGATTTTAGGCGTATAACGAAAGGCTTGCCTTCTTTAAGGTTTTTGTATATGTTATCCTCGGAAAGATTTCTGCACTTTGCGTATTCGCCGTAATAACCCGTTGTCTTTTTGGTTGCGGTCTGTTCCTCACGGACGGCGTTAAGCTCGTCCTCGGTACAGAAACAGGGATAAGCGTAACCGCGTTCTATCAAATCCTTGACGAACGCACGGTAAATTTTGGCGCGCTGCCTTTGATAGTAAGGACCGTATTTATTCAGCGGGGAATCAATCTCCGCCCCCTCGTCAAAATCGATACCGAAATATTTAAGCGAACGTATGACGCTTTCCACCGCGCCGTCCACCTTACGCTTTTCGTCGGTATCCTCTATCCTGAGATAGAATATTCCGCCCGTGGTGTGCGCGCTTCTTTCGTCGGCAAGCGCGGAATACAGGTTGCCGAGATGGATAAATCCCGTGGGCGATGGCGCAAGACGGGTAACCTCCGCTTTGGGCGAACGCTCGCGTTCGGGATAAATATTTTCATACTCTTCGATAGGCAACAAATCGCCGTCGGGAATTAAGGCGGCTGCAAGTTTTTTCAAGTCCATATTTAAACCTCTGTTATTTCTTATGTTTATAAAGTCTTCTTAAAGTGAACCACAAAATTATTAATATTTCAAACACGCCCGCTACTATATACAAAAAATATATTTTACGGAAATCGGTAAAAGCGATTACGAATATATGAAGTATTAAAACCGCCGACCATAACACAAACGAGCAGGCAAGCATATTCGTCCACCAATTACCCCACTTTGCTGAAAACACGGTAAGCACGACCGCGCTTGCAAATGGCGCGAATGTGAACGCAAGGTATGCGTAATGCTCGGTTTTGTGTATAAAAAAGAATATCATAAACAATACCGTTGCGACAAACCAGCAAAGTCCCACCGAAAGCGCGATTATAAGGGCGCGTTTTTTGCCCGTGTTCATTTTGGGCTTTACCATTCTTTCGTGTGCGGAAGAAGATATTATATCGTCAACGGTAATATTGTAAATGTTAGCAAGTTTTATAAGAACCCGCAAATCAGGTATTGCATCGCCGCGCTCCCATTTGGAAACAGCTTTATCTGAATAATTTAACATTTCCGCAAGCTGTAATTGCGTAAGACGCGCTTCCGTCCGCAATTGCACAAGATTTTTTGCGATGGTTTCCTTTAATTCATCCATACGGATATTTTACCATATATGCGCACAAAATACAAGTAAAATGCACAACTCTACCGTGAGTAGAGTGTGAAATTTTTGCGGTAGAGTTGTAAAACCTAACGGTTTACGCAAAGTTTAAAAACGTGGAGAGCAAATATGCGAAAATAAGTTGTATTTTGCGTCTTTTGGTTGATAATATAGTATAAGAATAGAACGCGGACAGTGACCGTATGCGCGTTTTAAAAATTACGTATAACAAAAATTTCGTTTAAAAATAATATAAAACTCTGCGGCTTTTATAGCACGCAAAATTTTCAGGAGGCTGACAATGAGTAATTTATTCGATATATTTGTAGATTCAGCGGCTAACCTTACAGATAAAATGGTTACTGATACAGGTATAAACGTAATACCGTTTTCCTATACGATTGACGGCGAACAAAAACTTTGCTACGAAAAGGGCGTTCCCTTTACAAACACCGCAAAGGCATTTTACGAAAAGCTTGCAGGCGGTGCAGACATCAAAACATCGCTTGTATGCGAGCAGGACGTAATTGAAGCAGTTACGCCCTCGTTGGAGCAGGGCAGGGACGTCCTTCTTATAACCATTACGGAAAGCCTTAGCGGTACGCACGCACAGGCGTTAAAAGCACAAAAGACGCTTGAAGAAAAATTCCCCGACCGCAAGGTATACATCGTTGACAGCGCGAATGCGTCGCTCGGCGAGGGACTTCTTGCCGTAAATGCAGCAAAGCTGCGCGATATGGGAGAAAACGCGGAAACGTGCGCAAAATGGGTTAAAGAAAACGCATATAGAATGAACTCCTACGTTACCGTAAACGAGCTTAAATATTTGAGAAAGAGCGGAAGAGTTTCCACAATTACAGCCATTGCGGGGACGATACTGAATATCAAACCTATGCTTAAAGCGGACGGCAACAAGCCCGCGAAGCTTTCCGTTTACGCGAAAGAGCGCGGAAGAAGAAAATCGCTTGAAGCTATTGCAAAAGCATTTGCGGAAAACGTTATAGAACCCGAAAACCAGACTGTTGCGATTACGCACTGCAACTGTGAGGAGGACGCGTTAAAGCTTGCCGAAATGATAAGAGAACGCGGTGCGCGCGATATTGTTATAGAATACTACGACCTTTGCACCGGCGCGCACGTAGGACCCGGCACGGTAGCCCTCTTCTTTATGGGTAAAGACAGACTTGTCCCCGCGGCAACCGAAGCACAATCAAAAGCAAAAGCGGCAACGCAGAAATTTTAATTAAATACGGTTTATAACCGAACGCCCGTCGCATAAGTTATGCGACGGGCGTATTTTAATGCCTTTTATCGTATTCAAACGCTTCCGACTTTTCCTTTAACAGATATTCGAGAAAGCACTTGCACCCCTCCTCGATATCGGCAAAGGCTTTTTCAAAGTCGCGTGTGTACCACGGGTCGGCAACATCGCGAGGATTGGGAGTAAACGAGCAAAGCTTATAAATCTTCCCCCCGTATTCCCCGCACGTCATACGCAGTAAATTCATAAGATTGCTGCTATCCATTACAAGCAGATAGTCGTTGTTTTTAACGTCCCTCAATGTTATTTGCTTTGCAACGTGGTTTCCGGGTATACCGTGCATTAGAAGAGTTCTCTTCGCGGGCGGATAGATAGGGTTTCCCTCCTCCTCGTCGGAAGTGCCGAACGAAGTTATGCGGAAGCTTAAATTAAGCCCCCGCTCTTCAACCATATTTTTAAAAATCAGTTCAGCCATAGGCGAACGGCAGATATTCCCCAAACATACGAACGCTACGTTTATCATTTTTCTTTGCCTCTGTATTATAAATTTTCTTCGCGCATTATAGTCAAGCCGACGGCTTTAGTCGCCTATTTTAAGCTTCTGCCAGGGCGTACTGTTAGGCACGTAATTTTCGATATAATCTATAATTTCATCCGACGAATTGAAATATGAATAAAGCTCGTTGCAGCGGAAATTCGTGAACTTACGCTCGTTTACCGTATGCATAAATTTTTCAAGTCCGTCATAGTATCCGTCTATATTGAATATCGCCAAAGCTTTTTGATGCCTGCCGAGCTGTTTTAAAGTTAATACCTCGAAAAATTCTTCAAAGGTACCCACTCCACCGGGTGCAATAATAAAGGCTTCCGCCTCGTCCTCCATTTTGGTTTTACGGTCCGACATAGTTTTGGTATAGCTTATCTCATCGCAATCATCATAAATTGCCTCTATGCTCTCTTCCCTGAAAAACTCGGGAATAACGCCGTGAACAAATCCCCCGCCCTTTTTAAAACCGCGGGCAGCCGCACCCATAAGCCCCGTAGCCCCCGCACCGAACACAAGCGAATGTCCGCGCTTTGCAAGTTTTTCGCCAAGCTCCTCCACGGCGGTAATATATAAATTATCAATATGCGCGCTTGCCGCGCCGAAAATGCAAATCTTCATATATATTATTATATACCGTTTTAAAAAAATTGTCAATAAAGATGTGAATAATAATCCACCCGCTTAGCGGGTGGTATTTCATTTTCGGGCAATTAGCCCTA
>CAJUKJ010000006.1:85844-109779 GCA_910587365.1 uncultured Christensenellaceae bacterium | reverse complement strand
CATCACCCTTTCACGGTGGTATCGTGGGTTCGATTCCCGCACGGGTCACCAAAATAAAAGCAGTAGCAAAAGGCTACTGCTTTTATTTTGCGCAACCTTGCGGTTGCGAGAAGCTACGCGGTTCGCGCGAGGCAACTTGTTGCCGACGCTAAGCCGGGAGGACTCCGCTTGCGGAGTTTCGGCTTATTCCCGCACGGGTCACGAGAACCCGCAGAGTAACGCGATTGACTTTTAGCAAGTAAAAGTAACAATACGCTATTGCGAAGGCTTTGCCTCCTTAACGCGCGAGTTCTCAGCCACGCGCTTGTCAAGACAAGCTCACGCCTATCTGCCATTTACTTAATATCTCTTATTTTTACAGCTCTTTCAATTTTATCAGCGCAACTTTTTAAATCGTTTTCAATTTCAAAATCCCAAAAACGTAAAACCGCCCAACCCTGTTCAACAAGAAATTGTGTTATTTCAAAATCTCTTTCCATATTACGTTCAATTTTTTCAAGCCAATATTTTTTATTACTTTTTAATCTGTTCTTAATTTCTTCAAAGTTATAGCCGTGCCAAAATTCACCGTCAATAAAGACTGCTATTTGTTTTCTTAAAAACACCAAATCAGGTTTGCCATAGACTTGTTTACAATTCTTTCTATATCTAAACCCACGTTGCCATAACTCTTTTCTTAACAAAATCTCAGGATTAGTGTTTTTACTTTTTATCATTGCCATATTATAGCTTCGTGATGACATATTTCTATATTTTTTAGCCCGTTTTTTTCTCATTACTGCACCTGTTTTTCGTAAAAGAGTATAGCATATCAAATAAATTTTTGCAACAGCTATAATCCATATAAATGTGACTTAAAGTCCGTTGTTAGATAAGTCACAAAATGATAAAATAATTTTTATAGTGAGGTACAAAATGGATATAAAGCAAGCAGTAGGAAAACGTGTAAAAGAATTACGCAATAAAATCGGTATAAGTCAGGAAGAATTAGCCGATAACGCACAGCTTGACAGAACCTATATTACAAGCGTTGAGTGTGGCAAGCGCAACATTTCTATCGTTAATATAGAAAAATTAGCTAACGCTTTAAATGTTACCCTTGCTGAATTTTTTACATTTTAAGGAGAAAGTAGATGACATCGCTATTATTGGAAGAACTATATAAGAAATACAAAATTGCAGAATTAACTTATGGCACTATTCACGATAAACTGGGCGATGCTTACGAAGAATTTTGCGTAACTATTTTATCTGACGATGAAAACTTACAAAAGGCAAAGCAGAATATAAAACCTGCTAATCTTGATTACGAAGTTTATTTGTCGATTTTAAACTGTTGTGGCATTACGGATTTTACCGATATAAAGGAAATTTGCGCAACAAGTAAAATCCCTCATAGGCAAACCCGTGGATTATCTAAAACTGACGTAATTATAACAGTTATTTATAATAACGGTAATGAAAAGAAAATTGCTATGAGTTGCAAGCAAAGCTATGTTCCTAAAATGGCTTTCGCTGAATTTGACGTTGAGACGATATGCTGTGAAGTTGGAATATCCGATGAAAGATTAAAAGCGTTAATGCTGAAACACCAAACTGACAAATCGGCAAAATATTTTACAACCGAAGAAAAAGCAGAATTACGCAAACTTTTAGAGCCAATTAGAGAAAATTTTGTGCGTTGGGTTATCACTGGAAGTCCTGAAAAGAACCCCACAGATATTGTTTATCCGACTGTTATTGTTAAATTTAGGTTAAAAAAGCCTGCAAATAGATTTGATATAAAAGTAGATAATGGAGATTTGTCTTTAACTTCATTCGGGGCGGTGACAGTTGAAGATTACATACATTCTATAATTTACGATAAGAAAGGAAATGTCAAAAACGGCGGCTTCGGTACAGGTCTTGCTTGGACTTACGCAACGGGTTCTGGTGGCTTTAAAATTCAGTTTAAAGCATAATTATTGTTGACTATAAGCAACATAAAGTTTATAATGTAATTATGTACAGAATTTTCTTTGAAGAACCAAACGCCAAAATACTTTACGGCAATACTCTTACTACCAAACTAATAGAGCCTGAAAGTATTGATTTAATAGTTACTTCACCGCCATACAATTTAGATATCCAATACAAATCAAGTAATGACAGACTGCCGTATGACGATTATCTTTCTTTTACCAAACAATGGCTTAAAAGGGCTTACGGTTGGTTAAAATCTGACGGCAGAATGTGTTTAAATATTCCGCTTGATAAAAACAAAGGCGGTCACCAAAGTGTTGGCGCAGATATAACTGCAATTGCTAAAAAGATAGGATATAAATATCACGCCACTATTATTTGGAACGAGGGCAATATTTCAAAGTCTTCTGCTTGGGGTTCTTGGCTTAGTGCTTCCTGCCCCTACGTTATAGCACCTGTTGAACTAATCGTTGTACTCTATAAAGACAGTTGGAAAAAGACGAGCGGCTCACGAAAGTCTGACATAGCCAAGGGCGAATTTGTAAATTGGACGCAAGGTGTATGGTCGTTCAGCGGTGAGAAAAAATCGAAAATCGGTCATCCTACACCTTTCCCAGTTGAACTACCTAAACGTTGTATAAAACTTTTTAGTTTTGTTGGCGATACAGTTTTAGACCCTTTTATGGGTAGCGGCACTACCGTTATTGCGGCAAAGCAAAATAATAGAAATGGAATTGGAATTGACATAGACCAAGGCTATTGCACTTTGGCTATGGAAAGAATTTTAAGAGAAACAAAATGAAACAATATACTTACATTGATTTATTTTCAGGTCCGGGCGGATTATGTACGGGGTTCATAAGCGAGGGATTTGTTCCGCGTATTGCTGTTGAATGGAGTGATACAACCGTTTTAACCTACGCAAAATCACACGATGCTGAAATATATGAATTGAAAGACTTGCTTGAAAACGCTGGTCATCTTGAAGATATCCTTGAAAAGACAAAAAAAACTTGCTTAATTCACGGCGATATAAATCAGGTTTCAAATGATTTAATTGCAGAAATATTACTTAAAAAGTTTAAAGAAAAAATTGTTGACGTCGTCACTGGCGGCGCACCTTGCGAAAGTTTTTCTATGGCGGGTAAACGCCTTGAAAATGATGACAGAAACGATTTATTCTCAAATATTTTAAGGATTGCCCACGCCGTAAAGTCAAAATATGTTCTATTTGAAAATGTACCGGGGCTTTTAACGAAAAAGCGTGACGGCAAAAAGGGCGGACAAGTTGATTATGTTTTCAACGAGTTTGAAAGACCTGATGAAAACGGAATGTTTTATCGTGTCGTCAGTAAAGACGTAAACGTATTTAAGTGTCTGGCAGCAGATTATGGCACACCACAGAAACGTGAAAGGATTTTCATAGTCGGTTGCAACAGCAATTATGAAAATACTTTCGTTTATCCCGAAAAAACGCACGGCCCTAACCGTCGATATGATTATGTGACAGTTGAAGACGCTTTCCGCTATCTTCCAGAAGTGCATAGCGGTGAAGGCTATGAGATGATGCCCTACTATCCCACTTATGAAGAAGATTATAAAGGTGGTAAAATAAGCGAAGCCGCATACAACTATTATAAATTTATTTTTGACCCGTTCTATTCAGGCAATTTGAGTTATGCGCCGAATGTCATTACGTTCCACAAAGCCTTAAACCATAACAAAAAAATGATTGAAAGGCTTAAAAATATCAGGCAGGGCGAAGGTATGCAGTCAGCAGTTGACCGCTTGATATCCGAAGGAAAAGAAGATTTGGTTAAGGAAGTTTTTCCGAATAAAATTTATAGTTCAAGGAACAGGCGTTTAAAGCCTGATGAGCCGAGCTATACAGTCACTTCCCATTGTTTGGACGAGATGATACACCCCTATTACGATAGGCAACCCACGCCGAGAGAAGTTGCACGGTTGCAGGCTTTTCCGGAATGGTATTATTTCAGTGGTCCTTATGTTAAATTCCATAGTGACCCTGAACAGGATAAATACGAACAAATTGGCGATGCTATCCCCGTGCTTTTAGCAAAAGCCCTTGCTAAAAGTATGCGGAATGCGTTAGAGCAATTTTAAATGGGATTTACAATTTTTGTTGAAAAAGCCGTTTCTGCTATTGCTGTATCTGAAATTGTTCCTAATGATTTATCTTTCAAAGTGATTTCTTACAATCATCATTCGATGAAAGGTAACATTGAGAAGAAAAAAGAAACATTATTAAAATTAGCGAACTTATTAGAAAGTAAACGCAAGAAACTAAAATCAATCAATTCTTCATTAGAAGATGATTTGTTCTACGCATTTAATAATCTAAATTTAAGACACAATAACAAAGATAAAACATTTAAAGAAAAGTACAAAAAATATATAGCAGAGATGTCCGATAATAATTTGGAGAATTGGTATTATGAATTATATCAAATGTGTTTACTTGCTTTTCTTGAAATCGAGCAAATAGATAGAAAGAAATCCTTTAAAGATTTGAAACGACATATAGATGAAAATACTTAATATTGATATGGTGGCAAAAGCGAATTACTGGGTTAGACTTTCTTGGGTGCAGGGTCACCAAAATAAAAACACAGTCAAACTCGACTGTGTTTTTATTTTGTAACTTTGTTGTCGCTCGAACCCGCGCGGTCCGCGCGAGCGCAGCGACGCTAAGCCGGGAGGACTCCGCTTGCGGAGTTTCGGCTTATTCCCGCACGGGTCACGAGAACCCGCAGAGTAACGCGATTGACTTTTAGCAAGTAAAAGTAACAATACGCTATTGCGAAGGCTTTGCCTCCTTACGCGCGAGTTCTCAGCCGCGGCTTGTCAAGACAAACTCACGCCTATCTGCCATTTAGCAAAAGAAGATTAAAAAAATGCTTAATGTGAAGAATAGTGTCGTGACTTTTAACTGCGCTTACATTATAATTAAATTGTAATTAGGAGGTGCATTTATGACTTTTGGACAAAAATTAAAGAAGTTAAGAAATGACAACAATTTAACACAAGAGCAGTTAGCGGAGATGATTTTTGTTACACGAACTGCAATTTCAAAATGGGAAACGGACAACGGCTATCCAAGCATAGACAGTTTAAAAGCAATATCAAATCTTTTTAGTATCAGTATTGACGAATTGATTTCCGATGCCGATATTGAAAATAAGAAAATACTTGACGAAAAAAATGCACGCAGTATGTATTTTATTGCTATTGCATTTTTAGGTTTAACCGTACTTTTTACATTGTTGGCTTATTTTTTAAAAATATCTTATTTTAATGTTATAAGTATGGGCGGTTTAATCGGGTATTTAGTTTTTGCGCTACTTTCCAAACCCAAATATAAGCGTTTACAAGCTCGCAAAATAGTAATACCTTATGTTATTTCTCGTGTTGTGGTTTTTGCCGTTGTTTTAGGCGTGATTATTTATACGATAGTAATACTTTAACCAATTTGATTTTATATGATAAAAATGCTATAATCTAATTATGTATGATGTTATTGTAATAGGCGCAGGGCCTTGCGGTTGTACAACCGCAAGCACCTTATCAAAAAACGGTCTTAAAGTTTTGCTTTTAGAAAAATGCAAATTGCCGAGATATAAAAGCTGTTCGGGTGTTTTGATAGAAAAGTCATTGCGCCTTATAGAAAAATACTTCGGTCAAAGCGTTCCGCTTTCTGTTAGCTGTACCCCCGTTCAAAATCGTGGAATGGTATTTACTGACGATTTGGGGCGAGAATACATATTTGAAAGTCGTGGGTTGAATATTTGGCGGGATAAATTTGACTACTGGTTGACTACACTTGCAAAGCAATTCGGCGTTGAAATAAAAGACGAAAGTGCAGTATCTTCAATTCAAGAAATTGACGATAAAGTTTGTGTATCGGTAGACGGCATAAAAGAATTTGCAAAATTTGTTGTTGATTGTTCGGGCGTAGTTGGAATAGGCAAGCAAGCACATAAAAATGTAATAACATATCAGACATACAATAACGGCACTATTGATTTAGATGCATATTATTTTTATGCGTATCTGCAACCCGAATTATCGGGCTATGACGCTTGGTTTAATGTAAAAGACGATATGCTTGTTTTAGGCGTAGCAAGTACTAATGCAAAGGATATTAAAAAGTTTTACAGTAATTTTATTGCTTATATGAGAAGCAAGCACGCTCTTTCAATAAGCAAAGAATTAAGAACGGACAAATGGCTTATTCGTAACATTCAACCGCCGTTTAATGTTGATTATGGTGTGAGCTATATTTTGAAAGCCGGCGAAAATGCAGGCTTTTTAAATCCTATGGGCGAAGGCATTTCTTCGGCAATTGAAAGCGGTTATTGTGTGGCTTGTGCGATTATATCAAATTTTAATAATAGGCAAAATGTAATTGAAGATTATAAGCGCAATGTGTCCGAAACAAAAGACTATATGCAAAGACAATGGCAACTTGTAGGGCGTATGTCAAAAAAATTTGCTTTTATGTATCGGTAAAATGGCTTAGACTTTCTTGGGTGCAGGGTTACCAATAAAAAAGAGCAGACTTTTGTCTGCTCTTTTTCGTTGTCGTTCCGCGTAAGGGAACAAACCCACAGGTTCGTCCGAGCGCGTAGCGCGACGGTCTGCGGAGGGTTTCCGCCGGAAATCAATGGGAAACAAGCCCAAGAAAAAACTATTGAAAAAAAATTTCTTTTCCCTATTGCAAGCGGGCGGAAGGTGTGCTATAATTTTTATATGATTAACCTTGCAAAGTACGCGGGCTTGAAAATTTGCGTTGCTGTTTCGGGCGGAAGGGATTCAATGGCTCTTCTGCACTATCTCAATATCCACGCCGTCGAATACGGAATAACTCTTTCCGCGCTCAACTGCGACCATAGGATAAGAGGCGAAGCGTCCAAACGCGACAGCGAGTTTGTAAAAAAATGGTGCAAGGCTAATGAAATTCCGCTTTTAACGTTTGTGTGGAAAGATTACGAAACCGAAAAAAAAATATTCTGCGGCAGTATAGAAAGCCGTGCGCGTTCCTGGCGTATAGGCTGCTATTCCAAGGCGATGCGGCAGCACTGTCTTCCCGACGGCACACAGTGGCAGGGAGCGGACGCGGTTGCAACGGCGCACCACTTAAACGACAATGCGGAAACGGTTTTATTCAACCTTGCAAGAGGTACTGCCCTTGCCGGAATGAAAGGCATAACCGACAACCGCCGATACGGCTGTGACGGTTTAAGCGAATTGTATTTAATTCATCCGCTTATAGAATGTACGAGAGAGCAAATAGACAGATACGTTTCGGAAAACTGTGTGCCGTTCGTTGAGGACGAAAGCAATTTTACCGATAATTACACCCGCAATAAAATCCGTCACAAGGTAATACCCAATCTTGAAGAGGCTGTACCCGACGCAGTGAAAAGCATATACCGTTTTTCGCGTCTTGCCGCCGAGGACGAGGAGTATTTTGACAGGCTTATTGAAAGAAACGGACTTGTCAAACTAACGCAGTTCGGGGCGGAAGTCGCGTTTTGCGAAGAAAAAGCGATATTTAAGCGTGCGGTATTAAAGGCGTTGTCTATGTGGCGCAGCGATATAAAAGATTACACTTCCGAACACCTTGAAAGACTTTATAAATTACAGTTTTCGGAGAACGGGAAACAGTTTGAGTTTTTGAATATAACCGTATTTAAGGAGAATGGCAAGATAGCTTTCTGCGATAAAACGTTGCTTAACGAGGCTGTAAACGGTTGCCCTTTCCGCGATTACGAAAGTGAAGAATATTTTTACGCAGACCGTCTTTTGGTTATTTGTGAAGAGTGCGACCTTGAAAACGAGTTGCAGTATATAAATAAAAGCTTAAAAGACCGATTGCCCGAAAAAACCAAGCTTCTCAAATTCGACTTCGGTACAATTCCCGAAACCGCAGTAATCCGCTTTATGAAATCGGGCGACAAATTCCGCAAATTCGGCGGCGGTACGAAAAGCCTTGGCGACTACTTCACGGACAAAAAAATCCCTCTGCGCCTGAGGGGGCAAATTCCTCTCATTGCCGACGGGGACGAAGTGCTTGCGGTATGCGGGGTTGAAATTTCGGATAAAATAAAAATTACGCAAAAAACAAAAAAAATATTCTACATAGTATGCGATGATTACACGGCTGATAAGGAGTAAACTATGAAAGATATCAAAGATATACTCGATATAGAAGAAAAGTACAAAAAACTGCTTATGGAAAAGCTTAATTCCGACAAGCGGCTTTCATTGTCCTGCCCGGGGTTTAAATATCCCGAGCCTGTTTTCGTTTACGTAAAGGCGGTTAAAACCGAAAAAAGCATTGCGGTGCGCATTGACGGCGGCGACAGGACTATGCGTTTTTGGGATTATGTTGACGACGATTATTCCGACGAGGACGGCGTTTGGGAAAGTATGACGCCAGAGGGGCTGAATAAGTTAGTTGCCAAAATTTATAAAGTAATGGATAAGGCGATAGATATCGAGCTTTACGATATCGACGGCGAGTGCGTAGACTATTTTTCAGGCGTTGCGAATTTTGAATTTACAGCGGAAAACGCTTGCAAAGCCGTTAAAAAAATCGGCAAGGGCGGCGGGTTCGCGTTGGCAAAATTCAGTAACTTTTACGGGGATGTGCAGTACGTCTTCGATAAAAATTTCAAGCAGATTAAAAAATAAGATATGGATAAGTTTTTGTTTGCCGACGGCGAAGAGGTTTGCCTGTACGACGACGGTAAGATAACAAGGCAACAAAGCAAATTTATAAGCAATTACAAAACCGCCGCAATCAACGTTGAGCGCGCAAAGAGCTGGAAGCAAAGCGGCGAAGGCGCGCAGTTCCGCGGCGACGTACAGCGCGTAAGTTCGGAAGACGACTTTAAAAGCGCGATAAACGGCGTATATTTTACAGGCAACGACGGCGAGGCTGCGTATTCCTTTACCGTAAACGGCACATCGGGCATATATAAAATGCGCCTCGGCGACGAAAAGGCGGAAGAGGTTCACGTTATAAACTCGCTCGACTACGAATTTTCGGGCGGATGTCTGGACAGCGGCTCGGATATGCTCGCAACCGAGCTTAGGCGCAATTTTTACAATTCGGATATCGCGCTGTTCGATTTAACGAGCGGAGATTACAAGACTGTAACCGATGGCGACACGCTCGACAGCGACGCGTTTATTTCTCCCGAAAACGGCAACGTAATTTATTTTAGTTCGCGCGGCGTAGGCAGGGATATGAACGGCTCGTTTGCGGGTTATTCAAATTCGACGGTTTGCAAGCTCGATATTTCTCGGTGCGATATAGAGGAAGTAGCCGTTTCGGACAAGTACCATTATTATAAGCCCGAGGTGTTCGGCGGAAAGCTGTACGCGCTTAGAATTCCCGCCAAGGAAAAGAAGCCTAACCCCGTTATCGAAATCATACTTATACCTTTCCGCATAATTCAGGCGATAGCCAATTTTATAAACGTTTTCGTAACGGCGTTTACGGGCAAAAGCCTTGCTTCCGGCGGAAGTAATCCCGCAAAGGGCAGAGAATACGACAGCCGCAAGGAATACGTAAAGGGCAATCTTATAAACGTTGAAAAAGAGATGAAAAAGAACGCCCGCAAAAGCAAGGGCGATTACGGTTTTGTTCCCCTTTCCTGGCAGGTGGTCGAAATCGCAAGCGGCAACGTAATAAAAAGCGGCGTCGCCGACTACGATATTCTTTCCGACGGCACGTTTATTGTCACTAACGGCAAACATATTTTTGCGGTTTCTGACGGGAAGAGCAAAAAGCTTTGCGATACGGGCAATTGCCTTAAAGTTGCGGGCAGACATTTATCGGTTAAAAAATCGGACTTATTCGATTTGTAAAATATAATACTAAATACTAAGGAGAATTTTATGCACAAAGACTGTGAACGCATAATGCTTTCGGAAGAACAGCTCCGCGCAAGGGTAAAGGAAATTGCAATGCAGGTAGACAAAGTATACGAGGGTAAGTTTCCCTTGGTTGTGGGAATTTTAAAGGGCAGCATTATTTTCTATTCCGACTTTATCCGCCATTTAACCGTACCCGTCGAGCTTGACTTTATGGCAGTGTCGTCGTATGGCTCGGGTGCGGTTTCGTCGGGCAAGCTGAACATAAAAAAAGACTTGGACAAGGACGTAAAAGGCAGGGACGTAATTATCGTAGAGGATATTATCGACAGCGGTTTCACGCTTGCCAACCTTAAAGCACTTTTATTAGAGCGCGGCGCGTCATCTGTAATGATTGTAACCCTTTTAAACAAAGAGGGCAGGCGCGAATACGATATAGAACCCGACTATAACTGCTTCGATATCGAAAACGAGTTCGTAATAGGTTACGGACTCGACTATAACGAAATGTACCGCTCGCTTCCGTACATAGGCATATTAAAGCGCAGCGTTTACGAAAAGTAGCCTATAAGTCCGTTCTACCTAAAAGATAGTCGGCGGAAACGTTAAAAAAGTCTGCAAGCAATACTATATAGCTTGCTTTTGGTTCGTTTACGCCCCTTTCCCAATAATCAATTGCCTTCTGGCTGACGCCTATTGCCTTTGCCAACGTCAATTGCGAAAGCTTGCTTTCATTTCTTAATTCATATATTCTTTTACCTATCATAATAGTATTTTAGAAGAAAACTTCTTAAATTTCTTGACTAAGAAGATTTCTTCTTATATAATAAGGGTGTCCTAAACAGGACGCTTTTATTTTTTATTTAACGGTGGAGGAATACATCAATGTTAAAATTTAATAAAAACCAATCTTCCGCCCGCAGTTACGGACGGCATAGGGGGTTGTCGGTTTTACTGATAATTTTCTTATTCTGTGCGGTATGTCTTGGCTTTTGCGCCTTTTTAAACGACAAAAGCGAAGTCCGCAATACGGCGCACGCGGACGCCTGTCCGTATCATACAACGCAGTTGACGGCAGGCGGTACGCTGAATAGCGGAACTTATTACCTTGCAGGCGACCTTACGTTAACGTCGCCTATTACTGTTAACGGTACTGTAAATATCTGCCTTAACGGCTACGTACTTAAAAGCTCTGCAAGCGGAAAAGTAATAACAATAAATTCCGGCAGAACGCTTAACTTGTACGATTGCGGAAACGATGACAATCATAAACATTACTACACAAAAAACAGTAACCACATTTACGTATTGGGTTCGGGTACGGACTACCTTACAGGCGGAGTTATTTCTTGTAATGAAACCGGCGGTGCAAACGTAGTACAAAATGCCGGCGGTACGTTCAATATGTACGGCGGAAATCTTATTGCGGCACAAGCCGGGGCAGTTTATAACAGTGGTGGCACGTTTAACATGTACGACGGTAAAATTTGCGGTAATATGGGTACAAATTGCGGCGGAGTGTATGTGAGTAATAGACAGTATTTCAATATTTACGGCGGGGAAATCAGCGATAACTGTTGTTCCGGTACCATTAATTGTGCCGGCGGTGTCTACTGTTTTGGTAGTGTTACAATATCCGGAAATGTTAAAATATATGATAATACGAAAGCAAGCGGGTCAACAGTGTGTGACGTTTATACGCGCACGCCAATTACAATCGGAAGCGAAGGCTTAAAAGACGGTGCGTATATTGGTATTACGACCGGAGCATATCAAAATTACAATGCCGGTGCTTTTATAGGAACAAATAATTCAAGCCAAGCTACAAGCGATTTGGTTAACAATTATTTTTTTAACGACGCTAACGCGCATATTCATAATTACGGCACGTTGGTTCCCCGTCAGGAGGCGGCGGATTGTTCGCATACGGGGCTTGAAGCACACTATCAGTGTTCGGCGTGCAATTTATATTTTGACGCAAACAAAAAACAGGTCAGCTACGACAGTCTGATTATTCCCGCTAAACCGCATACGGAGGTAAACGACCCCGCGGTCGCGGCAACCTGTACAAGCGAGGGTAAGACGGCGGGTTCGCACTGCTCTGTGTGCAATGCAGTAATTACCCCGCAGACCGCTACGCCCAAAACCCCGCATACGGAGGTTACGGACGCAGGCTTCCCCGCAACGTGTTCGGCAGAGGGGAAAACCGACGGAACGCACTGTTCGGTGTGCGGAACGGTCGTTGTGCCGCAGACGGTTATTCCCAAAACTCCGCATACGGAAGTAATCGACCCGCAAATTCCGCCGACGTGTACGACTGCGGGCAAAACGGAGGGTAAGCACTGCTCGGTCTGCAATACGGTAACTACCAAACCGACGGATATACCGCCCACAGGGCATACGCCCGTTGCCGACCCCGAAGTTCCGCCCACCTGTACTTCTACGGGTAAAACTGCGGGAACACACTGTTCGGTTTGCGGCGACGTAATAACCCCGCAGGCTGAAATACCCGCAAAGGGGCATAGTTATACCTCGGTAGTAACCCCGCCTACGACGGAAAATGCGGGTTACACAACCTATACCTGCACGGTCTGCGGCGACACCTACAATGACGACTATACCCCCGCATTGGGGCATAATTACGTCGCAGGCACGGTTGTGCCGCCCACATGTACGGACAGGGGTTACACGGTTTATACCTGTACCGACTGCGGCGACACCTACAACGGCGACTACACGCCCGCGCTCGGTCACGATTATAAGCTTGTCTGCAATTGGGCGGCGGACTATTCTTCGGTTACGGCAAAGCTTGTCTGTACGGTCTGCGGCGACGAAAAGGAGATTGCGGCAGACGATATACAAGTAAACGATACGTCGGACGCCGACGGTAACACCGTAAAGACGGTTACGGTAACTTCGGACGGTAAAACTTATACCGAAAGCGTAACTATCCCCAAACCCGTTGACCCGTCCGACCCGAGCAATCCGGGTAATCCGGGCGACCCGTCTGACCCGAGCAATCCGGGTAATCCGGGCGACCCGTCCGACCCGAGCAATCCGGGTAATCCGGGCGACCCGTCCGACCCAAGTAATCCAAGTGACCCGAAAAAGCCTGTCATAAGCGTTGATATGGGCGAAGACGGCAAATTGACGGGAAAGGACGAAAACGGCAACGATATTGACCTTGACGAGTATCTGGACTATAAATATTACGACAAGGACGGGAACGAGGTAACGCCTGACGAATTTGTTGACGGCGGGGAATATACTGCGGTTGCTACGGTAAAGCCCGACAAGGAGCAAGAGTTTAAAGACAGGTTCGCAAACGGCGACGATATGATTGAATATCTCAAAGACAAGACGTATACTTTTGTCTATCACGTACATAAAACGACGGGCTGTAACGGCAAGTTCGACTGGTTGCTGTTCGTATGTCTTGCGGCACTGGCTTTGGACGTAATAATGTTTATACTGACTATGGTTATAATCAAACGCCGCGGAAAAGAAGAGGTTATTGAAGACGACGACGATAATAATAACGGCGACGATTATATCGAAGGCGGAGGCAGGGATAATATCATAGTCGTAAAGTAAAACGCAAAAAGGTTTTCCCGTATAAAAATTAAACGATTGCCGACAATAATTTTTAAGGAGATTTTTATGGTAATCGCAAACATCATTTGTTACGTGCTGGTACTTATCGGCGCGCTTAACTGGGGGCTTTTCGGTATGTTCGATTTCAACTTTGTAAGCTGGGTGTTCCAGGGTCCCAGAACGGTAGGTTCTATAATTGTTTACGTGCTTATTACCCTTGCCGCAATATGGCTTATAATTTCGCCGATTATTTCGGGTAGCGGTTTACGCCTTGCGATGAAAGACAAAAAAGCACAGGAAAACGTATAAAAATTAATAAAAACGGCGGACTTTTTTCAAAAAAGTCCGCTGTTTTTTTGCAAATTATAAATTAATGTGATAAAATAATTATATGGCAAAATGGGTTACTGTATGGGGGAATGCTACGTCGGTTGCGGAACACCGTCCCGAAACGTATGCGCGGGATATAACTTTGCGTTATCCCGTAAAGTGTGCGTTGGGCGGAAATTCTGTACGTTTACACTTCTCCAACTTCTGCGGTACCGAGCCTGTAACGCTTTCGCAGGTAACAATAGCACCTGCGGTTTCAGACAGGGAGATTAATTTAAAGGACGCGGCGTTGGTTACTTTTTCGGGTAAGGAAAGCATAACGCTCGGCGCGGGGGAAGAAATTTTTTCAGACGAAATTTCTTTCAGGGTAAAGCCTCGGGGCTGTATTTCCGTAAGCGTCTATTTAAAGGACTTCACGCTTATGCGTTCTGCCGTGGTGGTTACGGGGCCTCTTTCAAAGGGCTTCTTTTCACTGGGCAATTGTACGTTGAAGTCGGTTTTGCCGCTCGATACTACCCGCACGACCAACACGTTTTATTTTCTTACGGGTATAGACGTTTTGACGGACGATAACAGCCGCTCGGTAATCTGTTACGGCGACTCGATAACTTCGCAGGCGTGGCCCGACTATTTTGCTTTGGAATGTATGGACGACCCTTACAATAAAACCGCCGTCATAAGGCGCGCAGCAAGCGGAACGCGGGTTTTAAGGGAATACAAGTGCATTACTTACGAAAGCTACGGTCTTTGCGGAAAAAACCGTTTCAAGCGGGAAATTTCCACGGTAAGCGGTGCGGATACTATAATTATCCAACAGGGCATAAACGACATAATACACCCCGTCGGCACGGAAATAAATCCGTTCAGACCGATGTCCGACTTACCCACAGCCGAACAGCTTGAAGCGGGTATCGGATATTATATCTCGGTTGCGAAAGAGTTCGGACTTAAAGTCTTTTTAGGCACGCTTTTGCCCATTTACGGCTGGCGCACTTACGCGCCTTTCCGCGAGGAATTGAAAAATCAAATTAACGGTTGGATCCGTAGCTGCAAGCAAGCGGACGGGTTTATCGATTTTGATAAGGCGTTGCGTTCAGATGAGAACGTCTTTGCATTTAAAGAAGGATATGACAGCGGCGACCATCTTCATCCGTCGGACTCGGCGTATAAAGCGATGGGCGAGCTGGCATTCAGAGGAATACAAAAGTGAGAGTTGCTATTTACGGTGCGGGCGCAATGGGAACCATTCTCGGCGCGTATATAGCCGCAAGCGGAAAACAGATAGATTTAATAACGCGCAATACGGGTCACGTTGAAGCCATCAAGGAGCATGGCGCACGCGTACTCGGCAACGCGAATTTTACGGTAAGGGTAAACGCGCTTACCCCCGACGAGATGTCGGGCGTATACGATATTATTTTCCTTATGACCAAACAGCGCGAAAATCCTAAAATTTTAGGTACGCTGCGCGACTTTTTGGCGGACGACGGGGTTATATGCACGTTGCAGAACGGTCTGCCCGAACCTTCGGTTATAGCCGAAGTCGGGTCTGCCCGCTGTTTAGGCTGTGCCGTCGGCTGGGGCGGAAGCACCGTCGGCGAAGGTATAGCCGAGCTGACTTCCCAAAAAGAAAAAATGACTTTCGCTCTCGGCAGTATGCACGGCGGAAACGACTGGATACCCGTAGTCAAGGAATATCTCGAATGTGCGGGCAAGGTCTACGTCGAGGAAAACTTTTTCAGTGCGCGCTGGGCAAAGCTGGCTTTAAACTCCGCATTTTCGCCGCTGTCGGGCGTTACGGGCTATACCTTCGGCGAGGTTGCTAAAAAGAAGCAAACGCGCGAGCTTGCCCTGCTGCTTTTAAACGAAGCCTTCGACGTGGCGCAAAAATGCGGCGTGGAAATAGGTACTATACAAGGTCACGATATAGTGTCCATATATAAGTGTAAGGGCGGCATTAAAAAGTTTATGGCAAAGCTTTTGTTGCCGCTTGCAATGCGCGGGCATACAAAGCTTTTGTCGGGAATGTATTTCGATTTGAAAGAGGGCAAAAAGTGCGATATAGATTTTATTAACGGCGTAATACAGCGTCTGGGCAAAAAATTCGACGTTGCAACCCCCATAAACGATGCCGTAATTAATCTGGCGCACGCAATAGAACGCGGCGAAAAGGGCATAACACCCGAAAACGCAACGTTACTTTTAGAAAAGGTTTGATTATGAAAGATATTTATTACCCTTCAAGGGACAGAAGAACTACTATACACGCATGCATCTGGCAGCCCGAAGGCGAGGTCAAGGGTGTGGTGCAGATTATCCACGGTATGGCGGAATATGCCGCAAGGTACGCGCCGTTTGCGGAATTTCTCGCTTCAAACGGATATCTTGTCTGCGCGGACGACCATCTCGGACACGGGCAGTCCGTTAAATCCGAAGAGGATTTGGGCTGGTTCAATGAGGAGAAGAGGACGGATATCATAGTTTCCGATATCCATCAGCTTACCGTAACGGTAAAAAAACAGGTTGGCGAAGTGCCTTATTTCGTCTTGGGACACAGTATGGGTTCCTTCTTCTGCCGCAAATTTATATCGCAGTACGGCGGGGAAGTCAACGGCGCGGTCATTATGGGCAGCGGCTTTAAAAATAAGGCGACGCTTTATACCGCTTTGGCAATGGTAAGGCTTAACGCATTTTTCTGCGGTTGGAGAAATAGAAGTAATTTTATAAAAAATCTTGCTTTCGGCAGCTACAATAAAAAATTCAAGCCTGCGCGTACCCAAAACGACTGGCTTTCCAAAAATACCGAAAACGTCAACGCTTACGAAAATGATAAGCTTTGCGGGATTTCGTTTACGAATAACGGATATTATATACTTTTCAGTATAATAAAACAGGCGTGTTCTTCAAAGACGATAGACGCAGTTCCCAAGGATTTGCCCGTTTACTTTGTTGCGGGTGCCGACGACCCTGTCGGCGATTACGGTAAGGGCGTAACCAAGGCAAAGGATAAATTCGTCAAAGCGGGCGTTAAGGACGTTTCAATCACTCTTTATGAGGGCGGACGCCACGAAATTTTGAACGACGACTGCAAACAGCAGGTCTACGCTGATGTTTTAAACTTTATAACCTCGCATACGGTAAAATCAAGTGATTGACGAATGGGAAATTGAAATACCATCTCTTTCGGGGGACAAAAAGCGCAAAGCCTACGTCTATCTTCCCGAAGATTACGAGTATTCCGACCGCCGCTACCCCGTAATGTATATGTTCGACGGTCACAACCTGTTTTTCGACGGCGAGGCGACGTTTGGGAAGAGTTGGGGGCTTAAAGACTATCTTGACAGAACGAATACCCCGCTTATAATTGCGGCGGTAGAATGTAATCACGAGGGAAATTCAAGACTTTCGGAATATTCGCCCGTGGACTTTACCTTTAAAAACGGCGAAAAAATAAAGGGCAGAGGCAAAAAATATATGGATTGGCTTGTAAACGTTTTCAAGCCGTACATCGACGAAAATCTGCGTACCTTGCCCGACAGGGAAAATACAGCCATAGGCGGAAGCTCTATGGGCGGACTTATGACGGTTTACGCCTTGGCAAAATATAATAAGTATTTTTCCAAAGGTGCGGCGCTTTCCCCAAGTCTTTGGGTTGAAGGCGGAAAGGTTCCCGATTTCATACATAAAAGCAAATTCGGAAAAAATACACTTTTATATACGGACTACGGAAGCAAAGAATTTGCAAACCACGAAAGCCAAAAAAAAGTTTTCTCCGAAACGGTTTCCGTACTTATACAAAAAAACGTTGCGGTGTGCGCGTGTGTAGTGCAGGGCGGTACCCACTCGGAGGCAAGCTGGGAAAAACGTATTCCGTTTTTTATGAATGCGCTCGGATTTAAATCCGACGAAGAGATATAAAAGGAGATATTATGAGGAATTTTATTTTTATTTCACCTGACTTTCCGTCAAATTACTGGAAATTCTGCAAACAGCTTCAAAACAACGGTTTTAACGTTTTGGGCATAGGCGACTGTCCTTACGACGCGCTTTCCGACGAAACGAGAAGCTCCGTTAACGAGTATTATTGGGTTTCCAGCCTTGAAAACTATGACGAGGTTTACCGTGCGGTTGCGTTCTTTACGTTCAAATACGGCAAAATCGAGTACATAGAAAGCAACAACGAATACTGGCTTGAACGCGACGCTATGCTCAGGAGCGAGTTTAACGTTAAAACGGGCTTCGGTGCAAGGGACGTAAAGAAAATCAAATTTAAGTCCGCAATGAAAAAATACTTCGCAAAGGCGGAAGTAAAGGTTGCAAAACATTGTATCGTAAAGTCTGTAACAGGCTGCAAAAAATTCGTTGAAGAGGTCGGCTATCCCGTAATAGTCAAGCCCGACAACGGCGTCGGCGCAAACGATACGAGAAAGATTACAAACGATATCGAGCTGTCGGAATTTTTACTCAATAAACAACCCGTGCAATATATTATGGAAGAGTATATCGACGGCGAGGTCAATACCTACGACGCAATCGTCGACGGCGACGGAAACCCCGTGTTTGAAACGGGCAACGTTACACCCGATTCGCTTATGGACGTAGTTAACAAAAACGGCGAAAGCGTATTTTATATTCTTAACGAACCGCACGCGGATATTGTGGAGGCGGGAAGAAGGGTTTTAAAGGCTTTCGGCGTAAAGAACCGCTTTGTCCACTTTGAATTTTTCCGTTTAAGCAAAAACCAAAATGCGGGGGAAAAGGGCGAAATTTTAGGCTTAGAGGTAAATATGCGTCCCAGCGGCGGTATTTCCCCCGATATGATGAACTACGCAAACAGTACAGACGTCTATAAAATATGGGCAGACGTGCTTGCATACGGCAATACCGAATTAAAGTGCGGCGAAAAGTTCTACTGCGCGTTTGCAGGCAGACGCGACGGCAAGGAGTACGCCCTTTCCGAAAATGATATCAAGCAAAAATATGCAGCCGAATTAAAGCAGACGGGCAGGGTTCCCGACGTTTTAAGCGGCGCAATGGGTAATTTAATGTACATTGCCGCATTCAAAACCAAAAAAGCTATGAACGAGTTCTATGCAGAGGTTTTAAAAACAAAATAAAATACTTAATGCACCGTGCCGTTAGTCACGGTGCTTAGTTAAAAAAATGACTTTTATAGGTATCAACAATGTGGTTATATAAAAAAGCTAAAAAATTTATTAACTGTTTAGCCTGTTTGCTCATTGCTTTGGTGTTTGCTTTTTCGCTTTTGGCATGTAACAATGAAATTTCAAATAATTCAACGGAATCGGGAAGCAATAAAACTCCAAATGACAACGAACAGGGAGAAATAGATAATCCTTGTAGGAATCCTACGGTTGAAGAATTATACAATCCTAAGCATACTTCATTTGCAAAGATGAAGATAATTGAAGTATTTGATGATATGTATTGTTCTTTGATTGATAAGTCTGAACATTATATAGTTATTGAATGTTTGGTTGAAGACGACTTTTACGGTAAACTTAGTGCGGGAACTACTGTTTTTATTCCTGTTATCTTAAATAAAGAAAAAAACGCTTATTTAGATGAAATCGCCACAAAAAATTTATTTTCAGAAGGAGATATAATTTTTGCTTATTTTTGGGAAGCAAATGAATCCGAGCTTATTTCTTGCCAATCAAATGATAAACTATCATTTTCCTATTTAGCGTCGCCATGTGGATTATTTCCATTTGATATTATTCTTATTTCGGATAATAAAGTGGATTTAAACCTTATTTGTACTTTTCTTGATAATCAGGAAGTTTCATATTTATCTTATAAATCTTTTTACGGATTCACGGACTATATAGATAATGGAATGACAGTTGATGAATTATCTGAAAATTTGAAATATTTAGCGAATAAAGTAAAATAAATAATTATGCCCTCCCGCACATTTGTGCGGGAGGGCATATATTATACGTTAAAGCATATGCTTTCAAAAGCAAATGTATTACTCTTCATTTGCAAAGCGTTTTTTAATTTCTTCAACCGTTCCGTTAATTGCGTCGCCCAACATCTGTGCGCCGCTTTCAAGCTTTGCGGAAAGCTTCTGCGCCGCGCCGTCTATGGACGAAGCGAATTTACGCACGTTTTCGGAAAAGGGGTTTAGTTGCTCGTTTAATTCGTTTACCTGCTTTTCCGTCTTTTCGGTAAGTACTTGCAGGTCGGTTACCGCTTTCGCGCTCTTTTTTGCCAAATTTTGCAATATTTCCGTAAGGTCTGAATAATTGCGCTGTAATTCACGTAAGTCAACCGTATTAATTGACGTGCATTTGTTAAGCGTTTTTACTTCAAGCTTTATAAATTTCAGGCAAAGTTTAAGTCCCTTAGGATTGTCCTTGTAGCTTTGCGCTATCTTTTCAAGCGTAAGTAAACGGTTTTTTAAGCCGTATAATTCCTTTAATTCTTCATTTTCCATTCGTATATACCTCGAATTATTTACTTACTTATATATAAACGCTTTAAATAAATGCAAAACTTAAAATGCGCGATAAAACTTTTTTGTTATTGAAACGCTTTATAAAACGCTTATTTTATGATATAATGAAAATGTAATCTCTCTACCGTTGAAAATGCAAAGCAAAAACAATTAATTTTTTAACGGTAAGAAGGGGAAAGGTTAATGAGAAAAAAACTTTTAATTATTTTTTTAATTACGGCGGCCTCTGTTGCATTGGCAATGTGTATTACTGCCTGCGACGACGGACACGTCCATACATATTCGGAAAATTTGACCGCACCCACCTGTACCGAACGTGGCTATACCTTATATGAATGTAGCTGCGGTAAAAAATACAGGGATGACTTTACCGAACCGCTCGGTCACACCGAGGTTATTGACCCCGAAACGCCCGCAACCTGTCAAAGCGAAGGCTTGACGGAGGGGAAGCACTGTTCGGTGTGTGATCAAGTATTGCAAAAACAGCGCAAGATAAGCTTATTGCCCCATACCGAGGAAATTGTTCCGGCGTTAGAGCCTACTTGTACCCAAACTGGGTTGACGGAAGGGAAGCGATGTTCAATATGTAAAACAGAGCTTTCCGTCCGCGAAATAATCGAAATGTTGCCCCATACGGAAGTTATTGACGAAGCGGTGGCGGCGACGTGCGTTACAAGCGGATTAAGCGAGGGAAAGCATTGTTCCGTTTGCGATACCGTTCTCGTCGAGCAGACGCCGACGGTCGCAGACCACGCTTATGAGGACGGAAGCTGCACGATTTGCGACGCAACGGAAGGGTTGGTGTATACCGCTTATGAGGACGGGTACAGTGTTTCGGGGTTTGTCGGGGAAACGTTAACCGATATTGTAATATCGCCATTTAATGCCTGCAAACCGGTAATTAAAATCGACAGGGACGCATTTATAGGGAATAAAGATATAGTGAGCATAACAATGCCTGACAGCATAACCGAAATCGCGCCTCAGGCTTTTAAAAATTGCGTTATGCTAAGAACCGTCAGACTGAGCTGTGGAATAAAAAGTATAAGCTTCGGTCTTTTCGACGGCTGTATGAGTCTTAATAACGTAACCGTACCGGACGGCGTGACGGAAATAGACAGCTACGCTTTCAGCGGATGTCTGTTGCTGGATAACATAATTATAGGCAGCGGAGTAAAATCAATCGGTCTGGAAGCTTTCGGTAATTGTACTTCGCTTATCGGGATAGCTTTGCCGGACGGGTTGGCTCAAATATCGGAACAGGCGTTCTATAAATGTATTAAGCTTGAAAGCATAGTCATACCCGACAATATTACAGAGCTTTCAAATTACGTATTTTCCAATTGTGATAGTCTGAAAAGCGTAACCTTATCCGACAGGACAACGGTTATAGGCTACGGGGCGTTCTATAAGTGTAAGGCACTTGAAAACGTGAAAATGGGCAAAGGCGTTTCGTCAATCGAAGGCAGTGCCTTTAAAGAGTGCTTAAACCTTTCAAGACTTGTTTTGCCCGACGGGCTTACTTCGATAGCAAGCTCGGCGTTTGACGGTTGCCGCAGCCTTAAAGAAATAAATTTGCCGAATAGTTTAACGCAAATCGGCAGTTCCGCGTTCAGTTATTGCATCAGTCTTGAAACTATTGTTATCCCACAAAGCGTTACGGTCATAGAAGATTATTTATTTAACGGTTGCGTCAATCTAAGCGGGGTAATTTTGCCTGACGGTATAAAGCAAATAGGCAAGGCGGCGTTTTCCACTTGCTCCAATCTTAAAAATATCAAAATACCAAAAGGCGTAACCAAAATAGAAAGCTATGCGTTTTCGGGCTGTAAAATTCTCGAATCGATAGAAATACCCGACGGGGTTACCGAAATAGAAAATTCCGTATTTGAGGTATGTAAAGGTCTAATAAACGTAATTATCCCCGCAAGCGTAATAAAAATAGGCGAGTCTGCTTTTTCTGATTGCGAAAGTTTCAAATCGATAGAGTTCAAAGGAAATAAGTCGCAGTGGGAAGCAATCGATATGGGTAAGGATTGCGGCTTGGGTTCGTGTACCGTTCACTGTGCGGACGGAGATATTTCTTTAAAAATTTAAAATTAAGTTCTAAACAGCCTTTTGCGGAAATAAGTTATTGTACACATAGTTTTTGCGGAGGCGGATATGCTTGATTACAACGTTTACGAGGACATTGCCAAAAGAAGCGGCGGAGATATTTATATAGGTGTGGTTGGGCCTGTAAGAACAGGCAAGTCTACACTTATTAAAAAATTTATGACGGAACTCGTCATTCCCAACGTCACTGACGCAAATTTAAAAAACGTAATGATTGACGAATTACCCCAGTCGGCTTCGGGTAAAAGCGTTATGACTACAGAACCGAAGTTTGTGCCGGCAAAGGCGGCTGAGGTTAAAATAGAAAACGCGGCGGCAAACGTTCGTCTTATCGACTGCGTAGGCTTCGTAACCCAAGGTGCTTCGGGCTTTGAAGAGGACGGTAAACCACGTCTTGTAAATACGCCGTGGAGCGAAAATCCTTTGCCGTTTACAGAGGCGGCAGCCGTCGGAACGGAAAAGGTAATCCGTGAACATTCAACCATAGGCGTTATGGTAACAACTGACGGAAGCATAGCGGAAATTCCCCGCCAAGGCTACGTGGAGGCGGAAGAACGCACGGTTAAAAGCCTTAAAGATATAGGCAAACCGTTCGTTATCGTCCTCAACTGCGCAAATCCCGACGCCGCCGAAGCGCGTGCCTTAAAGTCGGAGTTGGAGGCAAAGTATAACAATACGGTTATCTGCGCCAACTGTGAAAAGCTTGACGCGGACGGTCTTATGGATATATTAAAGGCGGTTCTCTTCGAGTTCCCCGTATTGTCTTTCGACGTCAATATTCCCGACTGGATGAGATATTTGGCCCCCGACTGCTCCGCCATCGGCGAGCTTTTGGACAGGGTGCGTAACGCTGCGCCGAAAATTTGCAGAATGAAGGACTGCTCGGCGTTCGACGAAATGCTGCTCGGCTGTGATTACTGGAAGGAAGAGGCGGCAATAACTTTGAACCTTTCGGAGGGCAGGGCGGAAATATCCGCTTTCTCCAAGGACGGTATATTCTTTGATATGCTCTCGGAAATAGCCGGCGACAAAATTGCGGACGAATGCTCGCTTATGCGTTACGTTAGCGGCACGGCGGAGGCAAAGCGCAGTTACGATAAAATCAAGGACGCGTTCGAGTGCGCACGCGTCAACGGCTACGGCATAGTCCAGCCCGACGACGGCGATATGAGTCTGGAACAGCCCAAAGTCGTCCGTCAAGGCGGAAGTGTGGGTATAAAACTCAAAGCGACTGCGCCAAGCTATCATATAGTAAAAATCGACGTCACGGGCGAGGTAAGCCCCATAATGGGCAGTGCCGCGCAGAGTGAAAGCATTGTTCAGGGAATGATGAGCGGCTTTGAAACCAATCCCGACGGTATGTGGGAAACCAACGTATTCGGCAAGTCGCTCCGCGGAATGGTAAAAGAAGGGCTTGCAGGCAAGGTATCCTGTATGCACGACGATACCAAGGCGAAGATGCGCCGTGCCATTACCCGCATAATTAATGAAGGAAAAGGCGGAGTTATCTGCATTTTGTTATGACAAAATGCAGATGCCGTAGCC
>CAJUKJ010000006.1:0-85744 GCA_910587365.1 uncultured Christensenellaceae bacterium | reverse complement strand
GCTTTCAATTTGTCGGATTGCGACGAGGAAAAGGCGGAGTTATCTGCATTTTGTTATGACAAAATGCAGATGCCGTAGCCTTTGTGTGACAGCAGCATAATCGCAAAAAAACCGCTTGCGGATTTTTTGCGAAGAGGAGCAACCGACATAAACTTAGCGTTTTGCACTTTGTGTAAAACGCTTTCAATTTGTCGGATTGCGACGAGGAAAAGGCGGAGTTATCTGCATTTTGTTGTGACAACAATATAGGCTTCCCCTTGGGGAAGCTGTCCCGTAGCTTGCGTAAGGGACTGATGAGGTGGCAATTTTACCTTATTATTCTGCGGTTTATAGTGCTACCTCATCCGACACAACCTTAACGGTTGCGACACCTTCCCCAAAGGGGAAGGCTACAATAAAGAGTAAAAGCGGTTTGCGAATTTCGCAAACCGCTTTTATATTATTTGTCGGAATTTTTGTTTCTGTCCCGTTTAAGGTTGTCGGGTACGACAGTCTGTCCGTCTACGTTTTTTATAATGGATTCGTTTTTTAAACTCATAATGTACTTATAATATTGCTCGTCAGTCAGCTTTACAATTTTTTTCTTAGCCATAAAATAACCTCCGTGTTTGTATTATGCACGGAGGTCGGATTATTTATACTTATTTCAAATAATTAACGTTGCCGATAAAAACCAAGCTTTTTGTCGGGCAGACGCAATTTGTGCATACCTGCACCTCAGCGGAATGAATTGCCGCAACTATATAATTAGTTTGCTTTTGGGGTTGCGGCAAGAAAGGCAGAGTCCTTTAAATCACGAAAAATTTACTTCGCAGAATAGAAGTAAATTTTTGTGAGTGTATTAAATCAACCTTACGCGTATTACGCCGCTGATATCGGCAATATTTTTAAGAACTTCCAACGTCGGTATTTCGTCCAAATCGCAAATAAGATAAGCGTTTTCCCCCTTGGAGGCGTCCTGCATATTTGCAACGTTTATCCCTTGCGAGGATATTACGTTAAGTATTTTGGAAAGAATTTCCTTTATATTTTTGTGTAACACGCATACGCGCGCGACGCTCTCTTTGGGTAGCGACACTGCGGGAAAGTTTACGCTGTTTTTAATATTACCGTTTTCGATGTAATCGGTAAGCTGGCGGGCAGCCATAACCGCACAGTAGTCTTCGGCTTCGGGCGTGCTTGCCCCAAGGTGGGGGACGCATACCGCATTTTTAACGCCTATAAGCTTATCGTCGGGGAAGTCGGTAATATATCTTGCGACCTTTCCGCTTTCCAAAGCTGCTATAACGTCGTCGCTGTCAACAAGCTCCCCGCGGGAGTTGTTTATTATAACTACGCCGTCTTTCATTTTCGATATTGTTTCGGAATTTATCATTCCTTTCGTTTCCGCATTCAGCGGTACGTGCAGTGTAATAAAATCGGCGTTTTTGTAAACCTCGTCGCGCGATGAAACAAGCTTAGCCTTTGAAGTAAGGGCGACCGCGTTGGGGGTGGAAAGGTAGGGGTCTACGCCGACAACGCTCATTCCCAGCGATGAAGCCGAATTTGCAACCATAACGCCGATTGCGCCAAGTCCTATAACTCCCAGCGTCTTTCCGTAAATTTCGCTGCCTACAAATTTGCCTTTGCCTTTTTCAACCAATTTGGGGACGTTCGCGCCCTCGCCTTTCAAGGTCTTTACCCAGTCTATCGCCTCGGTAATCTTTCTGCCTCCGAGGAACAGCTCGCATATAACAAGCTCCTTGACGGCGTTGGCGTTGGCTCCGGGAGTGTTGAAAACGACTATGCCCTTTTCGGCATAATCTGCCGATGGAATGTTATTCGTGCCTGCGCCTGCGCGGGCAACCGCAAGCAGATTGTCGGCTGCTGCATAGTCTGCCATCTGCGCCGAACGTACCATTATTCCGTCGGGTGCGGTGCAGTCGTCGGAATATTCATAGTCCTTGAATATTTCGTCCGCAAGCGGGCTTATAGCGTTTAATTTAAGTATTTTCTTTGTCATTATTTATTCTCCGTTTCAAATTTCTTCATAAATTTAATCAAAGCCTTGACGCCTTCAACGGGTATCGCGTTGTAAATGGAAGCGCGCATACCGCCCACTAAACGGTGACCTTTAAGCGAAACAAGCCCTGCTTTTTTTGCTTCGGCAATAAATTTTGCGTCAAGCTCCGCGCTGCCCGTAACAAAGGGTACGTTCATTATCGAACGGTATTCGGGAAGCACGCTGTTTGTGTAAAAAGAAGAGTTGTCGATAAAGTCGTATAAAAGCTTTGCCTTGTATTCGTTAACTTCTTGCATCGCCTTGACGCCGCCCTTTTGTTTAAGGTCATTAAGAACCAAATCCGCCATATAAATTGAAAATGCGGGCGGGGTATTGTACAGCGAGCCGTTCTCGTCCTGTACCTTCCATTTAAGCATAGTGGGGCAAATTTTCAAAGGGTTCTGTATTAGCGAACGTTTTGCAATCACTATTGTAACGCCTGCGGGGGCAAGGTTCTTTTGCGCACCCGCATAAATTACGCCGAATTTGCCGACGTCTATTTCGCGCGAAAAAATTTCCGATGACATATCCGCGACTATCGGTGCTTTACACTCCGGAAATTTTGAATACCTTGACCCGAATATCGTATTGTTTGAAGTGATATGTACGTAGTCCGCGTTTTCGGAATAGTTAAGCTTATCGACGTCGGGGATATATGTGTAAACCTTGTCTGAGCTATCGCCGATTTTAACCGCATCGCCGTAAATCTGACCCTCCTGCCAAGCCTTTTTTGCAAAGTTGCCTGTAACTATATAGTCGGCTTTACCGCTGTGCATAAGGTTCAGGGGAACGGCGGCAAACTGTGTGGAAGCACCCCCTTGAACGAAAATTACGCAGTAATCGTCGGGGACGTTTAAAAGCTCGCGTACAAGCTTTTCTGCGTCCTTGACGATAGCGTCATACGCCTTGTCGCGGTGTGAAATTTCCGTAACAGACATTCCCGTTCCCGAAAAGTCGAGAAATTCTTCCTGTGCCTTTTTAAGTACGTTAAGGGGCAGGGTGGAAGGACCTGCGGCAAAATTGTAAACTCTCATATGAAGCTCCTTAAAAATTATTCAGTTATGCACCGTTTATTCATTATTTATACATAATTATACATCATAAAATTTCAAAAGACAAGCGTTTGAAGGCACAAATAATTTACATTTAAAATTAGTTCAAAACAGTAATTAATTAAAATTGCACCCCCAATATTACGCGGTTAACGCTAAAATTTTTAAAATTCGCCAAAAAAAATCGATAATTATATTTACTTTTTATTTTATTTGGTGTAAACTATATAATAGCATTAATTATTATAATCTTCCTTAGTTATTATAATCATTAACTATATACAGAGGTGTATTATGGCTTACAATAACGATACCGAATACGAAGCAGGGGCTCCCAAAAAAGCCGACGTGCTTATAAGAAGCACCCAGCATATTGCCTTAAAGCAGGACGAGATGAACGAGCAGACTAAAAAAGTCGCTACCCGTCTTGAAGAGGCTATCGACCTGTTCTCGAAGAATAGTCAGGACGCAACGTATGTCGTCAAGCAAAGCGGGGAAATTTTCGACCGTCTTCAAACGGAAAATTCCGCACTCAAACAGGAGATGCTCTATCTTGCAAAGCAAAGCGAAAACATTTACGCGGGACTTGCGGAAAAGATAACCGAGCTTTCCGAACAGTCTAAAAACAGCGACGGCGCGCTCAGCGGCTTTGCGGACAAGGTAAACGATGTTGCCGAGCTTTCACGCAGAAGTGAAGAAGCTTACGCGCAAATAGCCGATAAAATTGCCGAACTTACGGAAAAGAGCAAGCAGAGCGAAAACGCTTTTGCTGCAATTGCCGATAAGCTTGAAGCTATTTCAAACAAGCTTGACGCCGTTTCCGACCTTGCGGTAAGACGTGAACCGGTAGAAAGAACGGTTGTGGAAAGGGTTGAGCCTGTCCGCATAGATAATTCGGAGGTGCTTGACAAGCTCAATTACCTTACCGAGCAGATGCGCAAAAACGAAGGCGCACACACTACGCTTGCGGACAAACTTGAAATTCTTTCAATGCGTGTAGAGCAGTTCGGTATGGAAAGCGCGAAGGGCAATGCGGCGGCGTATTCCCGCACGGCGGTTGCACCCGTCGCTATTACGACCCCCGCACAGAGCGTAGACTACGACAAACTTGCGGAAAAGGTCGCGTCTTTGATATCCACGCGCGAGGTAATTTCTCCCGACTATATAGCGGCAAAGGTTGCCGAGCAGATTGTACTTCCCGAAATCGAGGCTGCCAATGTAAAGCTTTCGGTTGACACGCACGAGATAGCAAGGCAGACCGCGGAACTCATTAATGCCAATTCCGGCGTGCGCGAGCTTTCTTCACAGACAGTCAATGCCAGGATAGATTTGAACGAGGACGAGATTGCCGATAAAATCGTACAAAAGCTCGGTGCGGTTAACGGCGAAATAGCGTCTGCATCCGCAATAGACATAGACGAAGAACAGCTTGCCCAAAGGCTTGCCAACAAGCTTGGCGGTTTAAGGGTCAGCGGCGGAGTTGCCAACCTTAATATCGACGAAGAGGAGCTTGCCGACAGAATAGCTTTAAAAGTCGGCAGCCTTAGGTCGGAAGATTTTGAAATTCTCGTCGACGACGAGGGCTGTACTTCCATATCAAAAGAGATTGCCGACAATCTCGATTATGCGGCAATTTCAAATACGGTTGCGGACAAACTGCGCGAGGCGTTGGATCTTGCCGCGGCAAACGCTCCCGATTACGAGGATATGGCTGAACGCATCAGTGAAAAAATTACCGTTGCGGGCATCAACGAAGACGCAATTGCCGACAAGGCGGCGGCTGTTCTTTCAAATTACCTGCCCGAGTTCGACACCGATGAAATTGCAGATAAAATTACGGGAGCGGTCATCGACGTGGTTTCCGCAATTCCCCAGCCTACCATTGACAGCGAGGCGATTTGCAATAATATTTCCGAAAGACTTATCGAGTCGCAGGAAGACCACGACTACGACATCGTCATAGACGACGACGGAATAGCGAAGATAACCGAACTCGTTACCGAGGAGATGACCAAAAACACGGACGAGCGTTTCTCTAAGGTCGAGGAAGAAATCCATAAGCTTACCGAGCTTCTTACCGCCGAAGAGGAGATTGAAGAAGACGGGGAATACGAGGAGGAAACCGAGGAAGAGTACGACGCAGAAGCAGAAGAAGCAGAAGAAGAGTATTCCGAAGAATACTTTGAAAAGCTTACTTCGCTTATGGCTGCCGAAATCGAAAAGGGAACGTCCTCCCGTTTCGACAAGGTCGAAGAGGACATTGCCAAGCTTACCGAGTTGGTAAACAATACCGTTTCCGAAGAAGAGTATGAAGAAACGGAAGAGCTTGCGGACGACGTTGAAGCCGATTACAGCAGGCTTTCCGAGGTCGTAGCCGCTGAAATAGAAAAGGGCGTGACTACGCGCTTCGACAAGGTTGAAGAGGATATCGCAAAGCTTACCGAGCTTATTTCCTCCGAGGAAGAGGCGGAGTATGAGGAGGAATACGAAGAGTATCCCGCAGAGACCGACTATTCCAAGCTATCCGAGGTGGTTGCCGCAGAGATAGAAAAGAATGTTACTTCACGTCTTGACGGTATGCAGGATGATATCGCAAAGATAACCGAATTGGTTACGGCGAATGAAGAGCCTGTTGTAGTTAACGGGGACGGCGAGGTTGAAATAGACTATACCAGACTTTCTGATATAGTTGCTGTCGAAATCGAAAAAGGCTTGTCAACCCGTCTTGACAGCGTTGAGGAAAATATTGCAAAGATAACCGAAATAGTTTCGGCGGAAGAAGAACCCGAACAAACCGAACAGGTTGAAGAGGACTATTCCAAGCTTTCCGAGGTTATAGCCGCAGAAATAGAAAAGGGCATAGCTTACCGTCTTGACAGCGTCGAGGAAAATATCGCAAAGCTAACAGAAACTATTGCAAGCGGCGACGAGGATTACGAAGAAGAATACGATGCGGAAGCGGAAGCTGCCGAAGAAGAGGAATACTATGCAAAGCTTTCGGACGCAGTAGCTACGGAAGTGGAAAAGCGCGTATCTTCGAGATTTGACAGCGTTGAAGAGAATATAGCAAAAATTACCGAAATAGTATCTACTGACGACGGCGTGCAGGTTATCGGCGAAAATGGCGAAGCTGCTATGGCAGAGGTCGACTATGATAAGCTTTCGGGAGTAGTTGCCGAAGAAATCGAAAAGAGCGTTACTGCCCGTCTTGACAGGATGCAGGAAAATGTTGATAGAATAACCGAAATTATGACCGCCGATGACGGGGAGTATGACGAGGAAGACGGAAAGGCTTACGAAGAGGCTGCTGCCGAAGAAGAAGCCGAGTACTACGCAAAGCTTTCCGAGGTTGTCGCATCCGAAATCGAAAAGAACGTTACTGCCCGTCTTGACAGGATGCAGGAAAACGTTGATAGAATTACCGAAATAGTGACCGCCGAGGACGGGGAGTATGACGAGGAAGACGAAAAGGCTTACGAAGAGGCTGCTGCCGAAGAAGAGTCGGAGTACTACGCAAAGCTTTCCGAGGTTGTCGCTTCCGAAATCGAAAAGGGCGTTGCTTCCAGGCTTGACAAAATGGAAGAAAACGTTGCAAACCTTTCCGATTACGTCAAAAGCGTGCCTAACTCCGAAGTAGTTGCAACGGCTGCGCAGGAAGACTATTCAAGACTTTCAGAAGTTGTCGCTTATGAAATAGAAAAGGGAATGGGCGACAGGTTCAATAGGGTTGACAACGACATCGCAAGGGTTAAAGAGCTTGTAAACGATACCCACGGCACAAACGCCCGTTTCGATAAAATCGAAGACGATATTGCAAAGATATCCGCGCTCGTGTTGGGTTCAAACGTAAACAATTCTCGTTTCGATAAAATTGAAGACGACATAGCAAAACTGTCCGAGCAGATTAAGGAAGGTAAATATACTTCTACTGACGGCGACAAGGCGCGTTATGAGAACTTTGAAGACGAGTTGGCGCAAATAAAGGATATGCTTGCAAGCGGAATAATCGCCGCAAACGCAGCAAGGGACGAGGCGGCGGCAGCGCACGCTGCGGCGGCTACCGTAGTCGTTGAAGAAGTTGAAGAGCAACCCGAAGAGGTTGTTGAAGAGGTTGCAGAGGAAGAACCCATTGTAACCGTAAGCGAAGTTGTCGAACCCGAACCCATACCCGAACCCGTTGAAGACGAGGCAGGGAAAGAGGAAGAAGAGTTTGAAGAGGATGAGGAAGAACCCGACGATGACGATGATTTGTTAATCGACGTACTCGATATGGACGCTTTCTCCGACGACGAACTTATGCCCGGCGATTTATCCGAGCTTGAAGGCGGGGTTGATTTCGCTAATATGATGAAGTTCAAACGCAGCTTCATTGCAAGAATTATACAGAGCAACGACGATTATAAGCAGTATTACGGCGAAGTCAAGCACGCGTTGATTTCTTATAAAAAGGTAAATTCAAACGTTGCCTGGGGTGCGGAACGCTTCAATAAGGGCAGGGAAACTATTGCAAGGCTTAAAATACGCGGCAAGACGCTTTGCCTGTATCTCGCGCTTGACCCCAACAACTATAAGACGTCGGTTTATCACCATATTGACGTATCCGACAATAAGTCGGTTGCGGGAACTCCTATGATGGTAAAGGTCAAGAGTAACCTCGGCGTAAGAAAGGCAATAAGACTTATTGACGAAATGCTTGCAATGCGCAACGGCGAAAAGAAAGAAATTCCCGAGCGCGACTACGCGGCTATGTATCCTTACGAAACTATTGAAGAACTCATTGAAGAGGGGCTTGTAAAGGACGTAAGGAAGAATAAGTAACTAAAGAAAATTAGACTGTGGGGGTTGATTTTTTATCAACCCCTTTTAAATGAAAAGCAGCTTAATGCCAAATTGCGCGGTTATGTATACGTACTTGATAGCTTACGTAACCGTTCGGCTTTAAATTGCTAAAAGGGGCATTAGCTCCCTTGCCAAGGAAATTTTAATACCGAAGGTCATTGAAATTTCACGAAAATGAAATGGAGAATTTAAATTTTGGAAGAACAGAAAGTAAAACAAAACGTAAAAAAGGTACTGCGTCCGCGTTCCAAAGCGGTAAAGGCGGTAAATAAGACGGCAGAAAAAACGCTTAAACAGACTAAAAAGCAAAAGCAGTCTTCACAAAATGCGCAAAAAATCGTTCTTAAAAAAACCGATAACAGGAATTTACCTAAAAAACCCGTGCAGGACGTGCAGGTAAAAAGCAAAAAAATTATAGAGCCGCCTAAAAAAAGCAAAGGCTGGAACTCTAAAAACAAAATAAAGCCAGTAAGAATAATTTTTCTCGGCGGCGTAGGCGAAATAGGTAAAAATATGACCGCAATCGAGTGCGGCGACGATATTATAATAATTGACGCGGGCGCGATATTCCCCACAGACGAAACACCCGGTTTCGACCTGATTGTCCCTGACGTAACCTACCTTGTGGAAAATAAGCACAAAGTCAGGGGTGTAATTCTTACCCACGGTCACGAGGACCATATCGGCGGCGTACCGTATCTGTTAAAGGAGCTTAAAGTTCCCGTTGCAGGTACAAAGCTCACGCTCGCGCTCGTTGACAATAAGCTTCGCGAACACCGCATAAACGATGCAAAATTAATTACAATCGCACCCGGGCAACCTTTCAATATGGGCTGTTTTAAAATAAGACCCGTCAACGTTAACCATTCCATAGCCGGTTCTTTGGCGTTTGCAATAGAAACGCCGCAGGGCGTAATATTCCACAGCGGCGACTTTAAAATAGATTTAACCCCCGTTGCGGGAGAGCCTATCGATTTAAAGACCATTTCCGATATAGGATCGGAGGGCGTGCTTTTATATATGGGCGAAAGCACAAATATAGAGCGTGCGGGCTATACAATGAGCGAAGCGGTGGTAGGCGCGACCCTTGACAGACTTTTTGCGGAAAATGCCGAGCGCAGAATTATCGTTGCAACGTTCGCGTCGAACGTACACCGTTTACAGCAGATTATCGACCTTGCCGTAAAGCATAAACGCAAGGTGGCGTTATCGGGCAGAAGTATGCACAACGTCATAGAAGCAGCAGAAAAGATAGGCGAAATACATCTTCCCCAAGGCGCGCTTATTGACGTATCGAAAATAAAAAATATGCGCGATAACGAAATCGTCGTCGTATCCACGGGCAGCCAGGGCGAACCTATGAGCGCGCTTACACGTATGGCAAACGGCGACAGTCCTCAGGTTTCCGTAGGCGAAAACGACACGGTAATAATTTCTGCATCGCCCATACCGGGTAATGAAAAGCTTGTTTACAGGGTTATCAACAACCTTTACCGCAAGGGCGCAAACGTCGTTTACGAAAGTCTTGAAAATATACACGTTTCCGGTCACGCTTGCCGTGAAGAGCATAAAATAATGCACACGCTGTTAAAACCCAAATATTTTATTCCCGTACACGGCGAGTACAGGCATCTTAAAAAGCATATCCAGCTTGCAGGTCAGCTCGGTTTGCCCGAAAGCAAAATGTTTATACCCGAAATAGGCAACTGCGTTGAGGTAACCCAAAACGGCATAAGGCGCGTCGATAACGTTCAGGCGGGGTCGCGCCTTATCGACGGCGAGGGAATTGAGGACGAAAAGGCAAGTATGGTAATAGAGGACAGACGCCAGCTTTCAGAAGAGGGCTTGTTCATTGTTTCCATTGCGGTTTCAAACGGCGAGGTTGTGGGAGAACCCGCGGTAAATTCCCGCGGCTTTGTGTTTGACTTCCACCGTGACTACAACAGAGAAATCCGTGAAGTCATTCTCCGCGCAATCGACGGTTACGACCTTTCAAACGGAACGGTTGACGAATTAAAGCGTACCATAAAACGCAACCTGCGCAATTACCTTATCCGTAAAACAAAGCAGTCGCCGATGGTGGTTCCCGTAGTTGTAGAGCTGTAATTTAAAATCCGTATATACTCCGCAATACGGCGTTGCGCTCCGTTTTACTTCGGGTCACATACATCTGTGTATGCTCCCCTCGCAAATACTCGCGCGCCTTGTCTTGCTCGCATCTGCGAATTTTAAACTTTTTCAAAATTGCTATAAATTAAAATTAGGATATGGATAAATTTACTTACGCGCACAACGATACGTCTGCGGGCGAGAGGGAAACTCCCACTGCGCAGTTCAATAAACCGCGTCTGCCCGCCGAAATCGTAAAATTGCGCCAAAGCGCGTTCAGTAGGGGGATACCTACCGCCGACGACGAAACACTTAATTTTTTAATTACCCTGTTGTCGGCAGTCCGTCCCGTAAACATATTGGAATTAGGTTCAGCCATAGGCATTTCGGGTTCCGTTATGCTTAAAATATGCCCGAATGCTCATTTGACCACTGTTGAGCGTGATGAAAACTTTTACGGCGAAGCGGTTAAAAACCTTTCCGCACTCGGTTTTACCAACCGTGTTACGGCAATTTTAGGCGACGCGGGCGAAGTCATACAAAAGCTTGACGGCTCATACGACTTTATATTTTTAGATTGCGCAAAGGTTCAGTACGTTAAATATTTGCCCCGCCTCAAACAGCTTTTGGATACAGGCGGAATTTTACTTGCTGACGACGTCTTGCTGTACGGCTGGCTGACGGGCGAAACGCCCGTTCCCCCCAAGCGCAAAATGCTTGCGCAGCACGTCAAAGAATATATCGACGCCGTTGAAAACGATGAAGAACTTGCAACGACCATTATCAACGCGGGCGACGGTTTAGCCTTATCGGTAAAACAGTAAAGCTTATACTTTGCAATACTGCGTTGTGTTTATTTTGGCATTTACTACATTATAAACTCCCTGCAACAAATCCGCGCGTACCTTGTCTTGTTCGCATCTCTGCGTTTAAGGAGCCATTGTATGAAAATCGAACTTCTTGCCCCCGCTGGCAACTTTTCAAAACTTAAAACAGCCCTTTACTTCGGCGCGGACGCCGCTTACGTCGGCGGCAAAGATTTTTCTTTGCGTTCGTTTGCGGATAACTTTACCCGCGGGGAGCTTGCCGAAGCCGTAAAATTTGCACACGCATTAAACAGAAAAGTATATGTAACCGCAAACATATTCGCAAAAAACGGCGACCTCGCTTTACTTGAAGACTACTTCTCGTTTTTGCAGGGCGTCGGTGCTGACGCGGCAATAGTTTCAGACAGCGGCGCGTTTTACGCCGCGCGAAAAGCCGCACCGAATTTACAGTTGCACATATCTACACAGGCTAATCTGACCAATAAATACGCCGTTAAGTTCTGGCGCGAGCAGGGCGCAAGCCGTGCAATTCTCGCACGTGAGCTTTCCTTGAAAGAAATTAAGGAAATTCACGACTTCGTTCCCGATATCGAGCTGGAAGCTTTCGTCCACGGCGCAATGTGCATATCCTATTCGGGTAGATGCCTTTTGTCGGACTACCTTTCGGGCAGACCGTCAAACCGAGGGGAATGCGTTCAGGCTTGCAGATGGAACTACCAAATCAGAAAAAGCGACTCCCTTTCGGACAGCGGCTGGCTGGATATAGAAGAGGACGGAAGAGGAACTTACGTTTTAAACAGCAAGGATTTGAATATGTCAGCCCATCTTAAAGAGCTTGAAGACGCGGGTATTTGCTCGTTTAAAATAGAAGGCAGAATGAAGTCTGAATACTATCTCGCAACCGTTATAAACGCATACCGCCGCTGTATTGACGGGGGCTTTGACGAGGTTGTCGGACGTGAGCTTTTAACTGCCGCCCACCGCGACTATACCACGGCTTACACCCTCGGCGAAAATTCGCAAACGGTAAACTATACGGACAGCCAGACCAAGGGCGATTGCGACTACATTGCAAACGTTGTGGGCTATGAAAACGGTTACGCGTCGGTTGAAATGCGGGGCAGGTTCAAAGTCGGCGATGTGCTGGAAGTGCTTTCGCCGAATTTAAGCTTCGGTAAAAGTTTTACGGTTGAACGCGCGTACACAAGTAAAGATGAACAAGTGGACGACTGTAAACTCGTTCAGGAAATTTACAAAATCAACTGCCCGTTTGAATTACGGACGGCGGATATATTAAGACGAAGAAAATAAATTAAAACACATATATGCTTCGCAATACGGCGTTGCGCTCCGTTTTACTTCGGGTCACATATATCCGTGTAGCCCCCTTCGCAAATACTTGCGCACCTTGTCTTGCTTGCATCTCTGTGTTTTTTAGTGGACGGTAATCAGTGAATTATCAGGTAAAAAACATCTACGGCAAAATTAAAAATAAAAGCGTTTCGGTAAGCGTACCCGGTTCAAAAAGCATAACCGCGCGCGCGCTTTTAATCGCCGCTGTCGCAAAGGGCGAAAGCACGCTTTACGGCGTGCAGTTTTCAGACGACTGCGCAACCTTTTTAACCTGCCTTAAAGATTTGGGTATAGACTGTCGGGTAGACGGGAATGTAGTAAAAATTGTCGGGTGCGGTGGCAAGCTCCGCAATCGGCAGGCAGAAATTGACGTGGGCAGCGCGGGTACGGCGGCAAGGTTTTTACCGGCGTTCCTCGCTTTTCAAAGCGGGGAGTACAGGCTTAACTGCTCCGACCAGATGAAAAGGCGTCCTATATCCCCGCTTATAGATACGTTGAAAAGCCTTGGGGCGCAATTTACTTTTCTTGAAAGGGAAAATTCCTATCCGTTCGTCATAAAGGGAACGGTTTCCCCGAAAACCGAAATCGAGGTTGACATAGACGAAAGCAGCCAGTTTTTATCGGCTTTGCTTATCTCGGCGGTGTGTGCCGATTATCCTGTAAAAATCAAAACGAGCGGTACACACGGTCTTGACTACGTTAAAATGACCGAAAGTATGATGCGCTCTTTCGGCGTAAACGTTTGCGTAAACGACGGTACGTATACCGTCGGTGGCGAGTATAGCGCAAGAGAATACGCAATAGAACCCGACATTTCCGCGGCTTGCTATTTTTATGCGATGAATAAAATTCTCAGCACGCAAATTACCGTTGACGGCGTAATTGGGGACAGCTTGCAGGGCGATATAAAATTTATCAACGCGCTGTCTGCGTTCAACGGCGGGAAAATCGATATGCACGAATTTTCAGACCAGACCATAACCCTTGCCGCAATTGCCCCGTATCTGGAAAATCCTACCGATATATGCGGGGTTGCCCATATCCGCAAGCAGGAATGCGACAGAATTTTTGCGATAGCTTCAAACCTTACCGCAATGGGCGTAAGGTGTGAAGAAACTGCCGACGGGGTTATAATTTATCCTTCACAGCCCAAGCCCGCAAAAATAAACACATTCGGCGACCACCGCGTAGCAATGGGCTTTGCCCTGACGGGGCTTCGCGCCGACGGAATAGTAATAGAAAACGCGGAAGTATGCTCCAAGACCTTTAAAAATTACTTTGAAGTATTAGAATTAATTTGTCGGCAAATTACAAAATAAAAGTATGGAAAGGATAATAATTCATTCCGATTTAAATAATTTCTACGCCTCGGTTGAAAGAAAATTAAATCCCGAACTTGCTGGCAAGCCCGTTGCCGTCTGCGGCAGTAAGGAGCAGCGTCACGGCATAGTCCTTGCAAAGTGCGAAAGGGCGAAAAAATTCGGCGTTAAGACGGGCGACGCAATCTGGCAGGCGCAGCGCAAATGTCCCGATATCGTTATTGTTCCTCCGCATTTCGATTTGTATATCAAATATTCAAAAATGGTGCGCGCAATATATGCGCGGTATACCGATTTAATCGAAAATTACGGCATTGACGAGTGCTGGCTGGATATATCCAAAAGCACGCTTTTATTCCCTAAGTACGACGGGGAGAAGTTTATCGAAGAAAACGGCGAAAAGTTCTATTCGGACGGGTTTTTAAGACATTTGGGCGACGTTATAAGAAATACCGTTAAAAGCGAACTCGGCTTAACAGTTTCCTGCGGCGTGTCGTTCAACAAGGTGTACGCAAAACTCGGTTCCGACTTAAAAAAGCCCGACGGCACTTCGGTAATTTCAAGCGCGCACTATAAGCAGATAATTTTCGGGCTGCCCGTCGAAGAATTGCTTTACGTCGGCAAGGCTACTTGCGAAAAGCTTAAAGGAATGGGGCTTAACACAATCGGCAGACTTGCCGCTGCGGACGATGAAAAAATGTTTAAAGCGTTCGGAAAGGTGGGTATTACTCTTTTAAAAAATGCGCGCGGCGAGGATGACGACCCCGTGCGACATATGGACGACAGGCGGGAAATGAAGTCGATAGGCAATTCCTGCACCTACGCCGAGGATATAACCAACCCCCGCCGTATAAAAAGACTTTTGTACGTTCTTTCCGAAAGCGTTGCCGCAAGGCTTCGCGAATCGGGGCAAGGACTTGCGGACACCGTTCATTTATGGGTGCGCGACAGCGAACTACACGATTTTTCCGCCCAGAAAAAGGTGCGGCACACCGCGCTTTGCGGCGAAATTGCGGAACACGCGTATTCACTGTTTGAAAGCAATTTTAAACCTCCCTTTAAAATACGCTCGCTCGGCGTTACCGTTTCGGGGTTCGATAACGGAAAATCGCAGCTTACCTTCGACGAAACCAACGGCAATTATGCAAAGCGCGAAAAGGTGGAGCGTTGCGTTGACGAAATCCGCAAAAAGCACGGTTACGACAAGCTTCAACGCGGAATAGTCGCCGAAGACCCTAACGAAATGCACACGGACGTTAAATCAACGCATTTAATCAAACCCGCAAAAATAGACTATCCCGAGGACGAAAATTAATATTTAAACGGCGGCGCAACGGCAGCCGTCTTTTATTATAAGTTTTGTTTATGCAAAACATAATGATTTGTAAAAGATAAAATGCCCCAATTAATTTGACAGCTTTAAATTATTTTCTTATAATTAAACAGTAAACAGTATTAAAAAAAATACAGGAGAAAATATATGAACCTTCCCGAAATGTTCGGCGAAAACGTTTTTAACGATTCAGTCCAGAAGGACACCCTTCCAAGCGAAGTTTACAAGGCGTTGAGGGCTACGATAGAGGCGGGCAAGACGCTTGACGTTTCTATCGCAGGCACGGTAGCTTCGTCAATGAAAAAGTGGGCGATATCCAAGGGCGCAACGCACTATACGCACTGGTTCCAGCCCCTTACGGGTTTAACCGCCGAAAAGCACGACAGCTTCATCGAACCCGAAGGCGATAAGGTAATTATGCGCCTTACTGGCAAAAGTCTCATAGTCGGCGAATCGGACGCGTCAAGCTTTCCTTCGGGTGGTTCGCGCGCAACGTACCTTGCGAGGGGCTACACGGCGTGGGATCCTACTTCGCCCGCGTTCGTAAAGGAAGGTACTTTATATATCCCTACGGTATTCGTTTCATACACAGGCGAAACGCTGGATAAAAAATCACCTTTGCTCCGTTCTATGAACGCGCTCGATAAACAGGCGAAAAGGGTTTTAAAGCTGTTCGGGATAGAATGTAAAAAGGTTTCGACAACCGTAGGTCCCGAACAGGAATATTTCCTTATTTCGGAAGAAGAGTATTTAAGGCGCAAGGACTTACAGCTTACGGGCAGAACTCTTTTCGGTGCGCCGGTATCCCGCGGACAGGAGCTTGAAGACCATTACTTCGGCGTACTGAAGCCCGCTGTTGCCGAGTTTATGCGAGACCTCGATAAAGAGCTTTGGAGCTACGGCATATATTCAAAAACAAAACATAACGAGGTTGCTCCCGCACAGCACGAAATGGCACCCATATTCGGTACCACTAACGTTGCGGTAGACAACAATATGCTTACAATGGAAATAATGAAGAAGGTTGCCAAAAAGCACGGGCTTGTGTGCCTTCTTCACGAAAAGCCCTTTGAGGGAATAAACGGAAGCGGTAAACACAATAACTGGTCAATGTCTACCGATAAGGGGCTTAACCTTTTAAAGCCGGGCGCAAATCCCGAAAGCAACACCCTTTTCAAGTTAGTACTTGCCGCCGTCATCAAGGCTGTTGACGACTATCAGGGTCTTTTAAGAGCTTCGGTTGCGTCGGCGGGTAACGATCACCGTCTTGGCGCGGACGAAGCTCCCCCTGCGATAATTTCAGTCTACCTCGGCGACCAGCTCGGCGCACTTGTAGACAGCATAGTAAAGGGGCAGGATTACGTAAAGGGGAAAACGGTAGAGGGGTCTATCGGCGTTCCGGAAAGTCCTATTTTCCCCAAGGATGCCACTGACCGAAACAGAACGTCGCCCTTTGCTTTTACAGGCAACAAATTTGAATTCAGAATGTTAGGTTCGCAGGCAAACGTTGCGGACGCAAACATCGTAATAAATACTATCGTCGCAGACGCCTTTGAACAGTTTGCCGACGAGCTTGAGGGCAAGAGGGACATTGAAAAGGCGGCTAACGCCGTTATCGCAAGGGAGTTTAAAGCCCATTACCGCATTATTTTCAACCTCGACGGTTACGGCCCCGAATGGGAACCCGAAGCCGCAAGCCGCGGACTTTTGAACAATAAAAACACTGCGGACGCAGTTCCCGTTTGCTATGAGAAAAAGAATATAGACGTGTACGTTAAACAGGGCGTTTTCACTAAGGCGGAAGCGGTCGCGCGTGCCGATATAAGGCTTGAAAACTATATTAAGATTATCAATATCGAAGCACTGACTATGCTTGAAATGGCAAAGCAGGATATTATTCCCTCTGTTTCGGACTTCGTTGCTGAGCTTTGCCAAAACGTTGCCGCAAAGCGCGCTGTATGCGAAAAAATTCCCTTTGAAACGGAAAAGAACCTTATAACACGTCTTGCGGAACTCAACGATAAGACGAGCGCGGCGGTAGAAAAGCTTGAAAGCGATTTAAAGGCTATCAATAAAGCGGAGGTACGCAAGGCTTCAAAGGCAATGGCGCATAAAATAGTACCCGATATGGACGAGTTGAGAAGACTCGTAGACGAAATGGAAACTATAACGTCGTCCGATTACTGGCCTTATCCGACCTACTTCGATATACTGTACAGCGTTAAATAACGTACAAATGCCCGCGGGGTCAAAGCTCCGCGGGCATTTACATATTAAGTCCTAAAATCAATTTACAAAATAAAACGTAAGTGTTATACTTTATCGGTATTTTTATGGAGATACTACGGTGAAAGAGAAATTGAAGAAAAATTTGCGCGTGTTCGCGGATAACGGGATAAATCTCGTTTTAATAAGCTTGCTTACGGGAATTTTTGCGGGCGTAGTAGTTACGTTTTATAACATACTTATGTCGCTCGGCGAAGAAAACTCCACAAAGCTTTACGTTCTCATACGCGAAAACCCCGCGTTCGTCCCGCTTCTGTTTATAGGGCTTGCGGCAGGCTCGATAGTAATAGGTACGGTGGCAAAGTTCGTGCCTATGGTACGCGGAAGCGGCATACCGCAGATAGAGGGCGCGGCGCGCGGAAAGGTGCGCTTTAAGTGGTACGTCACAATGTGTTCTATGTTTGCCGCGTCGCTTGCGTGTGTGTTTATGGGCTATCCCGCAGGCGCGGAGGGTCCGTCGCTTGAAATAGGCGGCTGTGCGGGCAGTGCGGTAGGTACGCTGTTAAAGCGCAACCAGATGGTAAAGAGGTTACAGATTGCAAGCGGCGCAAGCGCGGGTCTTGCCGTTGCGTTCAACGCACCCATTACGGGGCTTGTGTTCGCTATGGAAGAAGCGTTCCGTTCGTTTTCGCCCCAGGTGTTTATATGCGCGGCACTAAGCGTTGCTTCGGCTCTGTTTACACGCAACGGTTTGCGCGTTGCCGTCCTCGGCAAAGACAGCGTCGGTTTTGCTTTTAAAAATTTCAACTTTGAATTTGCGTTTGACGGTTCGGGCGCGTTGTTCTGCCTTTGGGTAGTGCTTGCGGCGGTAATCGTTTCGCTCATCGGCGTAGGATTTTACTATGCGGTGTTTGCCTCAAAAAAGCTGTTTAAAAGGATAACTTTTTTAAAGGGTACGGGCAAGTATATGATACCCTTTTTCCTTGCGGGCGCATTCGGGCTTATTACCGTCTATTCCATAGGCGGCGGACACGACTTTATACAGTCTTTGGCGACTAACGGGTTGGGCAATATAGAAATAGAGCAGGTGTTCGGGATAGGTCTTATTTTAAGCCTTGTAATAATAGTAGTAATAAGGTTTATAACCAGCGTGCTTTCAATGGGCTGCGGAGTGCCTTGCGGAGTATTTATTCCGATGCTTGCCATAGGCGCGGGACTCGGCGCGATTTTATCCGTCGCTTTCCAGAAAGGCGGAATGGACCCTAAGTACAGCGATTACCTTGTAATTATATGTATGGCTGCTTTCTTTACCTGCATAGTAAAAGCTCCCATAACGGGTATAGTTATGGTGTTCGAGCTTACGGGCAATTTTACCAATTTCCTGCCCGCCCTCATAGGTATAGTCATAGGCTACCTCGTCGGTATGCTGTTTAAAACCGAAGCAATTTACGAAAAGAACCTCGAACAGTATATCAAGGACAATAAAATCGCCGAAAACTTCAAAAAGGAACGCGTCCGCGTATTTATACACGAGCATTCCAAAGCGGACGGAAAGGCTGTACGCGCTATCGTCTGGCCCACTAACGGCTTGGTAGTAGAGCTTATCCACGTGGACGGCTCGCAAACCGTTCCCGACGGCGAAACCGTATTGCACGCCGGACAGGAAATCGTGTTCGAGTGCGATACCGACAACGTAGACGAATTGTACGAGTATTTGTATAGTGTTGTAGGCAAACCGAAAGAGTAAAAACGCATATATACTTCGCTATACGGCGTTGCGTTTTGTTTTGGTCATTTACAATTATATAAACTTCCTGCAACAAATCCGCACGCGCCTTGTCGGGATAACATCTCTTGATTTTTAATATTTCAAATTTATATGGGCGAGGATGTTTATGCATCCGCGCCCATATTATTTTTTATATTGTCGGTTGTGATTATATACGCTTGACTAAATACGTCTTTTACACTATAATATATAGGCAATATAAAAGCACCAAATTTTTTAGAGGTAAGGAAAATGCTTACAAGTATTTGTGGAATTAACTGGGGCGACGAAGGCAAGGGCAGAATGGTCGATTTGCTTTCGCGCGATTTCGGCGTAGTTTGCCGTTATCAGGGCGGCAACAACGCGGGACATACCGTAATCAACGAAAGGGGTAGGTTCATTTTAAATCTGCTTCCGTCGGGAATACTCCGCGAGGACGTAGTTAACGTTATGGGTCCCGGAATGGTTATCGATTTAAAGCATCTCTGCGGCGAAATTCAAAAGCTTCGCGAAGGCGGAATTGAAATATCGCCGGAAAATCTTAAAATCAGCGATAAAGCAATTATTACAATGCCATACAACGTTTTGCAAGATATAATGGAAGAGGACAGACTTACTAAGGCGACGGGCAAACCTTACGGTTCTACAAGGCGCGGTATCGCGCCCGTTTATGCGGATAAGTATATGAAAAAGGCGTTCCGTATGGGCGAACTTTTAAATACCGAGCTGCTGTATAAAAGACTTCCCGACATAGTTGCCTGGAAGAATATGACTATCAAAGCTTACGGCTTCGACCCCGTTTCCGTAGAAGAGATGATTGAGTACTTTGAAACCTACGGTAAGCCCCTTGCGAAGTACGTTACTGATACGGGAATTTTCCTCAATAAAGCGAACGACGAGGGCAAGAATATTATGTTTGAAGCCCAGCTCGGCGCGTTGCGCGATATCGACTACGGCATAGTCCCCTATACCTCATCGTCGTCTACTATCGCGGCATACGCACCCATAGGCGCAGGCGTTCCCAACTTAAAGCTTACCAATTCGATAGGAATTATGAAGGCGTATTCAAGCTGCGTCGGCGCAGGTCCCTTCACTTGCGAGTATTTTGACGAAAAAGCGGTAAAACTCAGAGAGGCTGGCGGCGAGTATGGCGCGGCTACTGGCAGACCGAGAAGGGTAGGACCTTTCGACGTAGTTGCGTCGCGTTACGGCATACGCTGCCAGGGTGCGGACGAAATCGCGCTTACCAAGCTCGACGTGCTTGACGGTTATGAAGAAATTGAAATTTGCACCCATTACGAGTTAAACGGTAAAATCATAGACGAGTTCCCTTTCACGGACGTTTTGGACGAATGCAAGCCCGTGTTTGAAAAGGTAAAGGGCTGGAACTGCGATTTATCTAAATGCAGAAAGGTTTCCGATTTACCCAAGGAAGCGGTTGACTATATCAAGCTTTTGGAAAAGCTTTGCGGATGTAAAATAAAGTACGTTTCCGTCGGCGCGGAACGCGACGCGTATATAAAAATGTATTAAATTTAAAATAATCAACGGCGCAAGGAGGGTTTCCCTCCGCCAGCGCGCCCAATTTGCGAACACTTTCGCCTGTGCGGGGTGAATGCCCGCAATTATATAAAATTATATAATAAGTTTGCCCGTAAAATTGCGGGCAGAGCGGCAGAGCCGCTTAAATCACGGATATTATCGCGCACAGAATAGCGCGAGAATTTCGTGAAAAATGTATTAATCCAAATAACGAAAATCCGAGCGGACTTTATAAATAGTCCGCTCGGATTTTAAAGAATTAAAATATAAATGGCAAAACTATTGCAAGAACGCCAAAAAGCTATTATAATAAAACAAAAAGGAATTTACTTGGCAAGGAATTTTAAAGAAATGAAATTTTATAAAATGCACGGGATAGGCAACGACTATATATACTTCGACTGTATGAAAGGCGAAGTCGAAAACCCTGAACAGCTTGCAATCAGGCTTTCGGACAGACATTTTGGCATAGGCGGCGACGGAATAATTCTGCTTTGCGCGTCGGATAAAGCCGACTGTAAGATGCGTATGTTCAACGCGGACGGCTCGGAAGGCAAGATGTGCGGTAACGGCATACGCTGCGTGGGCAAGCTTGCCCACGACCTGGGTCACGTTCGGGGCGATACCTGTACCGTGGAAACGCTTTCGGGTATCAAAAAGCTTAAATTCTTTTTAGATAAAGATGGTAAAGTCGAAAGCGTAAAAGTCAATATGGGCGAAGCGATATTAAACGGTAAGGATATTCCGTCGGCAATCGAGGGGGAAACGGTTGTAAACTATCCTCTTGAAGTGGACGGGAAAAATTACGGCGTAACATTGGTTTCAATGGGAAATCCGCATTGCGTTGTATTTAAAGACCCCGACGGCTTAAATATTGAAGAGATAGGCAAAAGGTTTGAAAACCACCCCGTATTCCCCGACAGGGTAAATACCGAATTTGTAAAGGTTATAAATCGCAACCACCTTAAAATGCGCGTATGGGAACGCGGCAGCGGAGAAACCTTTGCTTGCGGTACGGGCGCGTGCGCAACCGCGGTTGCGGCCGTACTCAACGGCTATTGCAGTAAGAATGAGGAAATTACCGTAAGTTTACTTGGCGGCGATTTAAAAATTGTATACACGGACGAAACGGTGTATATGACAGGTCCCGCGACGTTGGTATTTACAGGCGAAATTGAAATTTAAAATAAGCGGGCAACCGCTTATTTTTTGTAATAAATTTTATAAAACAGTTGAAAAAATTGCTAAACTATGGTACACTTTGTACGTCCAGATTATAATTTTAATAAGGAGAGGTCTATTTTTTATAAAAATTAATAATTTTTAAAGTTTTGGTACATTAAAAACAAGCATTGTTGTATCCTGTTTTTTTCGTGTAATGTTCTAAAACTTTTAGTAATCGATTTCTCGAAAAATTATGATCTGGACAATCGTTAAGGATACTCATTGCGGGCAACCTTAACGGTTGTCCTTATTTTTTTGCCCGTAAAAAAGCAAAAAGGAGTTGTTTGCATGAAAAAATTATTGATTGCATTATTGGCTATTACAGTTTCCTTATGCTGTGCGTTGGGTATTTCGGCTTGCGGCAGCAATGATAAAGACAAGGAAAAAGCCGACGAATGGGGAACGGTATTCACTGTTCAGTCAGCATATGCCAAAGCTACGGAATTAGGCTATACCGGTACGCTTGAAGAGTTTATCGCATCGATAAGCGGTACCGACGGAACAAACGGCGAGGACGGGGAAGACGGTGTTGGTATAAGCTCTGTAACCATCAACAAGGATGGGCAACTTGTAATAGTTTTATCCGATAAAACCGAGCTTAATCTCGGCAAAGTCGTCGGCGAGGACGGCGAGGACGGTTTGGGTATATCCAAAGTGGAAATAAACGACAAGGGCGAAATAGTAATTACCTTTACCGACGAAACCACAAAAAACTTGGGTAAAATTCCCGATTGCGACCATAGCTATTCAAGCTGGACGGTCGGATTGGAACCTACCTGCACTTCGGTTGGCTACTCTACGAGAACTTGCCAAAAGTGCGGATACACAGACTATAAATTTGCGGAAAAGACGAGTCATACCTGGGATGAAGGGGTTGTAATTAAAAATTCGACTTCAACGGAAAAGGGTATAAAGATATACAGTTGCACAACCTGCCGTACAGCAAAAACCGAAGAGCTTGAACTTTTGCAAATATTGACCGAGGCGGAGTGGAAGGCAGCGGTTCAAAAAACAATAATGTCCGACAACTTTTCTTACGAAATGACTATGAGCGACAGCTCGGGCAATGAACAAACCGAAAGTGTTATTATCAATCTCGATAAAGGCTTGTCGTACTTCTTCCAGGAAGGTACAATTGAGGGCGACAGTAAAATTATTGAAAGATATTATCAAATAAACGAAACCGATAAGGTTTATTTTACAAAGGATAATGATTCCTTGCATTGGCAGGGTACGGCAACGACAAGCGATTATTTGCTCGACGAGTATAAGGACGCGCCCGAAATGGTAAAATACGAATTAAACAACACCGGGTATTCTTTCCTTGAAAGTTTGAAAAATGTATTAACCTATGACGGAATGTGGGGATGTAATAAGCCGCTTGCCGACGCCTATGCTTCATTCGTGTACGACGCGGAAAACGACGCATATTCAATCGCGGACGAGGACGGTATTTATTCGTTTAAATTTGACGGCGGTTACATATCCGAAATACGTTACAGCGTAAAAAACAATGGTTTTGAAGGCGAACAGGTTGCCGTATTTAATTACGGCAATGCAACGGTAACTATACCCCGTGAGGTTACCGACGATGTTTCGGAACAGGGTCTTGTATATAGTTATTCAAATAGTTTAAAGCAGACGCATTTAACGATTAAACCGCAGTATTTCGGTATTACGGTTAAGTCTATCGGTGAGGTTCGGGACGGCAATAACATTCTTATTGCAGTTACAATTCCCGAAAGCGTAACTATAATCGGCGAAGATGCGTTTAGTAATAATTATAGCCTTAAAGATATCCATTTCGGCGGCAGCAAGGAACAGTGGAACGCTATTACAAAGGGTAAAAACTGGGACTACCATGTCGGTATTGACGTTCCCAATAATGCCCAGACGGGCGGATATACCGTTCACTGCTCCAACGGGGAAATAACGGTAGAAAAAACAGCAGACGAAGTTCCCGATAAGGATTAATAAATTTTATTAAATAATAGCGGCGCAATTATTGCAATTGCGCCGCTATTGTGATATAATATCATAGATTATTCAAAGGAAAACGCGTAAGCGTAGGCAATCTTTAAAGGTATGTTTACGCAGCGCGCAGACAGGAGAGTTATGACAAAGTATATTTTCGTTACAGGCGGCGTTGTATCGGGTTTAGGTAAAGGAATTACAGCCGCGTCGCTGGGCAGACTTTTAAAGTGCAGGGGGTATAAGGTTGCTTCGCAGAAGCTTGACCCCTACATAAATATAGACCCCGGCACAATGAGTCCTTTCCAGCACGGCGAGGTGTTCGTAACCGACGACGGCGCGGAAACCGACCTCGATTTAGGACATTACGAAAGGTTTATCGACGAAAATTTAAATAAATATTCCAACCTTACCACGGGTAAGGTTTATTGGAACGTCTTAAATAAAGAGCGCAACGGCGAATATCTCGGACAGACCGTGCAGGTAATTCCCCACGTTACCAACGAAATAAAGACGTTCATTTATAACGTCGGAAAAACGTCTAACGCCGATGTGGTCATTACAGAAATCGGCGGAACGATAGGCGATATCGAAAGCCAGCCCTTTATAGAAGCTATCCGTCAGGTGGCGCGCGAGGTGGGCAGGGAAAACTGCTGTTTCATACACGTGACGCTTGTTCCGTATATTTCCGGTTCGGAAGAGTTCAAGTCCAAACCCACTCAGCATTCAGTCAAGGAATTGCAGGGTATGGGCATAACCCCCGATATTATAATGGCGCGCGTAGACGAGCGTATGCCAAAGGACGTAAGGGCGAAAATTGCTATGTTCTGCAATGTCGAACCCGAATGCTGTATAGAAAATTTGACCTTGCCCGTATTATACCAATGCCCCATAATGCTTGAAGAAAGCAACTTTTCCGAAATCGTCTGCAAGAGGTTGCAGCTTGACCCCCGCGTCATCGACTTAACCGAATGGGACAAAATGCTGGAAAGGATAGCCGCACGCGACAAGACAGTGAAAATCGCGCTCTGCGGAAAGTATGTACAGCTTCACGACGCGTATCTTTCGGTTGCGGAAGCACTTGCACACGCAGGCTATGAAAACGGCGCAAAGGTAGAAATTAAGTGGGTAGATACCGAGGAGCTGACAGGTAAAAACGTGAAAAACCAGCTTAGCGGTATGGACGGAATTATCGTCCCCGGAGGCTTCGGCAACAGGGGAATAGAGGGTATGATACTCTGCGCAAAGTACGCGCGTGAGAACAATGTGCCATACTTCGGCATATGCTTAGGTATGCAGACTGCTGTTATAGAATACGCAAGGAACGTTTTAAAATATGCAGACGCAAACTCTTCCGAGTTCGACCCGCACTCCAAGCATTGCGTTATAGACCTTATGCCCGACCAGCACGGCGTTAAAATGGGCGGCACGATGCGTTTGGGCGCATACCCTTGCAAGGTTATAGGCGATATTATGAAAGCGGCTTACCGCGAGGACGAAATTTCCGAACGCCACCGTCACAGATATGAATTTAACAACGATTTCCGCGAACAGATTGAAAAAGCAGGTATGAAAATTGCGGGAACCTCCCCCGACGGGCTTTTAGTGGAAGCGGTGGAAATTCCTAAAAACGATTTCTATATAGGCGTCCAGTATCATCCCGAATTTAAGTCGCGTCCCCAGTCGGCGCATCCCGTATTCCGCGAGTTTATAAAGGCGGCGGTTAAGTATTCAAAGAAAGGCTGATGATTGTATAAGCTTCGCAATACTTTGTTGCACTTGCGTTTTGTCTTGCTTGCATATCAAATTTTCATTAGTAAGGTATAAAAAATGAAACTCAATACCAATTTCAAAAACATAAAGGAAAGCTATCTTTTTGCCGAAGTGGCAAACCGCGCGGCGGCTTATTCTGCCGCCAATCCCGATAAAAAAGTTTTAAAACTCGGCATAGGCGACGTGACTTTACCTCTTGCGCCTGCGGTTATTTCCGCACTCCACAGTGCGGTGGACGATATGTCAAAGCAGGAAACATTTAAAGGTTACGGCCCTTACGAGGGGTACGACTTTTTAAGGGAAAGCATACGCGCATACTACAAGTCCAACGGCGTTGACCTCGGGTTGAACGAAATTTTCGTATCCGACGGCGCGAAGTCAGACCTCGGCAATATTCTCGATATATTCTCTAAGGATAACGTAATTCTTGTTCCCGACCCCGTGTACCCCGTATACGTCGATACTAACTTAATGGCGGGAAGAAAAGTTATATATGCCTGCGCAAACGAGGGGAACGGCTTTTTGCCTATGCCCGATAAAAAGATTAAAGCGGACGTTATCTATATCTGTTCGCCCAACAATCCCACAGGTGCGGCGTATACCAAGTCCCAGCTTAAAGAATGGGTTGACTACGCAAACGAAAACGGTGCCGTTATTTTGTACGACGCCGCTTACGAATGCTTTATAACCGACGACAGTCTTGCGCGTTCCATATTCCAGATTGAGGGTGCAAAGAGCTGTGCAATCGAATTTTGCTCGTTCTCAAAGACGGCGGGCTTTACAGGCACGAGGTGCGGTTATACAATCGTACCCGAAAAGCTCGAAGCGGACGGTATGAATGCGAACAAAACGTGGCTCCGCCGCCAGGCAACCAAATTCAACGGAGTGCCGTACATTGTCCAGAAGGGCGCGGCGGCAGTATTTACCGCTCAGGGACAAAAGGAAATTCAGCAAAACCTTGCTTATTACAGAAATAATGCAAAGCTTATCGCCCATTGTATGGACGAACTGAACATTTGGTATACGGGCGGTAAAAATTCTCCGTACATTTGGCTTAAATGTCCGGACGGTATGGGCAGCTGGGAATTTTTCGACTACTTATTGAACGGAGCGCAGGTTGTAGGAACGCCCGGCGCAGGCTTCGGCGACAACGGCGAAGGCTTCTTCCGCTTGACGGCTTTCGGCAGTGCGGAAGTAACTAAAGAAGCCGTTTCAAGAATAAAATCACTTTTGAAAAAATAATTATTTGAATAGACAGTCAGGTAATATTATGGACGGAATTTACGAAAGGGGCGCGGGTGTGCTTTGCCATATCTCGTCGCTACCCAACAAGTACGGAATAGGTTCTCTCGGCAGGGAGGCTTATGAGTTTGCAGACCTTTTAAAAAGGGCGCACGTAAAATATTGGCAGATTTTGCCCTCCGTGCAGACGGGCTTCGGCGACAGCCCTTACCAGTCGGTATGCTGTAATTCGGGTAACCCTTATTTTATTGACCTCGAAGCATTGAGGGAAGAGGGGCTTTTGGATAGTGAAGAGCTTCAGTCAGCGGAATTGCCCGCAGGCAGCGTTGATTACGAGGCGTTGTATAACAAACGCTACAATATTCTGCGCCTTGCTTACGCGCGCTTTAATATCAAGGATAAGGAATTTACCGCGTTCGTGGAAAAGGGCGAATTTGACGATTACGCCGTATTTATGTCGCTTAAATCGCGTTACGGCGGCTGTTTCGATACCTTCCCCGACGCGTACAAGTTCAGGGAAAAGCTTGCAATGCTCGAATTTAAGCGTTCGGTCCAGAAAAGCGACTATCTTTTCTGGCAGTTCGTGCAGTTTATCTTTGAAAAGCAGTGGCAAAAGCTTAAAGCTTACGTTAACTCGTTAGGTATTAAAATAATAGGCGATATTCCTCTTTACGTTGCTTACGACTCTTCCGACGTCTGGGGCAATCCGCAACTTTTCAAATTGGATTATAATCTTAAACCCACTTTGGTTGCCGGTGTGCCGCCTGATTATTTTTCTGAAAAAGGTCAGCTTTGGGGCAACCCTCTGTACGACTGGGAAGCAATGTCGGCAAGCAATTACGAGTGGTGGATAAACCGTATCGCACACGCCGCAAAGCAGTACGATATAATAAGGATAGACCATTTCCGCGGACTTGACAGATATTACGCAATCCCTGCGGAAAACGAAACGGCTGAGGAGGGCGAATGGCTTCCCGGACCCGGAATGAGGCTTTTCAACGAAATTAAAAGAAGGCTTGGCAACGTTCAGATGATAGCGGAAGACTTGGGTGTCCTTGACAGCGGGGTTATACGTTTAAGGGAAAGGACAGGCTTCCCCGGAATGAAAATACTGCAATTCGCTTTCGATAATAATCTGTCAAACCCGTATCTGCCACACAATATAGAAAAAAACTCGGTTGTTTATACGGGTACGCACGATAACGATACGACCCTCGGCTTTTTAAACGAAATGGACGAAGAACAGTTTATTGACTTCAAAAAACAACTTCGTTCCGCATTAAAAAGCGAAAATGCGATTTGTCCGTTCGCTTCGCGCGAAGAGGCGGCTTTGGCAATGATAGTCTGCGCGTTCGCATCAAACGCGAACACTGCGATTATTCCAATACAGGATATAATGAATTTGGACGCCTCTGCAAGAATGAACGTTCCGTCCACTTCGGAAGGGAACTGGCAGTACCGTATGGAAAAAATGCCCTCCCGCAGGGACGTTGCAATACTTCGTAAAGCAATCGGGGAATACAGAAGATAAAATTTTAAAAGACGAAATAATCACGGCAGGCGTTATAAAACGCCTGCCGTAACTTTACTTTTCGTATATCCGCGTACAAAGCACGGTCATATCGTCGTTTACCGTGCGGACGCGGCTCTTTGCACCCGCAAGTATCTTGTCGGCTAAGTTTTGCGGGTTCAGTGGCTTTAACTCCTGCAAAAATTCGTAAAGCTCGGTCGCGGAGGAAAAAGCAGAAGTTATTCCGTCGCTCATAAACACCACGATATCGCCGCTTCTAAGCTGTTCTGTGCAGACGGTAGGACGCAGGTTGTCCAATATGCCAAGGGGCAGGCTTTGGCTTTCAAGCACTTTAATTTCGCCTTCGCGCATTATAATTCCCGCGGGCGAGCCTATCTTCACAAAGTCTGCCATTCCCGTATTTAGGTTAACCGCTGCAATGTCAATGCAGGTAAACCGCTCGTCACGGTTAAACGACAGAAGCTTGTTTATCGTTTTAAGTACAGTACCCTCGGGCATTTCCGCACGGTAAAACGCTTCTATAAGCGAAATAGCCGTTGCTGAAACTTTTTTTGCATATTCGCCGCTACCCATTCCGTCGGATAAAGCCATTAAAAAGCTGTGTTCGTTTATTTTTATTACAGAATGGGTGTCGCCTGAAACCTTTTCGCCGCTCTTTATGGCGTAAGCTATGCCGAAAGCCGCGTCAAGGCGCGGAGGCACGCCGAATACAAAACAGCTCTTTTCCCCGTCATAGCTCAACTTGTCCTTTAATAGGTATTTTGCTTGCGCAGTTTCCGAAATAATGCGGGTTATAGCTTTTATATCCGCCTTCCCGCAGACTACCGCGCTTATTTCCATATTATCGCCGCTGACGTACAGCTCCGGACAGGCAATCCCGCGCGAAGAAAGCTTGTTTTTAATCGTTTCTTCAAGTCCGGAATATTCGTCGTAGGTTCTGCACAGTTCTACCGCACACGTTTTCATTACCTCTGCAACGCCGTGCGCCTGGTCTGCAAGCAGCATACGTCCGCTTTTGGCGTTTTCGGCTTCGGTCATATAACGTCTGTATTCGGCAAGCAGAAAATTCAGGTTATTCATAACGTCGGTAGGGTTGGAACAGTTTACCGTAACTTCGGAAGGTAAATCTATAAGGTTTACCTTGCCCTTTATACAGCCGTTATCGATAAGTCTTTTAAATCCCGTATAGACGTTGGTTTTTGCGCAGTGCTTGGCGCGCTCGCAATGCTTGCAGCACTTTTCCTTTAATTCCCCAAGCATCTTTGAACGCGACGCCGTATCGTTTATATCTTCATCGAGAGAATTGAAAGCGCATTCTATCTCACGGAACACTTCGGAAATACGGTACAGCTTTTCGCCCGTGCGCCGTTTACTCCTTTCCACTGCGGTGTCGGAAAGGACTTCCTTTACAAGAAGCTTGTTTTTAACCGAAGCAAGGTATTTGTCCGACGGTATAGACGGTAGCACGCAGGTGCAAAACAGCATAAGTGCGCGGAAAACTATCAGCGCGACGGGACAGTCGTAGCTTCCCGTAAAATAGCTGTACGTTGCGGTAAGCACTGCCGTTATCGCACTTGGAACAATTCTTCCCGCACCCGAAAAAAGAAGTGCGAATACAGCCGCGATAAGGTATGCCGTCATAGGTTCCGGCGAAAGAGAGACAATCGACGGCGGGGCGGCAAGTACGAGTGCGCATATCAACCCGGAAGGGGAGCGGGCAAGTCTTACGCAGAATATAAGCACCCCTACGGCAAGCGCGGTGTAGGAATAAAAGCCTATAACGTTATAAAGTCCCGTTCCGAAGGCGGTAAAAGTTACCGCACAGCAAACAAGTTCGTCTTCACGCAACTTACAACGCATAGTTCTGTACATAATGGCGTAAACTGTTTTAAAGCAGAAAAACGCGAATACTATTATAGCCACTGCGGCAATTGCCTTTAATGCGTATTCATTGTCGGTTATTATAAGTCCGTCCGTACCCTTCCAGGGCGCAAAGGTTATGTACGGTGCAAGCGCAATGGCAAGATAAGCCGCGGCTTCTATGCGAATTTTACGCTTTGATTTGCGGTAAATAAACGTTACAAGGCATAGAAAAACCGCCTCGAAAAGAGCAAGCAGGATGTTTATCCAGTTAAGGTGTATAATAGATGCAAGGACATACAGTGCGGGGGTTATAATAAGGTTGGTTCCGCACAGCAGCATTGCAAAATATAATCCAAGTGAAAGAGGCACGCCGTCAACGGCTTTATTGGTAAATACCGCCGCCGCGGCAAAGGAAAGATAAAGAACGACGCTTTTCGCGCTTATTTTAAATTTCATAACTTACATTATATATTTGTAAGAAGAAAATAATTTGTCTTTAATTGGCGCAAATTACCGAATATTACACTATATATTTTTTGTTTCGGTACGTTTACAGTATTTAATAAAAACTATGCTCGAAAGATTGACTTATTATTGGTAATCGTGTAAAATTATAGCGTAATTTACATTTTTGGAGGAAGAATGGAAGAAGAAATGGAAGATAGCGGATTATCGATAGGCGATATTTTCCGCACTATATTTTCACAAAAGTGGCTGGCTTTGGGTATTGCGATAGTGATTACTATAGTCGGTACCATAGGTCTGTATTTAATCGGTAAATCGGGTAGTGAATATTCGATTACTTTTGTTTTGCAATTGCCTAATTCCGAAGATTCGCCTTCTAAGTACCTATATCCCGACGGTCGTAATTTTGACTATACGGATTTTGTTTCTTTGGATTATCTTGAAACGGCCAAGTCTTCAAGCACAGATTATAATGACGTCAACGTTGAAAAGATGGTTCAGAACGGGGATATAAAAATATCAAGGGAATTGACGGAAACAGCCGAGGGAACAAAAGAATACGTATCCAGTTATAAAATAACCATAAAATCTAATTATTTTAAAGACGGCGATACCGCACGTAATTTTATGGTCGCACTTTCAGGAATTCCCGTTGCGCATATTGCCGAAATGGATATAGATTACGACTACAATATTTCAGCTTCACAGAATGCGTTAACTTATGAAATCCAACTGAGCGAACTGGAAAACCAGGTGCGTTCTCTGCAGAATTTATATAATTCATTTATAGAAACTTACGGTAGTGATTTTAAAGTCGAAATCGACGGTGCGGAGTCTTCGTCTTTGGCACAGCTTAAATCGAAAACTGTTGACGAATATCTCAACAGGGGACTGTTCGATACTCTTAAACGTGAAGCCCTTGCAAACGGTTATGTTAAAAGTACTTTAAACAGCAGGGAAAAAGATAAATATATTAGCGACCTGTTTGCCCAGACGGAAAAGCTGGAAGTGGCGGAAAATGCTTTAAACCAATTGCTCAGTCTGCAAAACAGCTCGGGTTCGTTGATATACGCCGATTCTATCCGTATACAAATAATAGAGGTTGAGCAGTTAAAGCAGAATATAAAATATATTAACAGGTATTTGGAAAAGTTCGAGCAGGCGGGGGAAGTAAACACCGAATACGACGCTAAGGTCAAAGCCGTAGAGGATGAGGTTAAAAGCTTGACGGAGGAGGTTAAGCCCATTGCCTCATACGTATATAAAAACGTTTCCAAAGTCAATATTCCCGATTCAAATAAAATTACTGTGGAAGGCGGAAGAAGTCTTGTTATGTCGGGATTGATAAGTCTTGTCGTCGGTATAGTTATTGCTTTGGTAATTGCATATATCGTAGGATGGTGCAGGCAGAACAAAAAATCAAAAGCCAAGGCAAAAGCGGCGGAGCATCCTGTGTTTGTCGAGGCTCAGGCGCAGTTTGCAGTGACGGAAGATAACCCCGAAGAGAATTCAAAAGATAATAAAGAAGACAAATAATTTTAAAATTCGCATCAGCCGCGGCGCAAATTTGCGCCGCGGCTGTTTTTGCCTATTGCATTTTTTAAGATAGTATGTTATATTATCAGTTATGACGGAGTTTGAAAAATTAAAAAACTCAATAGACCCGCACAAGCGGACGGATAAGCAATTCTTTTTAGACTTGCTTGATTATGACTTGCAAAGAGAATACGAAAACCTGCATATCCATTGCGTAATGCGTATGCTGAAAGCACTGTATATAAATAAGCTTAAAGCTAAAATTTCAGCAGCAAAGGAGGAAAGACATACGCTGAATTCTTCCCCGGAACACAGTGCCGAAAACTATCGTCGCGTATTGGAGCTGAATGCGGAAATAGCTTCGCTTACGGCTAAAATGCAGTCTTATAAACCCTTCTTCGACGAGCCTTACTTTGCCCGTATGGATCTTGAAGACCCCCAAGAGGGATACAACAGCTACTATATAGGTAAGCGCGGGGACGAAGGACTTGAAATAGTGGATTGGCGCGCGCCTCTCGCCCGCAAATATTACCAAAAGAGCAGAACATCGTTTTCGATTAACGATTACGATTATAAGCTTATTTTAAGGCGTGCGCTGCGCACGCAAAGCGGTAAGGTGCTTGATATGAAAAACGAGTATCTTTCCGTCGCCGACTACCTTTCGGCAGAAGAAATAAAAGGGCGGGACGAGTCGCTCATTTTCGACCCTTTCTTAAAGGATATACTTCAAAGCAGAAAGGAAAAGAGCGAAATAACCGACATTATAGAAACAATCCAGGAAAAACAGTATGAAATAATAACCCTTCCAGAGCGCGCGGAGTTCATTTTACAGGGCGTTGCGGGCAGCGGTAAGACTATGGTGCTTTTGCACAGGCTTTCTTATATATTGTACAATAACGAAAAACTGCGTCCGTCGGATATGCTTGTCATAACGCCTTCCGACTCGTTCAACGCTTTCATAGACGAGCTTTCCGCTATACTCGAACTGGAAAAGGTTCGCACGTCTACCCTTGAAAACTATTTTTTAAAGCTGTTATCGGGCGCGGGCGTGAATATCGTAAATAAAATCGACCGTCTGCAGCCTGTGCCTGAGGAGCTTTTAAATTACGTGTATTCCGAAAAGTTCGTTGCCGAAATCAGGAAAAAGCTTGCAAAGATATTCGACGGCGTACACGGTATGCTGGCTTCCGACGACTGTATGGAGGTATCGGAAAGAGTTTCCGAAGCCTTGAAAAAGCAGGAAGAGGAATACGTTTTCATAAAAAATGCAGGGTTGCGCGTAAGAAGGTGCGTGCTTGGGGAAATAAAGGAAAAGCCCGACGGCGGTCTGTATTATACCAAACAGTTCAGAAATATGTTTAACTGCATATCCGACGTGCGTGAATTTTTGTCGCTGCTTACAGACGGCAGAATGGGAAATTACGCTTTCTTTTACAAACAGCTTTTGTCTTTTTATAAGTCGCTTATATACCTTCGCAGGTATTCGGAAAAAATATGTCTTTCCGCCGTTGATGATTTAAAGACGCTTTATAAAACCGTTGAAAAGGAAATTTCTGAGCTTCGGCGGTACAAAATGAACGTCGGCGGACAGGAAACGCTAACTTATTCCGACAGGATAGAAAAACGCGAACAGCTTAAAAAAGAAATAGAAAAAACCGTCGGCCGTATTAATGAAATTTTAAATTGCTTTCCGCCCGTTTACGATTATGCCGATGTTCTGCGCGGGGAAAACTATTTTGTTGCAATCGGAAAATGTGAAAACACTTACGACGTGGTGCGGTTTTTCTATCGGGAAATTATCAAAAAAATCAAGACGCGCTATGCTATGTCAACAAAAAGACTGTGCAAATTCGACCCGTTCGTGCTGTGTCTTCTTTTAACCGAGCTTGGTTTTCCCCTATCGCCGAAATATGCGTTCGTATTCGTTGACGAGGCGCAGGATATCTCTCCTGCGGAGTACTCTGTTTTAAAAGCTGTCAACGACAGGGCGTCGTTCAATATATTCGGCGACCTGAAACAGAACGTAACGGGTTTCCGTGGAATTAAGAACTGGAAGGAGCTTGGTTACGTCGTGTACGAATTAAACCTAAATTACCGCAATACAAACCAGATAGTGGAGTACGTATCGGGCAATTTAGGTATAGATATGCAGGCGATAGGTTTCGACGGCTGCGGGGTCGAAATTATAGACGGACGCTCTGTTACTAAATATCTTTCGGAAAAGAAAGGTCTTTGCGCGGTAATCACTTCAGAGGGCAACCTTGAAAAATATAACCGTAGGTCATACAATCTTCTGCGCGAAAGCGGAAAAATCTCAAAGACGAAGATAAATATTATGACTGTTTACGAAAGCAAGGGGCTTGAATTTACGGCAGTTGCGGTTGCGGACGCGGATATGACCGATAACGAAAAATACGTCGCATATACCCGTGCGCTGAAACACCTTGCGCTGATAAGAAATTAAAATATTGATAAGTTAAAAATTAAATGTCAATAATATTACTTGCCCAAGTTTACCGATATATGGTATACTTAAATAAATTAACGTTGTTGCCCAAAATCGCATTTTTGGGCAAGAGACTCAATTTGTCGATACCTCGACCCCGGCAGATTGAATTTGTGTGATTTTATAATAAGTTTGCCCTTAAAATCACACAAAGAAAGGGCGAGGACAAATTTCACAAAACAGCACAGTGCGCTGTTTTGTTGTCCGAGGTAAGCTTGCGCATAATGTAAAGCGCAAGCTATGACCGAACGCACTGTTTTCATTGCAGTGCGGAGAAGTGCCTTTTAAATCACGAAAATTTTGTTTTGCAGAATAGAAACAAAAATTTGTGAAAAGGAGTTTTTATGGCAGCTAAATCTAAAAAACAACTTGACTCTATCGAGCTTGAAGGCGAACTTTTGAATTCGGTAAGCTATTCTACTTATTTTTGCCGCTTACCCCTTTTTACTTCGCTTAAAATTTTCAACCGTGCAGAGGAAAATGTCAGCGAAATAACCGTACACATTTCAGGTTCCACGGCAATGATAATGCCAAAGGAAATTACCGTTGACGAAATTCCCCATCAAAGCAGTATGGAAATTTCGGCCGACAACCTGTTAAATCCCAAATACCTTGCCGACCTGGAAGAACCCACGCCCTGTAAGGTACAGATAAAGCTTACGCAGGGCAAAGATACGGTATGTTCGTTCAATACCGAAGTTTCGGCACTGCCCATTGATTGTTGGTGCGGGCTTTCGGGCAATACGGAAATGCTCGCATCATTTGTGCGTCCAAAGCTTGCGGATTGCCAAAAGGTGCTTGCGGAAGCCGGTTTGCAGTTAAAGACCTGGGGTTATTCCTCGGAGTGGAGCGGATATTCGGGCAACGATAAAAACGGTGTAAGAAATGCCGCCGCTTCAATTTATGCTGCAATCAGGCATCTCAATATCGAGCAGGAAGAGTGCAGCGATATGACCCAAACCGTCCGTGCGGGCGATATAAGCAAAATTATGAAGGATAAAAAGGCGACCGCGCTTGAACTCGCGCTGTTTGCGGCTTCCTGCTTCGAGGCAACCAAATTAAACCCCGTGCTTGTCCTCGGCAAAAATAAAGTGGGCGTCGGCGTCTGGCTTTACGAAAGCTGTTTCTCATCGCCCATACAGGACGATATGGCAGTTGTGGAAAAATACGTGGCGGACGGGGTAAACAACCTTGCAATAATCGACGCGGACGACCTGTTCGCACATAAAAACGCAAGCTTTACGACCAGCGCGTCGCACTTTAATTCGTTTTCAAAAAGTAACGCGTTCGATATCTGCCTTGATATAAAGCGTTGCCGTATAGGCGGAGTTTATCCCCTTCCTTTAAAGGTCAAAACTTCTTCGGGCTACGAGCTTTTAAACGACAAACAGCTTTCTTACAGCGAAAAGCCCCGCGAGGTAATAGACGCAAGCAAATACGAATATGACAAAGCCGTTTCCAAGGATACGGCTTGGCAGAGAAGACTTTTAGACCTTTCGCTGAGAAACAACCTTTTGAACTTCCGCTACAAGCGCGACTGTCTGCATATACTTTCCGCAGACATAAACGCTTTCTGTACAAAGCTTGAAGGCAGGGATAAGTATAAGCTCAATCCTCTTTCTATGCCGATAAAGGACGCGGCGTACTTCGGCGGTACGGGCGTGAAGAGTATGGAAGAGCTTATTTCAATAGAAATGAAGTCGGGTACGCTTCGCTGTTATTCAAGCCAGGAAGCGGTTGCGGACATAGCAGGCACGCTTATAAGAAAGTCGCGTTCTGCCGAAGAGGAAACGGGCGCGAACACGCTGTATCTGGCGTTCGGCTTTTTGAAGTGGAGCGGCAAGAACGACAAGGAAGACAAGTTCGCCCCTCTCGCGCTTTTACCGGTAAATGTAAAGCGTACAAAGACGGCAGGCGTCTGGATAGAAACGGGCGATGAGTACGAAGTAAACACTACTCTGCTTGAATTTTTAAAGCAGGAATTCGGTATAGACGTGCGCGGTCTGGACGGCAAGGGACTTACCCCCAAGGAAATAATCGCGGTATTCCGTGCAAAGACTGCAAATATGAAGGGCTGGTTCGTTTACGACGATATATACCTTGCCCAGTTCACTTTCGCGCGCTATGCAATGTGGGCGGACGTTAAAAAGAACATAAACGAATATAAGAAAAATCCGCTTATATTAAGTCTTTTGACTAATTCAAACAAGCTTGAAAACAATAAGCTTTCAGGCGTCAGCGAGGACGACAGCGAGCCTTGCGGCATAATAACCCCGCTTCCTTGCGACAGCACCCAGTATGCCGCAGTTGCCGAATCTGCAAAGGGAACTTCGTTCGTCCTGCACGGCCCTCCCGGAACGGGCAAAAGCCAGACCATTACAAATATCATAGCAAACGCCGTTTACAGCGGTAAACGAGTTTTATTCGTTGCGGAAAAGCAGGCGGCTCTTCAAGTCGTAAAAAAACGTCTTTCCGAGATAGGTATAGGCGAGTTCTGCCTCGAACTTCATTCGCGTAAAGGCGCGGACAAGGGCGAAATTATACGCACCATTGAAAATACGCTTGCCCTTACGGGACGTTCGGACGGGGAAAAGTTTGCAAGCACGGGCGAAAGCATTAAGCAGACGCGTAAAGCTTTAAAGGCACCCCTTGCGGCGTTGCACAAAAAGCGCAGGCTGGGCTGTTCGGTATACGACGGTATAATTTACTATTTGCAAAATAAAAATGCACCCGAGCTTGTCAATATAGAAAGTACGTTCTACGATTCTCTTACCAAGTCAAAACTTGAAGAGTGTGAAAAAATGCTTTTAACGGCGCAGGCTGCGGCGGAAGAGTGCGGTGGAGTATACCGTTCGCCGTTTTCGGAAATAAACCTTACCGAGTGCGACAAGGCAACTAAGGCGGGTGTTTTGTGCGCGTCGGAGGTTGTGCTTACCGAGCTGAAACACCTTAAAAACTATTTAGGGCTTTTCCTTGACACATTCAACCAGCGCGTAAGCACGTTTACCTATAAAAAGCTTAAAGGTCTTATTGATATAGCCAATATGCTTAAAGGGGACGATTTAAACGAATTTTTCGAGTGCGACGAAAAGCAGTTCTACAAATTCTATAACGCCAACGTTAAGTACGACAATGCGGTAAGACACTGGCTTTCACATTTCCGTGTTCTTCCCGACTTGGGCAAGCTTGCCGATAAGATAGAGGACGAACTTGACAATTGGGGCGATAATTACCGTTCTTCCAAGGTCATACTCAGCGTTATAAGAAAGATAAACAAGTGCGGCGACAAGCCTTTGACTGAAAAAGAAGAGCTTGAATGGATTAAACGCGCCTACGATATGGAGCAGGCGAAAGCCCGCATACTTGCCAACACGGATTTAAGTTCAAACTTTTTAGGCTTGGGCGGAAGCATAAACGACAAAAAGAGGGACGAGTACTTAAAGCCCTTATATTCGTTGCACAGGACTTGCGCGCAGGTGTTTATGGACTATAACGCCGACGCATTCAACAGCGTATGCGCGGGCGCGGTCGGCGGACAGCTTAAGCCGCTTATTGTTGGTCTTATTTCCGCAGCGACTGCATTTAACAAGAGCTGCGACCACTTCTTAAAAACGGTAAAAGCCGACAAGTCCGAAATTATGGACGGGGATTTGTTCAGCTATTTCAACACTAAGTGTACCGCGCTTATCGACAATATCGATATGCTTCCCGGTTGGTGCATTTACAAAGCAACGGCTAAAAAGCTTAACGAATACGGGCTTACGTTTATTACCGACGCTATGGAAAGCGGACGCATTAACGGAAAGCAGATACTTTCGTCGTTCCGTAAAAACGTATACCGTAACTTTATCCAGACGAATATTCCTGCCGACGAAACTTTGGCAAGTTTTTCGGCGAGCGTGCAGGAGGCAAACGCCCTCACGTTCACACAGCTTTTGGAGGAGTTTACGTCGCTTACGCGCGAAAAGCTGCGCGAAGTTTTAATTTCAAGGCTTCCCGCGTCAGAAACGGAAGGAACGCTCGCCTTAGAGCTTATGGCGTTCAGGCGCAGCATAAAGGGCAACGTCCGCGGACTCAATTTAAGAATGCTTTTCTCGGAAATTCCCGAGCTTATGCGTGTGGTTGCTCCCTGTATGCTTATGAGTCCCATAACGGTGTCGCAGTACCTTCCTGCGGATGCTAATTTGTTTGATATAGTAATTTTCGACGAAGCGTCGCAGATGCCTACCTGTGAAGCTGTTCCCTCGCTTGCCCGCGCAAAGAGCGCGATAGTAGTCGGCGACCCAAAACAGATGCCGCCTACGACTTTCTTTACCACGTCGGGACAGGACGAGGACAATCCCGAAACTGAGGACTTGGAGTCCGTTTTGGACGACTGCCTTGCGTTGGGTATTCCCGAAAAGCATCTCATTTGGCATTATCGTTCCAACCACGAAAGCTTAATTGCGTTCTCGAACATAATGTACTATTCAAGCAGGTTATGCACCTATCCTTCGCCGGACGCGCTTGACAGTAAGGTTAAACTCAAACTCATAGAGGACGGAATTTACGACCGCGGCGAAAGCAAATGCAACAAAAAGGAAGCGGAAGCTCTTGTAAACGAAGTTATAAGAAGATTGCTGGACGAGCGTCTTAAAAATTCAAGCATCGGCGTTGTAACCTTCTCAACTCCCCAACAGGTTTTAATTGAAAGACTTCTTTCCAAAAGGATATCCGAAAAACGTCTTGAAGACGTTGCGTATGACAGGGAGGAACCGCTTTTCGTCAAAAACCTTGAAAACGTTCAGGGCGACGAAAGGGACGTAATACTGTTTTCGGTTTGCTACGGTCCCGACAAGAACGGTAAAATTTCCTTAAACTTCGGACCCTTGAACCAGATAGGCGGCTGGCGAAGGTTAAACGTTGCGGTTTCGCGCGCCAGGGAAGAGATGGTCGTGTTCTCATCGATGCGGTATTCTATGATAGATATGTCAAAGACCACCTCGCGCGGGGTTTCGGGACTTAAAGCCTTCCTCGAGTTTGCGGAAAAGGGCAGAACTAACATTTCCGTCAGAAGCGACGAAATAATTATAAACAAGCAGGGTATAGGCAAATATATCGCGGAAGAGCTTTCGGGCTACGGCTACGATTGCCGCTGCGACGTGGGTGTTTCCGACTTCAAGATAGACGTTGCAGTCGTAGACCCCAAAAACAAACACAATTTTATACTTGCCGTACTTTGCGACGGTTCGCAGAGTTCGTTCTCGGTAAAGGACAGGACTGTTTTACAGGTTCAGACGTTAAAGCGCAATAACTGGAATGTTGTAAGATTGTATGCGTTAAACTTCTTCAATAACCCCAAACGCGAGATTAAGAAGATAAAGGACTATCTCGATAAGCTGACGTCTACCGGCAAACCTACGTCCATAAACTTCAAAAAGCCCTACCGTTTCGCTAAAACCGAAACGAAAGTCCAACCGCCCGAATATGTTTTGAGCGGGGAAAACGACGGCGAGGTCACGCGCGTTATAAAGGCGGTTGTCGCTGCGGAAGAGCCTATTTCCCAGCAGTTTTTAATGAAGCGCACGCTCGCGCAGTACGGAATTTCAAAGTATGGCGTAAAGCTTGAAGGTAAGCTTACCTCGCTTATAAACGCCTGCGGTTTTTCTGTCGGCAAAATGCTTGACAATATCTATTATTTCAAAGCGGATAAATATTCTGCGTTCGACAGATACCGCGTCGAAGAGGGTGCAAGCATACGTTCGGCAGATACGGACTATACCCCTTACGACGTAATATCGCTTATTAAAGGCATACTTTTAAACAAGGTAAGTATGTATGCTGACGAGCTTATTACAATGGTTTTAAAAGAACTGAAAGTTCCCAGAACGAGCGATAAACTCGTTGCGTTCGTATCGGGCTGTATAGACGAGGGCGTAAAACGCGGCATATTTATAAGAAGCATTTCCGATAAAATTTCATTGGCATAATCAAATTCCAACGCTCATAGATTTATTCTATGAGCGTTTACGATTTAAAAGCGGGGGAAAGTGCTGAAATTATAAATATAAATATAACGGGCGGGGCTTCGGCGCGCCTTAAATCTTTGGGCATAATTGCAGGCAAGCGCGTAACGGTGCTTGCTTTTTCGCTGTTTAAAAGCAGTGTGTTAATAGGTTGCGGCGCAGTGCGTCTTGGCATACGTAAATCACTTGCGCAGCTGATAGAGGTTGGATAATGCGTATAAAAACTGCAAAAACGGCGGAAAAATCCGAAAAGACTTTGCGCGCAGTGCTTGCGGGCAACCCAAACGCAGGCAAGACCACGCTTTTTAACGCGCTTACAAAAAGCAATTTGCGGACGGGTAATTTTCACGGCGTCACTACTTCGGCGTCGCAAAAGACTTCCGGCGGCGTAACCTACGTAGACGCGCCCGGGCTGTACGCGCTTTCCGCATATTCTATGGAAGAAGCTTGCGCGTCGGATGAAATTAACGACGCGGATATTATCATTAACGTTGCCGACGCTTTGACTATGGAAAACAGCTTAAATCTTACCCGCAAGCTTATTGAAAGCGGCAAACCCGTAATTTTATATGTAACCAAATTAAACCAACTCAGACGGCGGGGCGGACGGCTTGACGAAGAAAAGCTTTCGCAATATCTGGGCATACCTGTTTTTATATGTTCTCCAAGACAACTTAAAAAAGAGATAGAGCAGGGAATAAATTTTAATGTTAAAAAGCAAACAATTTCTTTTTCGTCTGCATATTCGGCGGGAAGAGAGGGGTTAAGCACAGCAGACAAACTTTTTTACAACCGCTATTTCGCGCTTGCCTTTTTTATAGCCGCAATAGCATTTATGTTTTTTGCCGCGTTCCATCCCGTAATGCCGGGCGCGCTATTAAAGGACTTGACCGAGGACTTAATCTGCAATAAGCTTGCGGATTTGATATCGGGAAATATGCGGAATGAAGCGGTCATATCACTTCTTACAGAAGGAATATTGGGCGGCGCAGGCGGAGTGCTGTCCTTTATTCCGCAGCTTTTTATACTGTACTTATTTTTAACGCTTCTTGACGAAAGCGGCATAACGTCCGCATTGGCGTTTGCTACCGACGGGCTGTTTGAAAAAGTCAATCTTTCTGGCAGGTGTGCGTTTTCGCTTGTTTCGGGGTTCGGCTGTACGGCTGCGGCTATAATGACGACGCGCGGATATTCAACCCCAAGCGCGCAAAAACGTACAATAGCAATTCTTCCGTACATTCCGTGCGGGGCAAAGCTTCCCGTGTTTTTAACCTTTTTGTCCCCTATGTTCAAAAATCCTTTCCCCGTGATAACGTGCTTTTATTTTGCGGGACTCGCGCTTTCAATGATATTCTCGCTCGCGCTTAAAGGCGGAAAGGAAGGTATGCTTTCGGAAGTAACGCCAATAATTTTGCCGCAATTTAATACCGTCTGTAAAAAGTTGTATTTTTATATCAAAGGGTTTATAATTAAAGTAACGGGTGCGGTAACTGTATTCTGCGTCATAAGCTGGGTGCTTTCGCACTATTCTTTCACTTTCCGATACGTCGGTGTTGACGAAAGTATGCTTGCCGCCGTAAGCAGAATTATTGTGCCGCTGTTTTATCCTATGGGTATTACCGACTGGCGGCTGGCTTACGCCGCACTGTGCGGATTTATCGCCAAGGAAAACGTTGCGGCAACCGTTGCAATGCTTATGCCTGCGGGTACGGGGCTTGGTCTTGAAAGCTCGCTGGGCATATGCGCATTTATTCTCTTATGTCCCGCGTGCATTTCCGCATTCTCGGCTTCGTGCAAGGAAACGGGTTTCAAATTCACTTTAAAATGCTTTACCGTGCAAACGGCAATTGCCTTTTTAGGCGCGTATGCCGTACATCTCATATTCGGTTTGTTTTAAAAAAAGAGAAAGTGGGGACTAATGAAAACTTTTAAAGTTAACAGTCAAACAAATTTAAAGGATTTTACGGACTCCGTATATCCGCAGGGCAGCTTTTGCCTTGCGGTGCTTTTGCGTGCAAGGGACGTTAAGGTAAACGGTACGCGTATCAACAAAAACGTTGCCTTAAAAACAGGCGACGAGGTCGTATATTACACCACTTCCAAGCAGGAGCAAATGCCCTCGCACACGGCAGTGTACGAGGACGCGAATATCTATATAGCGGACAAGTATTCGGGTGTGTCAAGCGAGGGGCTTTTGTCCGAGCTGTGCGAACGTGGCGAATTTTACGCTGTACACAGGCTTGACAGAAACACGCAGGGGCTTATAATTTTTGCCCACAACAATTCCGCCGAAGAAGAGCTTTTAGCGGCGTTTAAAGACAGAAGGATAATCAAAACCTACATCGCACTGTGCCGAAACAACTTCAAACAAAAACAGGGCGTTCTTACGGATTATCTGATAAAGGACGATAAAAAGGGGGAGGTTAAAGTTTATTCCTCGTCCCGCCCCGAAGCAGTTAAGATAATTACCGAATACCGCGTTATAGAAGAAAGGGGGGATACCGCGTTGGCGGAAATAACGCTGCATACGGGCAGGACGCACCAAATACGCGCCCATACGGCCTTTATCGGCTGTCCTGTGTTGGGCGACGAAAAATACGGCGACAGGGCTTATAATGCAAAATACGCCGCCAAACGGCAGCGTTTAATTGCAAAGTATTTAAGGTTCGACCTTTCTGGTAATTTAAGCTATCTTAACGGCAAAATTTTTGAAAGCGGGTTTACCTTTTAGAAATGGGTACGTAATCGCGTCTGTCAATAACGCACTCGTAAGCGGGTCTTATAATTTTTCCCCCGCAAACCAATTCTTCCATACGGTGCGCGCTCCAACCCGCAATTCTCGCAACGGCGAACAGCGGAGTATAAAGCGCGTCGGGGAGATTTAGCATAGAGTATACGAAGCCCGAGTAAAAGTCCACATTGGGAGTTACGGGTTTTGATAAATTTTTCTGTTCGCATAAAAGCTCGGATGCAGCTTTTGCAACGGTATTGTAAAGGTTAAATTCCTCTTCGCGTCCCTTTTCGGCTGCAAGCTTGCCCGCATAAATTTTCAGAACCTCCGCCCTCGGGTCGGAAACAGAGTAAACGGCGTGTCCTATGCCGTAAACAAGTCCCGTTCGGTCAAAAGCTTTCTTGTTCAAAATTTTGCGCACGTAGTCGTAAACGTTCTTTTCAGAAAAGTTTTTAACGTTTTCCTTAATGTTTTCAAACATGTGCATAACCTTGATGTTCGCGCCGCCGTGCTTTGGACCCTTTAAAGAACCGAGTGAAGCCGCCATCGAGGAGTATGTGTCCGTACCCGTAGAAGTGGCAAGGTGGGTTGTAAATGTCGAAGCGTTGCCGCCGCCGTGGTCTGCGTGAAGTATAAGGCATACATCCAACACCTTTGCCTCCAAATCGGTAAAAGAGCTGTCCTTCCTTAAAATATGCAAAATGTTCTGCGCTGTGGAATATTCGCCTATCGGCTTATGTATTACAAGCGAGCCGTCGTTAGTGTTATAATAGCGGTATGACCTGTAAGAATATGCGGAAATCATAGGAAGCTGTGCGATAAGCTGCAAGCTTTGCCTTAATACGTTCGTAAGCGAAACGTTGTCGGGGTCGGGGTCGTAGCTGTAAAGATTAAGCACACACCTTGCAAGCATATTCATCATATCTTTCGACGGCGACTTCATTATTACGTCACGGACGAAATTTTTAGGAACTTGCCTGAAATCGGACAAAAGTTCGCAAAACTCGCAAAGCTCTTTTTCGTTGGGAAGCTTGCCGAACAGGAGCAGGTATACCGTTTCTTCAAAGCCGAAACGCTGTTCCTTTATACAGTTTCTTACTATATCTTTAACGTTGTATCCTCGGTAGCACAGCACACCGGGAACGGGCGTGCGCACCCCTTCTTTATTTTCCCAGGAGGTAACTTCCGAAATTTCGGTAAGTCCGCATAAAACTCCCTTGCCGTTCTTGTCGCGCAGTCCGCGTTTAACGTCGTATTTCTCATACATATCGGTTTCTATGTTGTTGTTTGCGGCTGCAATTTTTGCAAGCTCGGAAATCTTATGCGTGTATTTTACAATTTCATTTGCTTCGTAAAAATTCATTCGCACCTCCTTTATAATGGTAATTTAATCTATTTTACCATAATTATAAACGCTTGTCAAACCGTATTTTTTATGCTGTTTCAGCGTGTCGGAATTTGGTTATAATAAATATAAAAGATAATTATTTAAAAATAATTAATGCCGAAAAACGCAAGGGCGGATTCATTTCCTCCGTTAATCGTTTTACGACGACAGTAATCTCACGGCGCGGATTTTCTTTAAAAAGACGCGCGTGAACCAGAGGTATTATTATGCAACAGGTAAAACTTATTTCAACAGACAGCAAGCTTGAATTTTCATTGTTCGGAGAGATAGACTCTGCGTCAAGCGAAGATTTTTATGCCGAAGTAAGGGCGGCTTATCTTCACGATAAAAAGGATATCGAGTTCGACTGTACCGCGCTTACTTTTATCGACAGTACTATGCTGGGTACCTTTGTAAAGCTTTTCAAAGAGCTAAAAGCCGACGGCTTCCGCGTGTCTTTGAAAAACGTCCAGCCCAGAATAAGGAAGCTGTTTGAAATATGTTCGCTCGATACTATTATGGAGATAGGACGATGAAAAAGTTTTCGGTTGAGTTTAATTTGTGCGACAGCGAATATATGACTGCTTTAAGACTCGTAGCGGGTGCGGTATGCTCGGCGGCGGACGTTGACGTGGATACACTTGAAGATTTCAAGGTTTGCATTACCGAAAGCGCGCTTATCCTAAAAAACGGCGGGTTTGAAAGCGTGAAAGCTGTTTTCGATACGGATAAGGGCGTTGTGGCTACCCTTTCGGGTTTGGGCGGCAAGCCCGAGGAAGGGGATTACGAGCTTTCACTCGCGCTTATCGGCGCGCTGGTCAGCGGGTGCGATATCAGCAAAAACAAAGGAATAATCGACAAGGTAACGCTTAAAATATGATTGACGCGAAAGAGGCGGATTTGCTTTTCCGCGAATACCGCCGCACGGGCGATATTAACGTAAGGAATAAGCTTGTCGAAAATTATATATACGTTGCCGAAATTCTCGCCAAAAAGTTTGCGGGAAGGGGGGTGGAATACGACGACCTTTTACAGGTCGCGTCGGAAGCTCTTATTTCCGGCGTGGAAAAGTTCGACCCCGATATGGGCGTACAGTTTACCACTTACATAACTCCTACCGTGACGGGTATGATTAAAAACTATTTCCGCGACTATTCCCGTGCGGTACGTCCGCCGCGTCGGGTGTACTCGCTTGCAACAAAAATCCGCAGCGAAACGAACGAGTATTTCAAGGAATACGGCACAAAACCCACGGTAAAACAGCTTTCGCAAAAGCTTGGAGTTTCGGAAGAGCTTATAATGGAAGCTCTCGAATACCGCGCCCCCGTAAGTCTTGACGCAAAGGTCGGCAGCGAGGACGGGGAAGGACATCTTTACGACGTTATTCCCGACCTTACCGACAGCTTTGAAAATTTCGAGGACGCGGAATCGTTAAAAACGGAAATTGCAAAGCTTGACCCCACGGAGCAGAAGGTCGTGTCCCTTCGTTTTGTACAGGGCAAGTCGCAGGCGGAGGTGGGTAAAATATTAGGCGTAAGCCAGATGTTTGTTTCCCGTGCGGAAAGGAAGATAGTCGAAAAATTGAGGGAATGTCTGCTTTGATTACTTTTAAGGTCGACAACTTAAAAAATATGAATGCCGAGCTGAAATCGTTTGCCGATTTTCTGCGCCTGTCCGGCGCGGACGACGACGATATTTTCGCAAGCAAGCTTGTTTCGTGCGAGCTGATAACAAACGTTATCCGCCACGGCGGGGACGAGGCGGAGTTCACGGGTACTCTTACGGGCGACAGGATTATTATAACGGTTTCGGCGGAAAGCCTTAAAGGCGTGGACATCAGCCGTCCCGCGCCCGACGTGTTTGCCGAAAGCGGCAGGGGGCTTTATATTGTAAAAAGCATCTGCTGCGAGCTTGTCCGCGGGGATAACGGACAGGTAAAAGTAGTCATAAAAAGACATTGAAAATAATATTAAAAAAGCTTCGGCAAACTTGCCGAAGCTTTTTATTTTACATCATATTAAGCTCTTTATACATTTTGTTGAGAAGATTATCTGAAATCAATCCGCGTATTCTGCCGAGGTAAATGAACACCGACGAGAAGAACATTCTGTTGTTTCCGCCTATGACGTAGTCGGGAATATTACCAATTTCGCCTTTGCTCTTTTCAATGAAAGTCCTTGCAAATTCAATCTTTTCATCGTTGGAAAGCTTTCTGATAAAGTCGTCGGTAGGCCCGCCGTATATCGTGTTAATTGTGTATATACGCGTTTCAACCGAGGGGTCGTTAGTCTGTACTATCGGTTGTGTTGCGGGTTGGATTGTTGTCTGTACAGGCTGTACAGGCTGTGTGGGTTGTACGGCTTGAACGGGTTGTACGGGCTGTACGGGCTGTACGGGCTGGGGGGGAGTATATCTTTCAGGCTCTTGTCTTACAGGCTGTACGGGCTTGATATCCTGTACGGGCGGTCTTGCAGGGGCAATGGGTTTAGGCTGTACGTTGTATTCGGGTTCCGACTTGTATTCCGTCACAGGCTGGCTGTTGACTACGTCCGTTACAGTGGGTACGGGTTCAAGCCTTTCCATAAGCACCGGTCTTTCAACAATAACGTTTTCGTTTCTTGCAGGCGCGGGCTTAATAGGAGTTACAGGCTGAGGCTCTTCCTTTTTAACGGGAGGGGCAAACATAGTCGGCTGCCTGCGTACAGGCGGGATAAATTCCTTTTCAAACTCTTCGGCTTTTTCTCTTCTTATAGTCAAAAGCAATCTAAGCACGTTTACGGCAAGTGCTACTACCGCAACTACCGCGATTATAATAAGCATTATACCTATCTTGTATTTGCATACAGCGGCGGTAATTAAAAGCGCGACTGCCGCGGCAACTTCCACGCCGTACCTTACGATATTGAATTTAAGTCCAAGCTTTTTAGCGTTCGTCGAAAGGCTGATAACGTCGATAATATAATTAATTAAAATTGTAAGTCCCAGTATTGTCGAAAGGACGCTTGCCGCCTTGAATTTCGTTTCGGGAATAAGGTTTAAATATTCCGTATAATTGCTTTGGAATAAAAGCTGTAAAAAAGTTATTCCGCTGCTTCCTTTATCTTCCGCGCCAAGGAACGGAACTTTTATTTTGTCCGCAAGCGAGGGGATAAGTACGCCGAAATCAAACAGTGCGATAAGGCATACCGCCGAAAGCAGGAAAAGCAAAGTCTTTAAAACGCCCGTTCCCTTTTTGCGGAAAAGGTTTAACAGTATAAGAGCAAGCAGCGCACCGCCGAGAGCGATAAGCATATTGTAGCTTATAGCTATATTTGCTTCGTAAAGTTCGAGTGCAAGCACAACGTATAAGGAAAGCACAAGTACGGCCGCGGTTTCCATAACGTAGGCAAACGCACGCGCGACGGCGGGCTTTTCTTTAACGGTGCAAATTATTACCGGTATCAGTGCAAGAATCGAAATTGCGGTTACCGCTACGTAAACCAAAACCGCCCAAGCCATTATATCGAATGTGACTTTGCCTAAGCCGAACAAATCGATAGGGAAGGGGAGCGAAAATACTTTGTCCGTAGATATCAATTCTTTTGAAAAAGCACTGTTAAGTACGCCGGGAAGCTGCAATGCAAGAATGTTCTTACCGTCGAAGAGCGGTAAAAACAGACCTAATAACAGACATACAACGGCTATTAAATACGTAATTAAGGGTACGTATTTACCCGTTTTTTTTGTTTCGGAAATTTCCATTGAATTTCTCCTGATTTTCCGTCGGAAACTTAAAATTTATTAATTAACCCCTATATATTAGGGAAATATTGGCATTTATCATTTTAATACACTTTATGCGGGTTGTCAAGAAATAATTGATAAAAATTGCTTTAACAGGTAATATTTGCCTTTCGCCAAGCATATTAAGACTTTATAAAAAACTCTTTTTTAATATTTTACGCCCGCAAGCGGTATTTATACGCAATACGTTAAATACAATAGGATTGCCGCAAACTATTGCAAATTTACGTAATCAGAGTTATAATACTTTACAAAGGAGAGAAAATATGAGTAATCCATACGATGAAAAGGAAGGGAAAAGGGCAGAGCAAAATAATGCCGAAAAATCCAATTGGGGCGGGGATATGCCTGAACGAACGGCTTTTCCTCCCGCAAATATAACCCTTTCGGACATTATTTCGCAGCTTTCAAAAGCCCAGAGGGAACGTCTTATTTCGGGTTACGATTTAAAAAATTTTGCAAGGATATTCGAGGACGGCGACACGATGTCCACGGTAGACGCCTTTTTAAAAAACGGAATGAACGTTTCCGAAACGGCGCGCGTCTTGTATATGCACAGAAACACGCTTATTTACCGTCTTAACAAAATATCCAACGAAACCGGGCTTGATTTAAGAAAGTTCGATATGGCGGTTACTTTTGAGATATTGCGGGTTCTTTACGAGCTTAAATGAGGTAAAAATGAAAAATAGGTTATTTAAAACTTTTATTGCCGTGGCGTTGGTTTTAATTGTTTGTCTGTTTGCAGGCTGTACGTCTTCTTACGACTGGTTTGTTAAAACGATTGAAAAATATTATTACTATCCGGTAGATGCGTCGGCTTTTGACGAAAACGATTTAAAGGGTAACGCCAATAAATTTCTTGACAGATATTCTGCATATTATACCAAGGAAGAGTACGCGGCTACGTTAAAAAGTAATGCAGGGTCTAAAAGCGGGCTTGGCATATCCTATTCCTACGTACCCGACAGGGGAGTATATATTTCTTCCGTTTCGGGCAATTCCCCCGCATATATATGCGGTTTACGTGCAGGCGAATGGCTTAAAAGCGGAAGCTTACAGGGCGGGGAAGAAGCGGATTTTGCGTCTGCCGCCGATTTTCAAAATTTGATAAATTCGGCATCCGACGGTGTAAAGTTAAACCTTACGTCTACAGACGGTACGGTTTATACCGCGGCAAAGTCGCAATATACGGCAAGCTATACTTATATGGCTATGAAAAACACTTCGTGGGTATTCAAGGATTCTGCAAGCGGAGGTCTTGCGGCTTATGAAGAGTTTACAGAGGCAATCGACTATCTCCCCGAAGACACGGCGTATATAAAAATTTCCCAGTTCTACGGAACTGCTTCAAAAGAATTCGATATCCTTATTGAAAAGTTTAACGCGTCCGGCTGCAAGTCGCTTATTCTGGACTTGCGTTCAAACGGCGGGGGCTACGTAAGCCTTATGCAGGATATCGCATATTCGTTCTCCGATGGCACGAACGATTTGGCAATGCTCGCCCGCGACAAAAACGGACGGGAAGAAAAGTTTAAAATTTCCAAAGTAAGAAGTAACGCGCATAAAGTTTCAAGGGATGTCAATGTGTACGTACTTGCAAACTCGGGGACGGCAAGCGCGTCGGAAGCACTTATGGGAGCGATGATAAGCTACGGCGCACTCAAATGGGAAAACGTATTCCTGTCACAGTACGGCGAAGACTATATGGACTGGCTTGAACAAAGCGGACAGGAATTGAAAACGTCACGTACCTACGGCAAGGGGATAATGCAGTCTTCGTTTGAAAACGGTATGACGGGAGAGGTGTTGAAGCTGACTACCGCGCAGATTTACTGGCCCGATAAAACTACCTGTATACACGACAAGGGGTTAACCGTTGGGGACGGCTGTACGCCCGTTTACACCGAATGGCAGCACACCAAATCCGACGGCGAGCTGAAAGCCGCAGTGGACATAATTAAATCGAGGTAAAAAGCGGCGCGCCCTTCTTTTGCGAAGGGCGCGCCTTTAAGTTTGACGGGCAGCAAGTCAGTCTTGCGATGCGGTAATTAAGATACGCAGTTAAGCGGAACGCTTACTGCGGCTTTTTTACGTTTTTAATTCGTCTTGCCGTTAACAGCACGCAGATAATAAACCCGTTTTCCGCACGGGTAATTTCAAGCGAAGGGTCGCTGTCAACTTCAAAGTATTCGTCGTACACGCGCTTCATATCGTTTAAAAAAAGTTCGCGCTCGAAGTCTGACATATCTTCCCTGTCAAGCGATAAAAGTCTGTTTACGCCGTTCATAATTTTTCCCTCACTTTTCTTTTAATAAATCCGTTAATGCCGAAATAAGAAGATAAGACGTTGCAAATTACTTCGCGCTTTCCCGTAATCATATCTGCGGCAACTTTAAAGCACTTGACGGTAGATTTTTTCCACTTTCCCACGGGTAAAGACAGGTCTTCGGGAATAACCGCCTTTAACGGCAGCCGCAAAAGTGCTGCAATTTCCTGCGCGGTCATAACCTCGCCGCTTAAAATCACACCGCCGTTTAATTTGTTTACAATTAACCCCACGTCCTTAATTCCTCCGTCGGAAAGCTTTGCCTTACAGCAGTCCGCACTCTTTACGGACGGAACAAACGGTTCGGTTACTATAATTGCAGAGTCGCACTTCTTTTTTGCAATCTTGTCCAAAAGTATGTAATCGAACAATCCGTCAAGCTCGTCAACGGCATGCTCGGCAACTTCGTCATCTTCAAGTCCGAGGGAGGGGCAGAAGGACAGGTTGCTTATTTTCGGGTGTGAAACAAGCGTCTGCTTTGCGCGGCACCCGCCTTTTGAGTAGTCTGCAAGAGTGTACACATGCATATTTGCACACCCGCCTATTTGAAGCGCGCAGGCGCAGTCGCAGTCGCCGTCCACAATAAGCGTTCTTTCGCCCGCATTAGCAAGCGCGATGCCCAAGCCAACGCAACAGGTTGTCACACCGGCACCGCCTTTTAAGTTTGTCATATAAATTTTTTTTGCCATAGCACTCTCCTTTTTTTTAATTATATATATAGTTGAAATAAAAATTTTGGATTTTCCTGTCTTTATTGTTGTTTTTTTCTTGTCAGATGTAATATTTTTTTATTACAATTAGTCAAATTCATTTGACATAGTCAATACAATAAGTTATACTGACAAAGTAAACTTGTATTATAAGGAAAAATATATGAAAAGACCTTTTAGAACTATAGCGGTTACGCTGCTTGGAATATTATGTACGGCGACCTTTGCCGGCGGACTTTCCGCCTGTAAAAAGCACGGTCCCGTGGATACCGTAAAAGGGCGTACCACGGTAAGGGAGGCTTTGCCTACCGACGGTTCACTTCCCACACAGCATACCGCGCTTGAAAATATCGGCTATATGGCTACCGTACTCGACGGACAGCCTTCTTATCACGTGTATGCGTATAACTCTACGAAGGCGATGGGGGGATACGAGCAGGTTACGCAAAGCTGGAAGGACTATAAAAACTCGCAGCTTAGCGGAATAGGACAAAGCGTAATGATCTGTTCCGATTTGTCGTATTCGATGTTAGTGCAGTCATCGACCCAGTCTTGCTTTGTTGGCGACAAAGACGCCTATATGAGAAAGGGTAAAAAGCCCAAGAAGACTTCGGTACCTACATCGATTGATTGGAGTACCGACCAACCCGAATATTATGACAGTGAAGCATACCTCTACAAGTACGGCGAATTTTCAACCGAACTTTCGGTTTACGTTTTGGATAAAGATTCGGTTATCAGTGCGGACGACGTTATAGACAACGGCGACGGAACCTATTCGCAGAAGTACTATCTCAACGAGGGTGCCGCCTGCTGGTATCAGTACGGAATGAAGACGAGGGGTAGTTTAAAAGGCTTTCCCGAATATAAAAAAATAGAAATAACCTTTACCTTTGACGGTAATTGGCAGGTTTTAAGTACGTATTGTGAAGAAAGAGCAAAAATTTCCCCGAGTGCGCTTGGAGGAATGTCACAGGACAGCAATTCCAAGACTACAACGAACTTCGACTACACCGCAAGCGGCTTTGGTAACGATAACTATGCTTATTTTGAAAATTACTATAAAGGCTACGTCGGCAATATAAATGCTGGCGATAAACCTACAAACGACGAATGCAAGCACGAAATCGTGGACGTACTCGGCGGTGGTTTCGGTAAAGTGCTTACGGCTGAGGGGCAGCAGTTCGCTCTTGATATAACAATCGGCGAAACTCAATATGACGGCAAAGTATTTATAGCCCTTCCTGATATGGGCAACGTTTTGGGTACTTTGGACGTGCGTTTCCAGCTTGGCAGAAAAGACAGCGGCAAACAGGACTTATACATAGAATTTAAAAACGGTGCGGTAAACGCTTATTACAGCGACACGTTCGCCGTGACTGCGGATATAAACAAGGTTTCGGGCGCAGTCGGCAAATTTGCGGAATGGGTAAAAGGTCTTGACTCAGCGGCAAAGCAGGTTGCAGGTGTTTCCGACGGCGAAGGTTTTACATTGGATTTAAGCTCGCTTCTTAATGCTATTAAATACGAGCAAAATGAAACTTCGGCAACAGTTTCGATTATAACGGACGACCTTCTCGGTCTGAAAATAGGCACCGATATTACTTTAAATTTCGGTCATAACAAGGGCAATGACGGCTGCTTATTTGATTTTAAAGATTTAAGCTTAAAAGGAATTTCGTATGACGGTACAGAAATAAACGTAAGCGGCGGACTTACTGTCGATAATTCTCCTTCAATAAGCCGCAACCCGACGGATACCCCCGCAGACATTGCGGAATATATCAACGGGGTTTATGAACTTTTAAACAGCGAAAGCCTTAAAGTGGACATTTCCCTTAACGGTTTAACGGAAGGTTTAACGTTAAATGCAACGGCTTTCGTTAAATATCTCAGCGGAATTGCCGCAGAGGTTGACGTGACTGCGGAATATAAGGGGATATCGGCAACCCTCAACGCATACTACGTATATGACGGCGGTTACGGCAAGGTATATCTCAACCTTACAGAATTCAACGGCAACGCATACGACGCGAAGGTTTATTGCGATGTAAAAGATACTGTTGACGCGGTCAAAAAAATTATCGGCTGGGCAAACGGAATTTCCGTTTCGGCAGAGCAGGACGGCAATGCGTCAGGCGACTTGGCAACGATAATAAACAAGGTTCTAAACCTCAATTTCGGCAAAATTTTAATCGGTCTTGAAGGGAATAAAGACAGTATCGGTCTTACTCTTGACGCGGATGAGCTGTTAAACGAATTGGATGTTGACCTCGGCGTTCAGATAGGGACGGTAGGACTCAAACTTATAAACGGTGCGGACGGAAAGGTAAGCCTTAACGCCAACCTTGACAAATACGGTCTTAACGTAGCCGTTAACGGCAGTGACAAAGCAGTAGTAAAACCCGACGGTAATTACGTAGATATAGTCAATTATATCAACAGCGTGTATGCAATACTCAACAGCAAAACTTTGAAAGTGGAGCTTGGTCTTGACGGACTTATCGAGGGGTTAAACCTTAATGCGGTTGCATACGTAAACTACAAGGATGAAATCGCATCCAAGGTAGAAATAACGGCAGAGTATGAGGGGATAAGCCTTGCACTCAACGCATACTACGTATACGACGGCGGTTACGGCAAATTATATCTCAATCTTACAGAATTCAACGGCAACGCATACGACGCGAAAGTTTATTGCGATATAAAGGACACCGTTGACGCTGTTAAACAGATAATAGCACTGTTCGGTACTGAAAGAGCGACTCTTTCGGACGGACAGAGCGATGTGCTTGCAAAGGCGATATCATACGCGCTCGGACTCAATTATAACGACATAATCGAGGCGGACAACACGTCGCTTAAAGTGACGGTGGACGTAGACGAAATACTCGGCGTGTTCGGCGTGGATTTGGGGATACAGTTCGGTAAAGCGGCACTCGAATACACTACAAACTCAACGCTTACGGCAAACATTGAAAATATCGGACTCAGCGTCAAAGTAACGGGTTCGGATGAAACGGTAGCTAAGCCCGACGGCGATTATGTAGATATAATCGGATACATCAACAGTGTATATGCAATACTCAACAGCAAAACTTTGAAAGTGGAGCTTGGACTTAACGGACTTATCGAGGGGTTAAACCTCAATGCGGTTGCATACGTAAACTACAAGGATGAAATCGCATCCAAGGTAGATATAACGGCAGAGTACGAGGGGATAAGCCTTGCACTCAACGCATACTACGTATACGACGGCGGTTACGGTAAATTATATCTTAACCTTACAGAATTCAACGGCAACGCATACGACGCGAAAGTTTATTGCGATATAAAGGACACCGTTGACGCTGTTAAACAGATAATAGCACTGTTCGGTACTGAAAGAGCGACTCTTTCGGACGGACAGAGCGATGTGCTTGCAAAGGCGATATCATACGCGCTCGGACTCAATTATAACGACATAATCGAGGCGGACAACACGTCGCTTAAAGTGACGGTGGACGTAGACGAAATACTCGGCGTGTTCGGCGTGGATTTGGGGATACAGTTCGGTAAAGCGGCACTCGAATACACTACAAACTCAACGCTTACGGCAAACATTGAAAATATCGGACTCAGCGTCAAAGTAACGGGTTCGGACGAAACGGTAGCTAAGCCCGACGGCGATTATGTAGATATAATAAAATACATAGACAGTATTTACGGTCTTCTTTTAAGCGAAAGCTATGAAATAGCATTAAGTGTCAACGGAAACGCAGCAGGCGTGATAAGCTATCTTGAAGGTGCGACCGTTGAAGGTACTATTCTTATCCAACCCGCAAAAGATTTCAGTTCGGTTGCAGTAAAAGCTGACGTTACGGTTAATTACTGCGGCAACGAAATTTCATTAATTGCTCACTACGTATATGACGGCGGTTACGGCGACGTTTATCTTAACGTTACGGCAATAAACGGAGTAAAGTGCGACGCAAAAGTGTACTGCGATATTCAGGACACCGTTAACGCAGTTAAGCAATTAATTGACGCGATACAGGGCGCACCCGCGCTTGCAATGGACGGCGAACCCGTCATAAGCAATAAAACGGCGGAAATAGTTAAGGCTGTTCTTTCGATAGATTATCCTTCGATAATAAAGCAGTTTAAGGCTACCGATACTGTGCTTAACGCGACGGTTGACGCCGATGCGATAGTGGCACTGTTCGTTGAAAATTTAGGCGTTTCCTTCGGAGAAGTTTCGCTTACCTTCAACAATGCAACCGAAGCGGCAGGCGCGTCGTTAATAGGCAACGTACCCGCTCTCGGACTTGAAATGGGCTTTAAAGGCTCGGCAAAGACGGTAATAATACCCGACGTAAATTCTTATCTAAATTTAACCGACCTTATCTTGCTTGTTCAAAAGGCAACAGCCGAGGCACAGGAAATTATCGCAGCACAGGACGTTGTGTTTGAGCTTAATGCAGAAGTTATAGTAGACGGTGTTTCGATGAAGATTAAAGGCAACGGCGAAGCAAGCTGGATTGACGGTAAAATCCGCGTTGCGGCAGACGCTGTCTTATCCATTGCAGAAAACGGTAAGTCCGACAGCGTTGACGTAAAATTCGTTTACGACGAAACGGCGGCAGACGATAAGCCTTTGGTAAGGTTTGCAATTAATTCTTACGGAATGGAAATATACCGCAGCGATATCGACGGACTCGTTAATGATTTCAACGATATAATAGACGCGGTAAATAAGCTTTTGGGTAAAACCGCCCAAACGGAGATTGAACAGGTAAGCATTCCTGCGGCTCAGGGCGGAATAGGCGTTGATGTAAAGGATATACTCGACCTTATAAATACGGATAACGCACAGGCTATAATTAAAACCGTTCTCGGTTTTGTAAGCGACTTAACCGTTCAGTTACAATACAGCGAAGGACAGCCCGACGTATACGGCATTCTTATCAGCCACGCCGTTAACGGAAACTTGCAGCTTTCTTCAAACGGCAACCTTGCATTAAATCTTGACGTATACAATAACAACGGTACTAAGATTACCGGCGTTAATGCAAGCGTAGCTGCGGGCGCGGGTAGTTTGATTTCCGATATAGACGCAACTTTAAACGGCAATGACTATACCTTGTGCAAGTCTTCGGAAACGGAAAAGTTTATTAAAGTATTATATAATTATCTGTTTGAACTGATAGATAACAAGCTTTCCGTCAATGAAATACTCGGCAGCAGCACGTTTACGGTAAACGTTAAATTCAACGGAGCGGAAAGCGCGATATCGGAAATACAGAATATTTCCGTTAACGCAAAGCTCTATTACACCGAAGGGCTTTCTGGCGACAAGACGGGCAGCAAGCTCGTTGAAGCGGAGATTAAGCTCAATATCGGCGCAATTCCCGTCGAACTCAACGCCCGCTATTCGGGACAGTATGTTTATATCGAGCTGTTGAATATTGCGGGAACACAGCTTGACGGTATGAAGTTCAAGGCGGACGTACACGAAATATATTCCGCAGCGGAAACCGTCGTTAAAATAATTACAAGCGAAAACCTTGCGGGAATAGTTGCTAAATTCGGCGGTTCGGCACAGACTGTTTCCGTTCTCAGTGAAGAGGGCGAGCAAACAAAACTGGGCATAACCGAAATACTTGCTAAGATATTAAACCTTGATTTTAACAAAGTAGTTAATTTCAGCAAGGACGCCGAAACTGGCGAAAGCATTCTTACCCTCAATCCCGACGTCGTTTTAGGCGAGTTCGGAATAGACGTCAATTTGGGAACTGTAACCGCATCGGTAAATGCTTCGACGCACAAAATTTGCGTAAACGCCAAGCTTGACGGAAAGCAGCCTTGGCTCGCGCTCGACGCTTATGCGGACAGCGAAAACAGACGCGGCACGTTGGATACGGAAGCGTATATCGATATCAGCTTTGTTTCAACTTTATTAAAGGATTTAAGCAAATCATTTGAAAGCATAACCGCAGATAAAATTCTTTATAGCCTCACAGGCACTGTCAGTGTTAACTTAGTTAATATGGCGGACATCGTAATCGAAAAAGTTACGCTTACGGTAGGGCTTGACGAAAATGACCAATTCTATTTCACGCTGTACGGCGACCTTCAAAAATCGTCAGTGGCGTTCTTTACGGTTGCAACTGCAAGTAAGGTAAGCATAACCTATTCAAACGGATATATAGTATTGGGCAGGGACGTTGACGGCTCTTCTCCTAAATACCGTGTAGTAACCCTTGCTTACTTTATCGATAATTTACTCGATAAAAATAATTCGCCGCTTTTCTGGTGGCTTGGAACAGGCAACGTTACGGGACTTCTCGGTTTATTCGGATTCAGCAGCGAATCTTTGGGACTCAGCAGCGGTTTAACCACTCCCGAGACAATGTATATGTACGAGCTTGCAAAGGCGTCCTCCGACGATAAGTTCTTCCTTTCAAGCATACTTAACGGCTTCACTGTCAATACCGACGGAAATCCCTTAACGTACAAAACGGGCGATAACGCAGTAAGCGCGCTTAATCTTAAAGGCGTTGACAGATATTATGCGTTGGATATAAACGCTAACGGTTTAACGGGCGGAGTTGTGCCTGTGTTATACGCGGCGATAATGCGCGACGGCGTTAACGGCGGAATAAGCGGGTTAAAGGCGTATGCAAAGGTAAAAAGCTACATAACGGCTAATATCAACCTTGATGGCGTTACTTCCGACCACAAGCCTAATTATTACAATACGTTTGATGCTGAAACGGCAATAAACGGTTACGTTGCAGAAAGTCCCTCCAACCACACAACGCCGATATTCGGTATGTACGATTCTGCAAACAATGCTTACTATTCGTCAAACGTACTCGATACGGTTACCCTTAAAGTAGTCGGCGTTGACGGTAATGAAGACTCATACGATTTAAGGTACGGTTCAACCGTTTACCTTTCAAGCACGTTCGCTCCCGAATGGACGGACGAAAATAAAAACCATACTTATATATATAAAGACGCGGACGGTAACGTTTTAGGCGAAAGCATTGTACTTGAAGCTGATAGCACGGTCTATATCTATAAGGCGGAAGACGTCGTTGTTAAGAAGGAAATAGTATTCCATACGGGCGTTGACGGCGTTGGCGACGTAAGCGCGGCGTTAGTCGCGGACGAAAATTCCGCGGTAAGCCTTCAACAGTACGAAATATCCGACTATACGTTAATCGGCTGGTACTTCGACGAAAACCACACTTTGCCTATAACCGACGCGGCTGCGTTCGACGGCACCGACGTTTACTGCGTATATGCTAAGTCGGTTGTAACGGTAAACGGGGTTAAGTATAAGCTTTATAACGTTGACGGAGTGCTTACCTATCACGTAAACGGCTTTGATGAAAACGGTATTCTGCCTTACACGGCTTCGGGTTCGGTGCTCATTCTCGAAAGCAGTATAGGAGGCTATCCCGTAACCGAAATCGACGTAGCGTCGTTAAAGCTTTCAAATATCAAAAATATAGTAGTTCCTGCAAGTATAACCGTAGTTAACGCAGACGCATTTATGGATAATAAAGATATGGAAAGTGCGGTATTCCTTGCGGATAAGGTGTTCTTCGGCGGTTCTTCCTGGACTAACGACGGAAACAGATATCCTTTCTACGGTACGGGTACAAGCGCGGACGAAAACGTCACTATTTTAAACATTTACTATAACATAGCGGAATCCGTCGGCAGTAACTTTGAAACCTCAACTAAGGGCAATACCGACTGGATGGGCTTTAAAAAGGACGGCTCTAAATATAAGTACATCGGAGATAACGGCGGTTCGCGCAACGGTTGGCGCGTAGACCACGACGGCAAGCAGGTAGGCGAAGGCAATTACAATTGGGCTTACGTCAACTACGAAATAGTTTCGGTAAATAACAATAAGTCTATTGACGTCAAGAGCGTAAGCTTTGCTCAGCTTGTAAATATCAATACCGTTGCTAAGGGCGCGGAAGAAATTGCCGCATACGTAAAAGATGTTCTTAACGGTCTTACTAAGGCAAACGGTTATATCAACGCGTTCAATGTGGAAGTCAGCGGCGGGGTAGAGCTTAACGGCACTGCTTATACGCTTACAATCACAATTACCGAGCTGCCGCAGGACGAATGGTATTACCTGCTTTCCGTGGAAAGCGCGATTGTCGGACTTTCCTCTGGTGTAACTACCATAAACGGTAATTACGAAACGGTTGACGGTCTTACTTATGTACAGACGGGTGCGGAGGTAACCGTTATCTCGCTTGGCGACGAAACGTATAATGCGTTTGCCGGCTGGACTTCCACAAATTCAAATCTTGTTCTTACGAATACCGAGGCGGAAATGACGTTCGCAATGCCCGTAGGTTCAACAAAGCTTTACTCCGCATGGAAAGCGGATTACGCTGAAAATATCTACGTTTACAGCGAGGTTGCGTTTACCTACAACGGTGTTGAATACGGTACGCAGAGCGTTGAAATAACAAACGCGGCGGTAGGCAGACCTCTTGCCGACGCAAAAGCTGTGGAAAGCGGTAAATATACCTTTGCCGGCTGGGCTTTGGCAAATGCAGACAATTCTCTTGCTTTCATTGACGTGCCTTCCGTGCAGTCGTCTGAAAGTGAGGTAACTTATTACGCAATCTGGTTTGTAAACCGTGAAGAAGTTACTTCTATAAACGGTAAGTTCATAAGCGGAACTACAAACCCCAATGCGGATAGTAGCGGTGTAAGCGTTTCGGTTGATACTTCAAAGGTAGCAGGTTTTAATAAGTGGTATGCCGATGCCGCATTTACAGACGCAATTGAAAGTTTTACGGTTTCAACGACCGTACTATACGCAAGGATGAAATATTCATTTACCTACACATTTTCGGGCAACGGCGATACTTACTTTTATGTAAACAGCCCCGAATCAGATTCTTCGCTTAATAAAAATAATTCAACCGCAAAAGGCAACTCTTATGGCAATACAGTAGAGGTTTTTGAAGGTGTTGAAATTTGCGTATCTATTACCAACGAAAAGCACACCGTTATAATAGCTATAGGCGATGAAATCGTTAATGTCAGGGCTAAGAAAAGAAACGGTTTATTCAATGGTTATTCGGCGGGAGAAATGCGTGAATTTACTCTTGAAACGCTTGACGGCGACTGGAAAGACAATTGTACCGTAGTTAAAGGAAATATAAACTTGGTTGCTACATTCTAATTTAAATAAAATCAGTAAAGCCGCCGCGCGGAATTTCCGCGCGGCGGCTTTACTATATTGCGGCTTCCCATTGTGCAAGTTCTGCACAGCTTGCGCTGAGTGACGAGGTCTAATCAATAATATAGTCCGCATACAATACTATATGAAGCTTTTGGAACAAATTTTATCTGAACTCGGTGCGGACACTTTAAAGTCATTTTCGGTAGTGCCGGGGTTCGGCGGGTATTTCCGCAGCATTAAAGGCGTTGCCGAATATTCGTCTGAAAAAATCGTACTTGCGCTTAAAAAAAATAAAATAACTATCGAGGGCGAAAATTTGACGCTCGGCAAGTATTTTGAGGAAGATTTGCTTATTAAAGGCAAAATAACGGGAGTTAAAATTGACTGATACAACAAAAATTGCGGTAACCTCGACGGCGGAAGCCGCTTTAAAAAAGCTTAAAAAGGCTGAAATAGCTATTTACGGATGTAAAAAAGACGGTACGCGCTTTATATTTTCCGTAAAAGATAAAGATGTTAAAAAAGTTTTTGCAATTTTTGCAAAACCGTGTTATAATATCTCCGTACAAGTGCAAAGCAGGCGCAACCGCTTTTTAACGCGTTTGTTAAACCGCGCAGGGCTTATTGCGGGCGGTTTTTTGTTTGCGGCAATAGCTATCATTTCAAATAGCTTTGTTTTCAAAATTACTGTAAGCGGAAGCGGAAGCTATCTTTCGCCTGAAGTAAAAAGAATAATTTACGAATCGGGCGCAAAAGAATTTTCTTTCTATTCGGGTTTTGACGCCCCCGTCGCCACAGGTAAAATACTTGCCCTTCCTCAGGTTACATTCTGCAATATCCAGAAAAGGGGCAGTATACTTTACGTTGACGTACAGGTGGACGAAGAGCATCACGGTTCGGTACTCAGAAGTCCTCTTTTATCTAATGCGGACGGAATTGTTAAAAATATAGTTGCAATCTGCGGTACGGCAGAGGTTTCGGCGGGCGACAAAGTGCAAAACGGCGATACTTTAATTTCCGCATACACTGTTGCAGGGGAAACACGCACGCCGAGCATTGCGGTCGGCTATGCGGAGATAGAGTGTGCAGGCAGGGCAGAGTATTTTGCCCAAGCCGAATCGGACGAGGCTTTGAAACAAGCGTATTCTTCTGTAATTCTCGAATCGGACGAAATTATCAACCGTTCCCATACTGTAAACCAAGTGGAAGACGGTGTCGTCTATGTAATAGATTTTACTTATTTGCGTAAGTTAAGTATAAATATGCAATAATTTCGCTTCCTCTAAACTTCGTATAACGGCGTTAAACTTGCGCGTTGCTTCGGGTCGTTTACATCATTGTAAACTCCCCTTGCAATTGCTCGTTTGCCTTGTTCTGCTCGTTTATAGAAACCGAAATAGTGGTGCTTCCTCTAAACTTCGTATAACGGCGTTAAACTTGCGCGTTGCTTCGGGTCGTTTACATCATTGTAAACTCCCCTTGCAATTGCTCGTTTGCCTTGTTCTGCTCGTTTATAGAAACCGAAATAGTGGTGCTTCCACTAAACTTCGTATAACGGCGTTAAACCTGCGCGTTGCTTCATAAGTTAGTAGAATTATTTACATAAATTAATCTTGCATTTATAATTATGAATAACACAGTCAAAAAGGTCGAAGCGGACAGTGTGGACAAGCTCCAACGCATTCTCGGCACATTCGACGAAAATCTGAATATAATAATGCGCGAACTCGGCGTTATAATACGTGTGGAGGGGTTAACCTTCGTTATCGAAGGGGTTGAAGAGCGAGCGGTGCAGGCGGCTTCCGTAATAGAAAGCCTTTTATTGCTTGCGGAAAACGCGGAAAACGTTGACAAGGGCAGGGTGGAATATTGCATCGAGCTTGCCCGTGAAGGCAAAGCGCAGGATATAACCAAGCTTTCTTCGGATACCGTCGCTATAACCTATCGCGGTAAGCCTATAAAATGCAAAACCGTCGGTCAGAAAAAGTACGTTGACAGCATAAAGCGTGACGCAGTTGCATTCGGTATAGGTCCTGCCGGTACGGGTAAAACCTATCTTGCAGTGTGTCTTGCCGTTCAGGCAATGAAGCAAAAGCAGGTAGATAAAATTATACTTACACGCCCCGCAGTCGAGGCGGGGGAAAAGCTGGGCTTTCTTCCCGGCGATTTACAGACCAAGGTTGACCCGTATTTAAGACCGCTGTACGACGCCTTGCAGGAAATGCTCGGGCTTGAAACGTATACCAAGCTTATGGAACGCGGTTCGATTGAAATTGCCCCGCTTGCATATATGCGCGGTCGTACACTTTCAAATTCATTCGTTATTTTAGACGAAGCGCAGAATACCACGCGCGAACAAATGAAAATGTTTTTAACCCGACTCGGCGACGGAAGTAAAATGGTCATTACGGGCGACGCAACCCAGATTGACCTTCCCAACGGAAAATCGAGCGGGCTTGAACACGCCGCCTACGTATTAAAGGACGTTGACGGAGTATCTATAACATACCTTACGGATAAAGACGTCGTCAGGAATTCCTTGGTAATGAAAATTGTACGGGCATACGACCGTGACGACAAGAGGAGGTTGCAACTTGCAGACGGCAACAAAACTGAGCAATAAAGATATCGTAAAAAGCCTTTTTACGTTCATTTTCGGAACGATAGGAATTTACGTTATTATCATATTGATGATACTTATTAACGAGGGTGGTTCGGGTTTCGGCAATTATTTCGTGCAGAACCAACAGCCGCTTTTAACGATAGCCGTATCAATAGCGGTTTTGTCCGCAATGCTATACTGCTATTTCATTTTTGAGAATAAGTTCGTCCTTTCCAGACTTACAAAGATGTCGGAAATATTTCTCGTAATGTACATTGCGTGCGCGCTCGATTACGTTATGAGCAAGTATGTGCATTCTATGTCGCGCCCTATTGCCTTTACCGCCTTAATGTGTGCTACGCTGTTCAGGCGCAGGGACGCAATTTTTATAAATACTATATTCTCGCTGATGATTTTAACGTTGGACAGGTTTTCTGACATTACGTATATGTTCAACGAACAGTCTGCAAGCTATGCAAGCCTTTTAAGCAGTTTCTGTGCGGGACTCGTCGCGGTTTTCGTATTCAACTCTGTAAAAACACGTTTCCAAAGCGTCTTGCTCGCATTCATTCTATTAATTCCCGTTGAAGTTATAAACTTCGTAATTATTTTGCCCGTAAACATAGGCGCGATTACCACTGCCGAAACGTTTGATTTGTTGATATTCGGTGCGTTAAGCTGTATGATGTCGGTAATGCTGTATATGTTCATATTGCCTCTGTTTGAAATGCTTTTCGCTGAGATGACGGTGTTCAGACTGAGGGAGCTTACTTCCGACGGCGCAAGACTTATTAAAAAACTAAAAGAAAACGCGCCAGGTACTTACAGCCATTCGGTTGTCGTATCGCAGATTGTCGAAGCGTGTGCAAAGGCTATCGGGGAAGACCCCGAACTCGCCCGCGCTGCGGCTTATTATCACGACGTGGGTAAGCTTAAAGGTCCGGAAATGTTTGCGGAAAACCAGACGGAATATAATTTCCACGACGACATTACTCCCGAGCTTTCTGTTGACATTATCCGTTCTCACACGAGAAACGGCGCACAGCTTATAAAAAAGAGCCGCTTGCCCGAGTTTTTTGCTGACGTGGCAGTTCAGCACCACGGCACTATGCCTATTAAATATTTCTATTACAAGGCGTTGAAAATGAGCGACGGCGAACTGAATATAGAAAACTATTCGTATACGGGACCTATCCCCGAATCGAAAATAGCCGCTCTTATTATGATTGCCGACTCTTCCGAGGCGGCAACGCGAACACTGCCTGACCGTTCTCCCGAAAAAGTGGAAGCGTTCGTAAGAAACCTTATAGAAGAAAGACTCGATATGGGTCAGTTCGATAACTGCAATATAACTATGCGTGAGCTTACAATCGTAAAAAGCACAATCGTAAACCAGCTTACGGGTGTTTACCATTCCCGCGTGGTGTATCCCAAATTAACCGTTTCAAAGAAAAAGTAATATGAGTAGCCTTATAATTTACAGTGAAGAAAATTTTGCACCCCTTGCCGAGGCGTTTTGCGGCGAGTTTGAAAGCGACTGCAATCTTTCCGCCGAAATAGTAACGGTGGACGAACAGGAAATACGCCGCTTAAATAAAGAGCTGCGCGGTATAGATAGCGTGACGGACGTATTAAGCTTTCCCTCGCTGGACGGAATATTCGGTAAAAAAATTTTAAAAAAAGACTTTCCCGCGGACCTGGACGAGGAGGGCAACCTCTTTATCGGAAGTATTGCAATTTGCGTCAAGCGTGCCGAAGAGCAGGCGGAGGAGTACGGGCATAGCTTTAAGCGTGAACTCAACTATCTTGCCGCGCACGGAATTTGCCATCTTTTGGGGTACGACCATATCGAGGAGGGCGACAAGTCGGTTATGCGGGAAAAGGAAGAAAAGGTGCTTTTAAAAATAGGTATAACCAGATAAATTCAAATTCGTTAAGGAGTTTTATGAAAAGCGGTTTTATAGGAGTTATAGGAAAAGCCAACGCAGGCAAAAGTACGCTTATAAACGTTTTAGTGGGCGAAAAAGTGGCAATAGTTTCCCCCAAGCCCCAAACCACGCGCGACGCGATTATGGGTATACTTACAAAGCCCGCATACCAGCTTGTGTTTGTGGACACTCCGGGTATTTATAAGGCGAAAAACCGCCTTGCCGATATGATGCTTAAAACCGCGGAAACAGCCGCAAAAGACGTCGATTTTATATTGTACGTTCACGACGGACACGGCGGAATTTCCGACGACGATATTTTGCTTATGAAAAAGTATTTATCGTCAGGTACGCCGATGGCGGTTGCATATACCAAAATAGATATAATGCCCAAGGAAAATATTCCTGCGGACATAAAACGTCTTTACGAAAACGGAATTGATTGCGACGTTTTCCCCGTTTCGGCACGCAAGCGTACAAATATCGTCAAGCTTGAAGAGTTTCTTGCGGGAAAAATGCCCGAAGGCGATAAGGTCATTGCAGAGGATATTGTTTCGGACAAGAGCGAAAGGTTTATGGTTTCCGAAATAATGCGTGAAAAAATTCTTTTGAAATTCGGGCAGGAAATTCCCCACGGTATAGCGATATCTATAAATACCTTTGAAAAAACGCAAAACGGCGTTTACGATATCAACCTCGATATAATATGCGAAAAGCCAAACCATAAATCTATTCTTATAGGCAAGCAGGGCGCGGCTATAAAGGAAGTTTCGTCCTTTGCAAGAAAGGATATGGAAAAGTTCCTCGGTACAAAGGTGTTTTTAACTACCTACGTCAAGGTAAAAGAGGATTGGCGCAACCGTCCTAACCTTATGAAAGACTTCGGCTACGAAGATTAAACTGCGTATAAATATCGCAATACTTTGTCGCGTTCAGTGTTTGTTCGGTCAATTACTATGGTGTAAGCTCCATAACAAATACTCGCGCTCCTTGTCTTGCTCGCTTCTCCGCAGTTTAGTTGACGCGCCTTGTTCAGCTCGTATTTCTGCGTTTTATAAATCCAAACATAAATTTTAAATTTTTGCACACTCTTTTAGTAAAAGGAGTGTGCTTATGGAAAAAAGAGATAAAGACGCTGCCGAGCTTGCTTGGAAGATGTTTGAAAAGACGGGAAACGTAAGCTATTATATGTTGTATAAGCGTTTGGACGGCGGAAATCAGTAAAGGGTAAATATTGCTGCGCAATGTTAAATATTCGCTGACGCGAATGTTGGATTTACTTCGTATGTTAAATATCGGCTGCGCCGATGTGAAATATTTTGCTGTCGCAAAATGTTAAGGTAGAACTAAATAAAATTAAAACTGCAATAAAGCATTCCCATTTCACACGCGTAGCGTATTTAACAATATAAACATATTTATGGAAATAACTGTAAACGCCCTTATGATAAGGGCAGTTGACTACAATGAAAACGATAAAATTCTTACTTTACTGACGGCGGAAAGGGGCAAAATTTCCGCAGGCATAAAGGGTGTAAAAAAGGCGGCGGCAAAGCTTAAATTTGCGGCTCAGCCTTTTTGTTTTGCGGAGTACGTTCTTGCCGAACGCAGCGGCAGGTTTACCGTCACGGGGGCTACCGAATGTGAAAGCTTTTATGACCTGCGTACCGACATAAATAAATTCTACGCGGCTTCCGCGGCGGAAGAGGCGGTAAACGCGCTTACCTTCGAGGGCGAGGATTGCAGCGAAATTTTTTACGAATGCATAAGGACGCTTTCCGAAATGTGCGTAGGTAACGAAAGTCAGGCACTTATCCGTTTTTTACTGTTCGCGCTAAAAAGCGCGGGATACGCAATAAATGCGGAAAACTGCATTGAATGCGGGTCGCCGCTTTTACATACAGATAAGCTTCGCTTCGATATGGACGCAGGTTCGTTTTCCTGCGGCGATTGCGGCAGCGGGGTAGGCGCAAGCAGGGTTACTTACAACGTCTTGCGTAAGCTTGACGGCAAGTCTTATGAAGAGAGGTTTATAACATCCGACGGCGAAAAGCGCGCGCTTCGGCTTATACGCGAGTACTTCTCATATAAGCTTAACGTTGCTTTAAAAAGCCTATCGGAATACGTCAGACTTTTATAAATTCGCGCGCAGATTAATTTCTGTGCGGACACACACGGCAAATGGAAATTATACACCTTAATGCCATAAATACAGTTAGCTATACTTATTAACCGCTTGTTTTTCGTCTTCAAACATAATATAATTATTGTATGAAAAACAGTAATTTAGCGGAGTAAGTTATGAAAGATAAATCTAACAAAAGAATTTTACCGCTCAGTATAAAAGGCATCATATTGTTTGCAATCGTAAATTTAATTTTTATATTTGTTGCTACTCTTATGTTTGTAAGCTATGCAGACTGCTTAAAAATACAAAAGGCAATAGACAACGGCGTTACGGCGGAAGCTGAAATAGTCTATATTCAAAAACGTGATTTGTCGAGAGGAACTTACGACCTTATATGTCGCTATATTGATGAAAATGGAATAATATACGAATGTTCTTGCGGAAGAGGAAGTTACAATAACTACGAACAAACTGCGCTTGATGAACAACGCATAGGTGAAAAAGTCGAAATTTATATCGGCGAAATAAGACACGGTAATAAAGGTGTTTGTTGGGCAGTAAGTTACGGTAAAGACGTAAACGCAAATACGCAGTTGGCTTGGGGAATAGTGTGTGTCTGCTTGATATTCGTTATGTTCGTTCTTTTATTGTTGTATCTGCTATGCTTTTACGATAAATTACCTTTTATAAAACGAAAGAAAGAATAAGAAAAATTTCAATTTGACGTGCAGTAAAGTCAGTTAAGCGGTTCGGCAATAAAGATACACGGCTGCGGCGACACGCCGCTAAATTTCAATTTTTCTTTCTAATTGTGCAGCAAAAAGCTTTCAAACAAAGGTGTTTGAAAGCTTTTTATCTTCGTCTGTTTTTAATTCCGTAAGGCATATGCGATTTTGCCGATATCCATTATTTTAATTTAATTGCAAATAATATTCAATATAATTGCAAAAAGGTCAGAAACCGTTATAATACAAACCCGCAAAACCAAAATAATTTTTCCTTTTTTTTCCTGAAACACTTGATTTAATCGCCTGTATGTATTAAAATGGTAAGGATGGAATATGCCTTTATAAAAGGCAATTTATTATTAAAAATTTTATTTTTCAATGGAGGAAAATCTCAATGGCTAAGAAGTATTGCTATCTTTTCACCGAAGGCGACGCAAGCATGCGCGAACTTTTAGGCGGCAAGGGTGCAAACCTCGCAGAAATGACTAAAATCGGTCTTCCCGTACCTCAGGGCTTCACAATTTCAACCGAAGCCTGCACGCAGTACTATGAAGACGGACGTAAAATCAACAAGGATATCCAGGCAGAAATAATGTCTTACATCGACAAGATGGAAGAAGTCTGCGGCAAGAAGTTCGGCGACAAGGTAAATCCTTTGCTCGTTTCCGTCCGTTCCGGCGCAAGAGCTTCTATGCCCGGTATGATGGATACAATCCTGAACCTCGGTCTTAACGAAGACGTCGTAAATACCATCGCGGAAAAATCCAAAAATCCCCGTTGGGCTTGGGACTGTTACAGAAGATTTATCCAGATGTTCTCCGACGTCGTAATGGAAGTCGGCAAGAAATATTTTGAAAAGCTCATCGACGATATGAAGGCGCAGAAGGGTATAGAATACGACGTTGACCTTACCGCTGACGACTTAAAGGAGCTTGCTTACCAGTTCAAGGCAGAATATAAAAAGCAGCTCGGCAAAGATTTCCCCGACGATCCCAAGGAACAGCTCTTTGAAGCGGTTAAAGCCGTATTCCGTTCGTGGGACAACCCCCGTGCGAACATATACCGTATGGACCACGACATTCCCTATTCCTGGGGTACAGCCGTAAACGTTCAGATGATGGCGTTCGGTAACCTCGGCAATACTTCTGGTACGGGCGTTGCGTTCACGCGTAATCCCGCAACCGGCGAAAAGGGACTTATGGGCGAATTCCTCGTTAACGCACAGGGCGAAGACGTTGTTGCAGGCGTCCGTACACCTATGCCCATCGCAAAGATGAAAAAGGTATTCCCCGAAGCTTACGAACAGTTCCAGAAGGTTTGCGAAACCTTGGAAAAACACTATCACGATATGCAGGATATGGAGTTCACTATCGAAGATAAAAAGCTCTATATGCTCCAAACCCGTAACGGCAAGCGTACTGCAGCAGCGGCTATCAAAATAGCTTGTGACCTCATCGACGAAAAGATGATTACCGAAAAAGAAGCACTTATGCAAATTGACGCTAAGTCGCTTGATATGCTTTTACACCCTCAGTTCGACCCTAAGGCTTTGAAAGTTGCCGATAAGGAAAACGTTGTGGGCAAGGGTATTGCGGCATCCCCCGGTGCGGCTGCCGGTTCAATCGTATTTACGGCAGAAGACGCAGTTATCGAAGGAAAGAAGGGTAATAAGGTCGTACTCGTCCGTCTTGAAACCTCTCCCGAAGATATCGAGGGTATGAAGTATGCCCAGGGTATCTTAACCGTCCGCGGCGGTCAGACCTCGCACGCGGCAGTCGTTGCACGCGGTATGGGAACTTGCTGCGTTTCCGGTTGCGGCGATATCAAGATGGAAGAAGAGAAGAAGAGATTTACTCTTGCAGGCAAAGTATTTAAAGAAGGCGACGAAATTTCGCTTGACGGTTCAACCGGTAAAATCTACGATTGCCTTATTCCCACCGTACCCGCAGATCCTAATTCAGGCTACTTCGGCAGAATAATGACTCTTGCAGACAAATATAAGAAGCTTGGCGTAAGAACCAACGCAGACACCCCCGCAGACGCAAAGCAGGCCGCTGCGTTCGGCGCACAGGGTATCGGTCTTTGCCGTACAGAGCATATGTTCTTTGACCCCGCAAGAATAGGCGCGTTCAGGGAAATGATTTGTTCCGACACCGTAGAGGAAAGGGAAGCTGCGCTTGCTAAAATTGAACCTATGCAGCAGAAGGACTTTGAAGGTCTTATGGAAGCATTGGAAGGACAGCCCGTCACTATCCGTTTCCTTGACCCCCCTCTTCACGAGTTTGTTCCTACGGATGCAGAGGATATTAAGGCACTTGCTGAAACACAGGGCAAGACCGTTAAGCAGATTAAGCAGATTATTTCCGACTTGCACGAGTTCAATCCGATGATGGGACACCGCGGCTGCCGTCTTACGGTAACCTATCCCGAAATCGCCGTTATGCAGACCAAGGCTGTAATCAAAGCCGCAATCAACGTTCAGAAAAATCATCCCGATTGGAAAGTAGTTCCCGAAATTATGATTCCCTTAGTCGGCGAAATAAAGGAACTTAAATACGTTAAGGACGTTGTTGTTAAAACAGCAAAGGAAGTTATTAAGGAGTCGGGAGTTAAGCTTAAATACGAAGTCGGCACGATGATAGAAATTCCCCGTGCAGCACTTACCGCTGACGAAATCGCTAAGGAAGCTGATTTCTTCTGCTTCGGTACTAACGACTTAACCCAGATGACGTTCGGCTTCAGCCGTGACGACGCTGGCAAATTCCTTCCTTCGTACTATTCCAACAAAATTTACGAAAGTGATCCTTTCGCACGTCTTGATACGACAGGCGTAGGTAAGCTTATGGATATGGCTGTAACGCTCGGCAAAGGCGCAAACAAAAAGCTTCACGTAGGCATCTGCGGCGAACACGGCGGCGACCCTTCGTCCATCGAGTTCTGCCACGCAATCGGCTTGAACTACGTTTCCTGCTCGCCTTACCGCGTACCTATCGCGCGTCTTGCAGCAGCACAGGCTAATATTAAAAACCCCAGAAAGTAATTTAAACAAATAAATTAATAGCCCGAGGCAAGCCTCGGGCTATTAAATATTAAGGAAGTATTAATATGCAATCAGAGTACGTATCGGCGGAAGTCGCTTTGGAAAGATTGAAATCAGGAAATGAAAAGTATCGCAACGCAAAATCGTGTTGCGGCGACGCTTCGCCGGAAATAAGAACTTTGACAAGCAAAAACGGACAAAAACCGTATGCCGTCATTATTGCCTGTTCGGATTCGAGAGTTATTCCCGAATTTATATTTTCCGCAGGAATAGGCGATTTGTTCGTCATCCGCGTTGCAGGTAATGTAATCGATAACCACCAGTTAGGCAGTATAGAGTATGCGGTTGAACACCTCGGTTGCAGGCTGGTAGTTGTACTCGGTCATACGCTTTGCGGTGCGGTAGGCGCGTCTTTAACGCCGAACGTCGGTTACGTCAAATTTATTACCGACGAAATCAGGTGTGCAGTCGGTATGGAGCGTGACGGGGTTAAGGCAAGTATACTCAACGTTAAGCAAAGTGTTGCAAAGATACGGCAGCTTATACATAAGACGGACGGCGTGCAAATCACAGGCGCACTCTATCACACCGAAAGCGGAGCCGTTGATTTTAATTTGGATAACGTTTAGGAACACTGAAAATTAAATAGCCTTGTAACGGCAAACGTAAAGAAAAAGGCTCCAACTGACGCTTGTTGCGGCAGGAGAGTGTGCCGCGTTGGCAGGGATAATAAAATAGTGATTAAAAATAATGAAACCGCGCGTCTGGACAGACGCGCGGTTATAATTTATTTATCCTTGTTTCAGCCTTCTTCTTGGGGAAAGGTATCGTCGCTGTCGGTGGCGACGGGCGGAGCAATCTTTTTGTTCCTTGCTTCAACATATGCCGTCAGCGCAAAGCTTGCTATAATTCCAAGCACGCACAGCACAATTCCTACGGCGATATGCGCGGTGTTCAAAGAGGGGTAAGGCTGTTCGGGGAAGTTTGAATTGTAAGTTATCAGTATTGCGGGAATAGAGCCTATTACAAATCCTATAATTGCCCACAGCGTTCCTCTCGGGAATTTGGTCATAAACAGCTTCATAAGCTTAGCAATGCTGAAAAATCCGATTATAACTCCTGCCGCAAACAGGAAGAGTACCAAAACCGAATGCCCGAAGTCCGTTTTCAAAGCGGATACGGTATCGAATATTGCTTCGTAGTAACCCAATATAAGCAAAAGCATTGACCCGCTTACCCCGGGGATAACCAACGCGCAGCTGCCAACCATACCTATCAGGATTATCAGTATATATCCGTACCATTGCATCGAAGGGGATAGGTCTGCTTTTCCTAAGCTTGGTATAAAGCAAATTCCTATAACCGCCGCAAGCGGAATTATAATTGAAACTATATTTAACGGTTTAAAACCTTGTTTTATTCCGTCCTTGATTATTTTGGGGCAGGAACCGACCATTAATCCCACAAACAGCAAAACTGTAGGGAACGGAGCGTATTTAAGCGCGTATTTAAGCGGGAAATATGCGGCAATTACGCCGATTGCAGCACCTAAAAGTATCGGCAGTAAAAAGAAAAAGCTGTTTTTAAAATCCCGTCTTAAATTGCTTATTGCGCCGATAAGCTTATCGTATACGTTCATTAAAACGGCAAGCGTACCGCCGCTTACGCCGGGAATAATCATTGCAATTCCTATTGCCGCTCCGCGCGCCATATCAAAAAAGAAATTTTTAACCTTCATATCCGTACAAGTAAAGTATATTCAAAATTGCCGTGCAAAATGCACGGCGTCGTTTATACGTAAGCGTTTACGTCAATTCCCGCGTCTTCAAGCTGTTTGTCAACTTCGCGGTAATATTTTTTATATAATCTGTAAATTCCCCTTGCGTGGTCGGGTACAAGCGGGAACAAAACGTTTTCGTCGCGGACAAGCTCTTCAAGGCGGTAGCTTCCGTTAACTTTCCAAAATTTGAAAATGCCTACGTGTATAGCGTCTGCGGGACACCCGAACGAACACCCCATACACAAAACGCACTTCGTCCCGAACTTGTATTTTCCGTCTTCAACGGTTATATTGTTTTCGGGGCAGACGGCAACGCATTTTCCGCATTCCAAACATTTATTGCCGTCAACGCGGAACAGTGGTCCGTGCAGATGGGTAAACAACTGTTCTATGCGGAATATGGGTGCGTAAAAAGTCTTGTAAAAAGGCAGTATCACGTTTTCGCGCGTAAAACTTTCAAGCTCCTTACAGATAAGTTTAACGTAAGCCTTGGCGTATATCCACATCTGCTTCGCCATTGCTTCCGAGTGGCGGTAAATCATATTATACGGCATAACAACGTGCCTTTCAAGCGTCACGTCATAGCCCTTCTTTTGCATAATTTTTATACACTTCTGCGACGAGCAGTCGTTTAAATGCAAGCCCTCGCCCGAAGTTTTAAACATAAAAGCGCGCCTGTACGTAACGGCAGGCAGTTTTTTTACAAACTTAATAACGGGTTCGGGCGCGTTAAACGCGTGTATGGGATAACCTATCCCTACCAGGTCGAACTCCTCCGGGGAAGGGAATTTACTGCTCTTTGCTGAAATTCTGTACACGGTAACGTCCGCGTTCATATACTTTTTAAACAGCGACGCAACCTTTAAAGTGTTGCCCGTGCCTGAAAATACGTATAATATTACTTTCATAAATTAGAATTTATTTATTTTTCAAGATAAAATCGTCTTCGTTGTCGGACAGGGGATAAACGTCGTCAACCTCGTCCTTTGTGTGCGTGTCGAAATAAACCTGCGCGTAGAACGGAATATCCTTTGCAAGCGAACCGTAACGCCAAGGAGCGGGCTGGCAGCATTGCGGACACCAGTGTCCGCCTTTTAAAACGGTGTAGGGGGAGGAAGTGAATTCGTGTCCGTCGCGGCATTGCCATTTTATTTTTCCGTACAAATTACCCGCTTTGTAGTCGGTTGAAAGGCATTTGCCGCCGCGGAATTCCGCCGCTTTATTCAGGTCGTCAAAGTCAAGACTTTCAAGCGGCTTACTCTCGTCGTAGCCGTGGTCTAACAGCAAAGGCTTTGCATTATTTATATCTTTAAGTCCGTTATAGTTTATTGCTTCGCCGTTTTCAAGCTTACCTTCGCAAAGAAGGGGGAACTTATTCCAATCAGTGCCTATGGCGTCAAACTTTTCCCTGCTGCCGAAAAACGCCTTTATGCGTCCTTCCTTGCCGTGCTTTAACCAGTATGCGGGCGCATTAGTGTTTTTAAACAGTCTTTTAATCGCAAGCTTTGAAATAAGGGGGGATGGAGCGTATTTTCCAAGCTTGAAAACACGGTACTTTTTGTGCATTCTCGTCCAGAACCCGTCAAAGCTTTCGCTGCGGAACTGCAAATAATTTTCCAGCTCGTCGCTGTCGTAATACCATACGCCGTGGAAATTGCGCGTAATATTCCAATTGGGCTTGAAAAACTTCTTCGCTCCCGTTCCAACAAGGTAGGTAAAACAACCGTCGATTGTTTCAAAGCCCGAAACGCGGCAGCTTTCCCCGCCGCCGATATTGTAAATTTTATTCCAGAACCCGTCAAGCTTGTCCGCTATGTCGCGCTCGACAAGGTTTTTGCATAAAACGCCGCTGTCTGCGTCGGTAACCCATTCCAAAGGGCAGTTCCAGGAAGTGTGGAACATTAATCCGTCTTTAAGATTATTTGCAAACATATATTTATGCAAAACGGCGGTCTGACGCAATACGACGAACTTTTTCAGCCCGCTGTCCAAAACGTATCTTTCGGCTTTTAATTTATTTGCGGAATAGGTATCGTAATCGCTTGAAATCACGGGGTCGCCGACTCGTCCCCAAACGTGGGGATAGCTTCTGTTTCCGTATACCGCAACTGTTGAAATATGAACGAACGGAGTGTCGGGCTTTTCACTTGCGATTATTGCGTCTACAAGATTTTTAGTGCCAACGTAGTTACATAAATAAGTGCCTTCAGGGTCGTGGTCTGACTTGGGCGGAATTTTTGCAGCGCAGTGGATAACGTAGTCCGCGCCGTCTACAAGCCTTACGCAGTCGTTATAATTTGCAAGGTCGCCCCTGAACAGTTCAATGCGTTTGCGGTACTTCTTTATAGTCTTTTTAACGAACGAAGGTATTTTCCTCTCTTCGTCGAAAACAATACATTTTACTTTTAAATTATCGGGCGACTGCATCAAGCTGAGTAAAGCTTCGCCGCCCATCGCGCCTGTAACACCTGTAAGCGCAACGATTTTAATGTTTTTCATAAGTTTAAACTAATTTTATCATATAAATATATGACATGTCAATTATTGCAGGGTAAAAAATTGGAATGTATAAGCGGACGGCAAACGGGCAATAAACAAGAAGGAGGTATTAATATTATGACGGAAATCACTTCAAAGGAACTTCAATTAATTTCCGACGCACTGACGGCGGAAGGACTTTTGTGCAAAAAAGCAAGGGCTTATTCCAAAACCTTAACCGACGTAGATTTAGCTTCGGTTATGACCAGGATTGCGGATGAACACGAACAGCGTTATTCGGCATTATTAAGCTTAATAGGCGGTTGACCGACATTCATCACGCAATGCGGTGTCAGGCTGCTTTTTCCTTGGGTCATTTACCGTTAAGTAAATTCCCCGTCGTAAAGCCTCGCCTTCCTTGCCTTGCGCGCGACTGTCGGTCAACAAACTTTAAAATCAGGAGGTTAAAATGAAACTTACAAAAATGGATTGCCAGCTCAACGAAAAGGACACTTTGCAGGATATGCTGGAAAGTGAAAAACAGCTTATGGAGCTTTACACTGTCGCACTGTTCGAGGGTAGTACCAAGGCAGTAAGAAAAAACTTTTCCACAAACTTACTCGGCGTAGCCGAAGACCAGTTCTGCCTGTTTACCCAAATGCAGACCCGCGGATACTACGAACCCGCACCTGCAAAAAAGGCTATGATTGACGAGGCAAACGATACCTATAAAAAACAGAAAAACAGTTTAAAAGCAAAATAAATAGGAAAGGGCGGCGGTTTTAAAACCGCCGCCCTTTTCTATTTATTTAACAGATATTAGTTTTTCAATAAGTTTATATCCGTCTGGTACGTATTCGCCCGTTGCCTTAGCTTCGTCCTCGGTGTAGCGTTTCGCTCCGTTGCAAAGGTTTTTAACGTTTGTGTACAAAAGATAGGGTATAGGGTCGGAAAGGTGCGTCTTTATTTCGCAAGGCGTGGGGTGGTCGGGACAGACAAGCATTGCAAAGTCTTCGCCTGCGCCGGTAAAGCGGTCGATAACTGTCTTAATAACTTTTTCGTCTATTTGCTCTATCGAGTACACCTTATGAGCATAGTCGCCGTGGTGTCCGCATTCGTCGGGGGCTTCCATATGGATATAAACGTAGTCAAGCCCGCCTAAAAGCTCGTCAACTGCTTTATTTGCCTTTCCCGTGAAGTTTGTTTCGTAATTGCCCGTAATGCCGTCTACGGGTATTATCTTCATACCCGCAAGCATTCCGATACCCTGTACAAGGTCTACTGCGGAAATTATCCCGCCTTTCAGTCCCCGTATCTCTTTAAAAGCGGCAAGCGCAGGTTTTGTTCCCTCGCCCCAAAGCCAAATGCTGTTTGCGGGTTTTTTCCCCTCTTTAATGCGCTTTAAGTTCACGGGGTGGTCTTTCAAAAGCTCGTAGCTCTTTTGCATAAAGCCGAGGTAAATATCGCCGTATTCGCCTTTGGGCAGGTGTCCCGTAACCTTTTTGTCGGAAATATCGTGCGGCGGGGTAAGGTCGTTGCCAACCTTGCCGTTGTCCACTACAAGGCAGTGACGGTATGAAATTCCGGGGTACAGGGTAAACCTCTCGCTGTCAAACTGCTTCTTTAAAAAATTTATAAGCTCGGTTGCTTCCTCGGTGGTAATCTCTCCCGCGGAGTAGTCGAGCATAGTCTTATTGTCGTAAGGTTCGTCGTCCGAAAGGGTTACAAGGTTGCACCTTACGGTAACGTCCGTGGGCTTTAACTTAATGCCCATCGAAACGGCTTCCAAAGGGGAACGCCCCGTGTAAAATTTGTGCGGGTCGAAGCCGAGTACAGACATATTTGCAACGTCCGAACCGGGCTTGAAACCCTGCGGTACGGTCTTGCAAAGTCCTACTTCGGAAAGAGGTGCAAGCTTATCCAAATTGGGCGTATGCGCGGCTTCAAGACAGGTTTTATTGCCGAGTGAAGGTATTTTCCAGTCTGCCATTCCGTCGCCCAAAACTACTACATATTTCATATATTCTCCTCTAAAACGCGTATATGCGTCGCAATACTTTGTTAAATTCCGCTTTTTTAGCGTCATTTATTTTTTAGTAAACTCCACATCAAAAATGCCCGTTTTCCGCGTTTTGCCCGCATCATTGTGCTTTTGGTATTTTGTTTAATTTAAATCCCAATCAATAGGCTTTTTTCCGTGTGACGATAAATATTCGTTAGTCTTTGAAAAATGTCTGCATCCGAAAAAGCCGCTGTAAGCGGACAGTGGGGAAGGGTGCGCGCATTGCAAAATAAGATGTTTTCCTTCGTCGATAAGGGGAACTTTGCTTCTTGCATTTCCGCCCCAGAGAATGAATACCGTATTTTGCGTATTTTCGGAAATGAGTTTGATAACGCTGTCTGTAAACCAGCCCCAACCGCACTTCGAGTGTGAGTTTGCGCGATGCTCGCGTACTGTTAGGGTTGTGTTCAAAAGTAGCACGCCCTGTTTCGCCCATTTGGTCAAGTCGCCGCAGTTTGGCTCGGTAATGCCCAAATCGCTTTGAATTTCCTTGTATATGTTTTGTAATGAAGGCGGAAGCGCGATTCCTTTTTTTACGGAAAAGCACAGTCCGTGTGCCTGATTGGGTTCGTGATAGGGGTCCTGACCCAAAATTACCGCTTTTATATCGGAAAGAGGAGTATAGCGGAAACAGTTGTACAGGTCGTACATATCGGGATAGACGGTATAATTCGAGTACTCGCTTTTCAAAAATTCCCGTATCTTCAAATATTTTTCATCTTTAAACAGTGGGGCGAGCAATTCGTCCCAGCCTCCGCCAAGTGGTTTCATTAGTATCTCCTTTTTCACGAAATTTTGTTTCTATTCTGCGAAACAAAATTTCCGTTATTTGAAAGGCGTTGCTGACGCACTGTAATTAAGGCAGTACGTTTTGTCATTGTTTGCGCCTTGCATTATGCGCAAGCTTACCTCGGACAACAAAACAGCGCACTGCACTGTTTTGAAAGATTTGACCTTGCCATTTCTTGCCGCAGCGGCAACGTAAATTATTATATATGCTCTAAAATCTCTGCATATTTTTTACATTCGTCCAAAGCGTCTTTTAAATCGTGTTCAAGGTAATTTCCGCATTCCTCGCGCTTGTTGCCGGGAATTTGCGTAAAGGTCTGCGCTAAGTCAAAGCTCTTTTTCAGCAGTTCAAGAGTTTCCTCGTAGTTTAAATTGACCGTAAGCAGGTAAAAACCCGTTCTGCATCCCATAGGACCGAAGTAAATGATATCGTCCTTTTTTTCGGAATTTCTCAAAACGGTTGCCAACAGATGCTCTATCGTATGCAAAGCTTTCGGGGAAACGTAGTCGCCCGCATTTGGTTTTTTAAAGCGCAAATCCCACGTAGTAACGCCGTGCGAAGTTCCGCATTCGTGCAAACCGACGCTTAAAACGTCGTGATTTTTTGAAAATGAAGGTATCCTATCCACGGCAATACTCCATAATGTTTTTCAATTCCCGCTCCAAAGTTTTAAAGCAGAGTGAAAGGTTTTTTAAATACTGGTCGGTCGTACTTCCGCTTCCCGCAAGGTCGGAAATAATTTTGTAAGAGTAGCACGGTACGTTCGCGTGCATGCACACCTGCGCAATTGCTCCGCACTCCATATCGCGTACATCGGCGTGAAGTACTTCGGTCAAAAGCCTGTAATCCTGCTTGCTGTCGTTAAATCTGTCGCCGGTAGCAAGTTTTTTTGTAGGGTAGCCGTCCGATAAAGCGAGTGGAAGGTAGTTTTCGCTGCATTCGTCAAGTGTACCTATCTTCGTACCGTTAAGCTGGGATAAGTCAAAATCGTACTGAACAACGTTAGATATTGCATATATTTTCCCAACCTTAACGCCGCCGTTCAGTCCGCCTGCAACGCCTACGTTAATAATGACGTCCGCGCCAAGTTCGTCAATAGCAATCTGCGTTCCGCAGGCAGCGTTAACTTTCCCTACCCCGCAGATAACTATACCTATGCTTTCGCCCGAAAGCTTTCCTGTAACAAGCCGCTTTCCGCAATATGTAATATCGCGTTCTATGTTAATCGCGTTTAAAACAGGCTGCGCTTCTTTATCCATAGCAATTACAAAAACTTTCATAATACAATTATATCATTCAGGCGCATAAATGGCAAATTATTTAGCAATGCAAATACTGTAAACAACGTTGTCTTTACGGCCGTTTTTAAATTCGCAGTCTACGGGTTTACCGCAGTAGAAAAGCGTTCCGTCCGTAAAGCTAAGCTTTTTAAGCTTTCCCCAAACGGTATCCCCCAGCATTTTAATATACGCTTCGCGCACTACCCAGTGTTTTAAAAAATCGTGGCTGTTTTTAATTTCTTTCCGTTCATCGGCGCAAAAACGTGAAAGCACCGCCTTGTAATTTCTGTCCGCCAAAATTTCTATATCGGCTCCGACCGGTTTGTCGCAAATTGCAATCAACGCTTTGTTTGCGCTATGTGAAATTGAAAAAAAGAGGGGGTCGCCCTCTAAATAAGGCTTGCCGTTTCCGTTCCGCAAAATGCGTGCGGGGGAGGGCAGCAGCCCTGACAGATATTTTTCAAGTTTTACGTAAACGTTTTCGTTTTCGGTAAAGTAAATTTTCAGCATATTAATTTAAATTACGTAGCCGCGATGTTCGTAGGGCAAACTGAATTTGGGCATTTTACAGCATTAAAGATTCAATATACTCGATTTGCTCACGCGTGGCAAGGTTTTTGGTAAACGCGCACGCGCTTCCCGCAGCCGTCGCAAAATTGAGTGCGGAGAAGTAGTTGCCCGATTTTATATACTCGTGGATAAATCCCGCAATCATACTGTCGCCTGCGCCTACGGAATTAACAAGCTGACCCCGCGCTGCGCGCACGTACATTGACTGTTTTGTTTCTGTTACCATAACCGCGCCAGAGCTTCCCATCGAAACAATTACATTTCTTGCTCCGTCTTCCTGTAATTTGCGTGCGCAGGCGTAAATTCCCTCTAAATCCGGTATTGAGGAAAGACCGAATATTTCGCACATTTCGTAAATGTTCGGTTTAATTAAAAACGGCTTGTATTTAAGCGTTTGCGTCAAAAGCTTACCGCACGCGTCAACTACTACGTTAATATCTTTTATGCTTTTCAGCTTTTTTAAAAGGTCGGCGTAGGTATTTTCGTCAAGTCCTGCGGGAACGCTTCCGCTTACTATAAGCCAGTCGCCTTGCGTTAAAAGGGTTTTAAGCTTTCTTATTAGCTTGTTTATATCGTTCAAACTTATTTGCGCACCCGAACCGTTTATGTCCGTTTCGGTATTGCTTTTGATTTTAACGTTAATCCTGCTTTGACCGCCGACTTTAATAAAATCGTGCGGCAAACCCAAACGGCGCACCTTTTCGTCGATGGCGTCGCCTGTCAACCCTGCTATAAAGCCGAGGGCAAGGGTATCTTCGCCAAGCTCCTTTAAGGCAAGCGACACGTTAAGCCCCTTACCGCCGACGGCAAGCCTTTCGGAAGTTGTTCGGTTTACCATTCCGCTTTTAATGTTATTAACTTGTACGTAATAATCCAGCGAGGGATTAAACGTTACCGTGTAAATCATTCAAATTAACTTTAAAGCATTTGCGACAAAATGTCAATAAAAAACAAATTTAAACGCTTGATTTTTTTAAGGTAAAAAGCTTATAATTATAATACTCCTGTTTTGGAGATGTGGGCGAGTTTCAGATTCGATTGCAGGCGGAGAATGGGAAAAGCATACCAAAGGCTCGGCTTTGTAAAAACGGAAACTTAAATTTAAACGCAGAATCTAACGATTCCAAAGTTATTGCTTTCCCTTCCAACAGAATGGCAAGCGTAGCTTGCGCAGCGTAAATTACGCTGTCCGTCGTCTGTCGCTTACCGTTGGCGGCAGTTCGGCGTTAACTAAACGGTAAACTCTTCGGCGCGTTTTACCGCGCGCGCCGAACCGTACTTTGCGGTATGCTCCCTAAAAAGCCCGTCCGTCGGCGTTTTGGGGATAAGTTAAAAGGCAGACTAAGTATGTAGAAAGCTTAAACTAAACCTGTAAGACTCGGGTGCAAGTCCCGACTCGTCCACCAAAAGCATTGAAAAAAGTCCTTTTTTTGAGCATTTTAGCCCGAAAATTGGGCTTTTTTCGTTGTTTATAGGTTAGATTTTGTTTTAAAAATCTAATTATTGGGGGTAATTCGGGGGTAATACCATTGTTTTAATTTTTCAGCTTCGCTTAATAGATATTCGTCCGAAACATCGGTATAGGTTGAAGCAAGTCCTTTCAAAGTATGTCCGACAAATAAATTTCTCGCAACTTCTGAAACTCCGCATTCTTGGCACCTTGTATAAAAAGTTGTTCGCAGGTCATAAAGAATATGGCCTGGAAGAATTTCCCGCATTATACGGCGCATAGGTTCGGCAAGATAAAATGACAATTCTGTTACCCCTTCAAGGTAAGGGCGGAGTGGTGCGATTATAGGAATTTTTTTAAAATGTTCTTTGCTGTCTTTTTGTTTGCTGTTTAAGCATTTAATAAAATTGCCGTCAATGCGTGCAGTCTTAAATTCATTTGGGCGCATTCCTGTATATAAGGCTATGGCAAACATAAGCTGATAGGGTGTGTTTGTCGTTTCGGATAAGAGTTTTCGTTCTTCGTCAACGGTCAATGCTTTTCCGTGTTTGCGTTCGTGCGAAGGAAGAAAAACTATGTCAAGAGGGTTGCTTCTGATAAGCTCGTGACGGATAGCCATTTTAAAAATCACATTCAGCAGTGAAAAAATTTCGAGTGCGGTTTTTCCTTTGCCTTGATTTACAATATCGTCAATCAGTTTTTGACACATTAACGGAGTAATTGTTTTTATAGGTATTGAATTAAAAACGGGTATTAAGTATTTTTCATATCGCCAAATATCATTTTTATAGGTTTGCACGGCAACTCTTCGTTTGCGGTAGTTTTCAAAGTAGTACATTGAAAATTCGTTAAAGGAAGTAGGTATACCGTTGAACATAGTTTTTTCAATTGGCTTTGAGTGTTTAAGTGCTTCGATAAAGCGAGCTTTTACAATGGGTAAGCTTGTTGCCGAAACGGATATATTGTAACCGTGTCGGCGGTATCGGACTTCATAACTGCATTTGTATCCGTTGGTTGTTCTTTTACGGTAGCAAATTGCGCAGCCGTCTGCAATAAAGTATTTTTTGAAAGATTTAGGCATTTCGTTTAACTCCTGTTTGTTAAATTTTAAAATGCCCGTAAAGTTCGTTTCTGGAACGGGAGTATTTCCCGAAGTTCCTTCGTCTGGTTGAAGCAGTGTTTGGGCGAGTTCTTCGGAAACTTTTTGAAGCTCCGTATCGTTGCCCGTGGTGCTTGCAAGTATAAGCTTGCTTGCAAGTGCAAGTAAATTTTGTTTGTCCAAGTATTATTCCTCCGAAAATAATTTTTTTCGGGAATAGAATAACACGGTTTTTTAAATTTGTTGAAAATTAGTTACAACATTTTTTCAGCGACGGTAATTAAAGCTTGCTGGGCTTGTTCGCCGTGTTTCTTTCCAATTTCTCGGAAGAGGTAAAGCATTTCGTCTTCGATAGGCGTAATGCTTATTTTTTTTGTTTCGGAAGCTCCTGCTTTACGTTCTTCGGAAGTTATTTCGTTATGTCCGAGAAGATAGTCTACTGATACATCAAAATAATTTGCTATTTGAATTAATTTTGTTGCTGGTGGTGTTTGTTTTGTACTTTCCCACATTCCTACACAACCAATTGAAACGTTTAAATCTTTTGCTAATTTCGCTTGTGAAATATTTTTTATTTCTCTTAGTTCTTTTAATTTTATTGCAAAATTCATATTTTTATCCTAATCTATAACATTTTTTCGGCGACGGTAATTAGAGCTTGCTGTGCTTGTTCGCCGTGTTTCTTTCCAATTTCTCGGAAAAGGTAAAGCATTTCGTCTTCGATAGGCGTAATGCTTATTTTTTTTGTTTCGGACGCTCCTGCTTTACGTTCTTCAGAAGTTATTTCGTTATTTACGAAATAATCGTTGAGTTGATTACCAAAATATTTTTTTAAAGCTGAAAGTGTTTGAAAAGTGGGGGAGTTTATACCTTTTTCAAGTGCGGAAATACATTGTGGAGATAATCCGCATTCTTTTGCGAGTTGTTTTTGTGAAATTCCATTTTCTTCTCTTAGGTCTTTTAGTATATATTTAAATTCCATATTTATGTACCTCTAAAAAAATTATACAATAAATGTGGTTTACGTGCTTGACAATCCATATATATGGTTTTATAATTGTAGTGTACCATAAATATGGATTTGTAAATTTGAGCGAGGTCTAATATGCCATTTTGGGAAAAGTTTGTTTCGGAAAAGAAATTGAAAGAGTTGGGGGCGACAGCAAGAGATATTGAAGAAATTGAAAATTCTTTTGAAGAGTTCGAGAAAGAATTAAATAATAATTTAGACGGCGGGAAAGACCGTATAGGTAATAAAAATGATTGATTTTGAATTAAAGAAATTTCGAGGTGTAGGCGGTCAGGATAAGGAATTGCAAGATATTTTAATCAGCCATACGAAAACGATACGAAAAGATTTACAGCAAAGTAAAGAAAATTTCTTTTATCTTGGTGCGCATCTGATAGACCTTTATAATAGCAATGCCTATTCCGTAATTCCTGTGAATAGGGCAGAGCTTCGGGCGCAGGGTTTAAATATTCCGATTATGGCAGGGAATTGCAATTCGGTATTTTTCTTCCATTATTGTTTTGAAGAGTTTGGACTTGAAAAAACGCAAGTAAGCCGTTTAATGAATATCGTAGACGAGTTCGGAAATAAAAGTATAGGTTTTAAAGAGTGTTGGAAAGAATTTAGCTATTCGCAATTGTGCGAGTTGCTTCCTTTAACCGCTGAACAGCGTAAACCTGTTTGTTCAAATTGGTCAGTTAGACGTATACGAGAGTATAAGAAAAGTTTAGTTGCGACGTCGCAACAGCTTGAAATTACTGGTAAAAATACTGAATTAAGTTCTGAACGGTCAGAAATTATAGAAAACAAACCCGTTGCGACGTCGCAACAGACTGAAAATACAAATTCTGTTAAAGTAACCGAGCAAGTTCGGCGAGTTCGGACTAATTTTGATTTTTTGCAAACTGCTTGTGTAAATGATATAGCAGATACGATAAGTGAGTGCATTTGCAGTATGCCCGATAGTTTTGGAGTAGGCGTTCCGTATCGTGACAGAATAAAGCAATGGTTGTTTAATTGGCTTTTGCAAGATAATGAGATATCAGAAGTAAGTGAAGAGAATGAAGATGCCGATATTAATGAATTGTTAAAAGGCTTTGGTAAATCTCGTGGCAGTTTGCATTTATGAAATTGCCATTGGAATTAGTGTCGGTAATGACGGAAATACGCAAAGAACTTGATTTGTTCGGGTTCGGTTGTATAGTTTTCCAGGGTGTAAAGGTAGATTATAAGCGTTCTGTATTTGAGGTATTAAATCACATAAACGCAGTGTTTGCAAACTTAGAATTACCGTTTGGATATATATTTGAAAGTGCTTGTACTTATGTATTGGAAATACAAGCGTATTGTGAAAAAACATTAAATAAGTCTTAAACGGTGTAAGCCGATAAGAAATAAAAAAAATAAAAGCTGACCTAAACGAGCTATACGGGGAAAGGTAGGTAAAAAAAATGAAATTGGAACTTGTGGTAAAGAAAAGAGCGTTCAAAGCTGACAGCGGCGAAGAGAAAACGTATTATGCGTTTACGGTGGAAGCATACGGCGAAACGTTCAAGTTTAAAGTGGATGATAAAGAAAAGAAATTGCTTTATCATTTCCTGGATAAGCAGAATATCCCGCTTGAACGAGAAGACGAAAAAGCAGAACTTGTAAAACGTTTGTTATCTGGCGAGAGATTGAACGATATGGAAAAGGCGAAACTTCGCGTGCTTCTTGGAGAGGAAGGGGGTGTAGAAAATGTCTAAAACAAAGTATACGGCAGCGGAAAAAAGAGCGTATTATCGCGGTCAAGGTTACCAAATAGCAAAGTCAGGCGGTAAAATCGATTGCCGAAATGACAAAACGAAGGCTTCTTGTAGAGCGGGTGTAAATTCCGCAAAGAGTGGTAAGGGGGTAAAGAAATGAGTAAGAAAGGATTGAGGGGTTTAATAGCCCTTATTCTTGTATTAATCTTAGGCTTAGGCGCAACCATTGCTTGGGGCATTGGTTCGCGTTGGGGCGAGATAAAGAACGTAAAAGAATACTTTAATAGCTGGGGGCAGAATAAACCCATAGACGGGGAGCAGGGCGACGGGGATAATAACGGAGTAACGGCAGATAAATCAGGCGGCGTAGATTTAACGA
>CAJUKJ010000005.1:36365-130212 GCA_910587365.1 uncultured Christensenellaceae bacterium | reverse complement strand
CTAAGCCTATTTTGAACCACGCGACTATCGCGTGGTATTCTTTATACAAAAAGAGCGTATCCGTTACCGCGGATACGCTCTTTTATTATAAATTATTTAACTATTACACCGTCGGCGTTATAAAGTAAAGTTTTTGTAACCTTTTCTTGCCAGGGTTTACTGTCGATTTTGTAATACATTCTGCCTTTCCAATATTTTTGAACGCCGTTTGTCGGCGATTTAACGGTTATGCTTTTTCCTATATTTAAATCGGCTATATAAGCACTGTTGACTAATTCCATATTAGTAAACGATTCCTGATACGTATCCGAAGAGTACAATTCCAATAAAACACTAACAGTTGCAGGAAATAACGTAAATGAATTTTTTGTTGTAGTGCTTATAGCACCGTCTTTGCCTTCAATTTTTATTGTCAGCGATGTAAACGCCCCATAAGGCATTGCCTGTCCGTCGTAATTTTCGATAGTAATAATACTGCTATCTTCTTCCGACGTCTGGGCTTTTGCAAATGTAAAGCCGTTACAAAGGACAAACGACGTTGTCAAAACCAAAAGCAAACAAAGTAGAACAATTGAAATGCATTTTTTAATGCGGGTCATAAAACTACACCTCTTTAAAATTTATTTTTTATACAAGTATACAATAAATAAAGAGGTTTGTCTGCCACCTTTTGTTTGCATTTTGTCAACCGAACGCTATTTTTTAGTTTTACTTTTAATTTTAAACCTGTAAACCAATAAAACCACAACTGCAATAATAAAAAGCAGTGCCAGCGATATAATTACAATGCCTATTATATCAAAATCATACGTCCGCACAAAATCGTCGCCATCTGAAAGTTCAAAATGCAGATACACAAAAATACTTCCGCATATTAAACCCATAATACCGAAAAACGCGGATATAATTGTAGCGACTATCCAAAGAACGCCCTTCGGTTTTTTTGCGGACTTAAACTCTTCGGGAACGTCTATAATACATACACCTGTATTTACCGCAAATTCGGTGCTGACAATAGTAATAGCGGTTTCTTCCGCGGGTTCGGCTTGCACCAGTGCCAAAGGATAATTTTGCGTATCGTCGTCGTTAAAAAAATAATCCGCACTGACATTAAAATATTCGCAAAGCCTGTTTATATTTTCAGTAGTAGGTTTTACATTATCCAATTCCCATTTTGAAACCGTCTGGCGGGAAACCCCTATTTGAAAACCCAGCTCTTCCTGTGAAATACCCGCTTTCTTCCTCAACCGTATAATTTTTTTGCCTATCGTTTCCATACTCAATTATTGTAGCATACTTTTATTGCTTTATCAAACGAATATCATTATTATTCCGAGAATGAAGCCTATCAGCGCGCCAAGCCAGACTATGGCGTTAAGCTCCTTTTTCATTACCGAAAGTACAAGCTTTTCAAGCTCTTTTACGTCCATATCGTTAATTTTTTGTTCCACTACCGCGCAGACGTCAAGGCTTTTTGTAAACTCTGCAAAAGCGGTTTTAATTACTTTTTCGTATGCATTGCATGCGGCTTCTCTTACTGCGTTTTCGTCCACTTTTGCCGTAATGGCGGAAAGGGGCGCGTTCAACGCTTTTTCAATTTCGCTTTTTACGGAATTGCAAATGAGCTGTCTGCCGTTTGTTGCCACGTAGGCGTTGACCCCGTCCGAAAGCTTGTCCGCAACCGAGCGCACAAGCTCGTCGGAAAGAAACATTGCAAGCATACCAAGCGTTGCCTTTTTTGAATTTACCGCCTTAACTCCCTCTTCGGCAACTATTTTGCCTAAATTCATTTCGCTTACCGAATTGTAAATTTTGTCGGTTATAAAATTTTCGGCAGCCCGTATTATATCTTCGCGCTTTTCGGCGGGAACTGCTTTATTCACAAGCTCGTCCGCAGTCTTTTCGCCTGCACTATGCCATAACCCCACGGCGTAGTCGGCAATTTTCTTTTTTGCGTCGTTTGAAATGACCGCCGTAGCCAAGTCGTCTTTTGTAAAAAGCTGTTCGCCCACCGCTCTGCCTACCGCCTTAGCAAGCGCGCCCTTACGCTTGGGGATAATGCCCGGCGTGAACGGCAGTTGCCATTTGCCTATCCTTTTTGGATAGTACGGTCTGAACAGCATTTTTACTGCAAGCCAGTTTGTAAAGCAACCTATAAGCGCGCCCAAAAGCGGCGCGCCCACATATTTTAAAATTATAAGAAAAGTTTCCATATTTTATTTATACCCTTTTCGTGAAAGAACAACCAACGTCTCGACATTGGAATTGCCTTCACACAAAAATTTTCTGACCTCTTCCCCGTTTCGGTATATAGGAAAGTTAAATTCTATCCACTTTAAAGGCAATTTGTTCTCCCAATGCGGGTTGAGCTGAATTTCTTTTATCAAATACGTTAAGAGGTTCTTCTGCTCGTCCTCGTCTATTATATCAAAAAGCTCGGAAAAGTTCAATAGAATTTTGTAGATGTTCTCCAACGTTATTGCCTCTTCTTCCATTGCTTTTTTACGAAGGCTGGCATCGGCAATAAGCTCTTCTATCTCGGCAATAGTTTCGTACATTCCGTCAAGACGGGCATTCAAATCGCGCAACTTCCTTTCGCGGAATTTTGTATCGAAGGGTAAAGTATCGATTTCTTTTTCAAGCCTCGCTTTGTTTAACCCAACTTCTCCCAGCTTTATTTCAAAATTTTTTATCTCTCTATCGATTTCGTCATTGTTATTGAGATTGCCTATCCTACTTTTTATTGCTTCAGCAAAATACTTTTGACTTACAATTTCCTTAACGGCTTCTATAACAAGCGGCTCGATAACGCTTTTCTTCAAGTCTGCTTTGTATTCACAAAACTTTCCTCTGTCGTGTTTATTCTTTCCGCAAACGTAATAGCCGACTTCTTTATAATTTCCGTCCTTTTTCGTCCAGCAATGTCTGTTTGCATACATTGGACCGCCGCACACGGGGCATTTCAAAAGCCCCGTCAATAAATGCGTTCTGTCCTTGCCGTATTTCGAAGCAAACTTCTTGCCCGTTGACTGCCTTTTCTCTTGCGCTTTATTCCAAACTTCTTCACTCACAAGCGGTTCGTGCAAGCCGTCAACCGTAATGTAGTCGGTAGCTTTAACTTGCCTGTATTCGTTTTTCTTTCCCTTTACTTTTTCAAGCGTTCTTCTGCCGTAAGCGATTTTACCGCAATACACGGGATTTTCTAAAATAAGATTTATGAAATGCGCACTCCACTCTTCAATCATTCTGTCAGTACGCACAACCTTTTTTATCCCTTGTAAGTTCAGATATTTAGCTATGCCCGAATAGCCTATTGTAGTGTTTACGTACTTGTCATAGATGAGGCGGACTAACTCCGCCTCATCTTCGTTCACGTAAAGTTTATTATCTTTCAAAGTATAGCCATACGGCGCAGGTCCGCCGTTCCATAAACCCTGCCGCGCCTTTTCTCTGCGCCCATTCATAGTCTGTTCGAGAATGTTTTCTCTTTCGATTTCCGCAACGGCAGACAATACGGATATAAGTAGCTTTCCGCTTGTCTGCGAGGAATCAATCCCTTCTTCAATGCAAATCAAGTTGACATCGTATGTCTGAATTAACTCCAACGAATTGAGAATGTCAGCCGCATTTCTTCCGAAACGAGAAAGTTTATAGACGAGAATATAGTCCACACTTTTTCCGCTTTCTATATCGGAAAGCATTTTCTTGAAAGCGGGGCGTCCTTCTATCGACTTACCCGACTTGCCTGCGTCTTCGTAATAATCTACAATCTGCATTTCTTCACGCTCGGCAAACTTTTTCAAACAGTTTTTCTGCGCTTCAAGACTGTACCCCTCTACTTGCATTTCTGTACTTACTCTCGAATACAAAAAACATCTTTTACCCTCTCTGTTCATTTACTTCCTCCGTTTTAGTTGCAGTATCCTTTAATACGCTTTGCCCGTACTTCTGAATCAGTTGCGCCATCATATCGATAAACGCATTAAAATTTTCCTTTTCTTTATTGTTGTTTTGGTTAGTAATCAAGTATCCTTATTCGGACGTTACTTGGAATTATTCCGCGTCCTTATAGCTTTGAATACTATGTTCTCTTTCCATCGCGTTTTCCTCCCTTTGCGATAAATTTTAAGTTACTCAGTTTTCTTTTTCATCTGCTCCAACTCAAAACCGAAAAAATCGTCGTAGCCGTCCATTATCTTTGCAAGGTCAACGTCGTGTTCAGCGGCATCGTCTAATAATGCTTTATATCCCGCCTCTATTAGCTGTACCTTTGTGTAACCGTACTTCTTTAAAAAATAGTTAATCTGTTCGGCTTTCTCTCTCGGTACGCTCGTTCCCCATACCATGCACTTTGCCTTTCTCTCTGCTTTGTGCTTGTCCTCGTAACGCTTGTCTTTGATTGCTCTGTCATTCTTTTCCATAATTAACTTCTGAAATATATTAGTCGTATCTATACGATTTATTATATTTTATTACTTTGATGTTTTTAAGTCAAGCGTTTTACGAAAGTTAATACGACTTATCCTTCTCGTTGCATTTTCTTTATACTCTCTATTTCAAAATCATAAAGATAATCAGGCGTATCACTCATAAGTCCATTAGTAAACAACTCATTGTTTATATTCAATCCCTTGTTGTCATATTCCTTTGCGTGAAATAGTGAAGATAGAATTGACTTGTTTATAACTACGTTCATAACGGTCTCTTTTAAGAGCTGTATCATTACCCGAAAATACCTATCTTCCAATTCGTTCGACTGTATGGGCGGAGAATATGGTACAGCTTCTTCAAGTCTTACCTCTCCGAATAGTTTTTCGCATAACATAGGCACGCCATAAAACAACGCTTCTGTTATCACTTTGTTGAAACTTTTATATTCCGAAAGTTCCATTATGCGTTCTATCTGTTTGCCGATTTCTATATCCGTAATTCGGATATGTTTTTCTACTCCTATAAAGTTTCTTTTTTCTTTCAAATTTTATCTCCTTTGTGTCTCTGACACTTCAAAAGCGGGTTTCCCGCTTTTAACATCGAATGCGGGTTTATCCCACATTCCTTATCCTGCCTACCTTTTTTCTGGGAAATATCCCACTTCTCCCTCTTCTTTAGAGTGGACTAAGTAAGAGTTTTACGACTCCCTGCAAGTCAATTTATAGCGCATACGCATCACCTCCTTTTTCAAAAAATTGTCCCTACAATTGGTAGCCAAGTAGCAAGCCGTTTTCGCAACCATTTGACTAAAATTTTCTAAAAATACCCTCCATAATAAAGCCACGAAAACGGTGTTTTGGCGGGGTGTTGCTTAAAAACTTTTTTATACCATTCAATATAAAGCGGTTAAAACGAGCAAAAAATCGGGTTTTAACAAAAAATTTTGTAAATTTAATAAATCTCTCTACTATACCAAGGACACGAATTTGTAAAAGTTCATGGTTTGGCAACAACTTCCACTAAACTTTCATTTTTGCCATCTTACAAGTGGTAGGCAATTAGCAAGCTTGTTTTACAACTGTTTTGATAAAGTTCTTACTCTTCAATATATAAAAAAATTTAAGCCTCACTATATAGCGGTTGAAATAGCTCAAAGTTCGCCTTTTTGAAAAATTTTCACCAAATTTTTAATTTAGCTTACAGAAAAGGAAGTCCACTATCTGAACTTCCTTTAACTATTGCTATACAGTTGTTTTGCCCCTATATTTATAAGCCATAAGAACGCTTATTTTATGCATAAAACCAAAAGATTTTATCTTCTTTTTACTGCACGAAAAACGTATGAAATAAGCACCGCAATTATGGAAATAACAAATGCAAGAACAAGAATACAAAGAAGGTAACTTGCTATACCCAACACTTCTTGTGTGAAAGCTGTAAGCAAATTCCCGCTTACAAGCCCAAGTATAACGTCCACAACCAAGATTGTAATAAGCAAGAACAAAACTCCGCTTAACGCACCTTTAATATCCGCCTTACTTAACGTCATATGCAACGATAAGAATATCCCTACAATCAGAAACAGCCACCATTGCCAAGAAAGCGCACACAAGAAAAACGATTGCAAAACGGTAAGCAAACTTATAAATACATTGCCGATATCAGTTACGAAATCGCTTATCTTAAAACTTCCGCTTATCTCGGCTACAAAGTTCGGCAACAGCCACCAAGCAAGCAAATACAATAATGCCGAAATTACGATTATCGGTGCAACGCCTATAAAGAAGTTGCCGATTTTGTGATAGATATTTTTCGGGTTATAACTATGGTTTACATAACCGAGCGTTCCGTCTGCCGAGTTGATTTGAAACAGCTTAATCTCCGTTACCTTATGTCCGAAAATCACGCAGAACAGCGCGTGAGCGCATTCGTGTATCGGCGTACCGATTGCACCCGTAATATAACACGCCGCTCTGCCGTAATTCCCGAAGTTTGCATAAAACCGTTTATTGCAAAGCGCGATTAGAAAACCGAATAGGACTATTAAGCCTACCGTAAACGCTATCTGCAATAAAAAGCAAACAAGTATATCGCCGATCATACAGGATTGGAATTAGTCCAAGTCCACTCTATCCATTCGGATGCAACCGTCTTATTTCCGTCGCCCTTCTCGCGGATTTTAACGGTAATTGAGCGGTACTGCTTGTGATTGTTTACCGTGAAAGTATTGTATCCCGTTGTTTGAACTTCGCCGTATCCTTCACCGTTATACGAAATTTGATATTCGTAACCGAACGAACCCGAAATAGCATCCCATTTAACCGCACCGTCCGAAGTAATGCTGAACGACGATTCGGCGGGAGCCGCCAAAAGATTGATGACGTCGGTTGTCGCGCCGCCCGCATACTGCGAATCGATGTAGTAAACGTCGTTACTGTCAAAAGCACCGCCAAGTGCCTTTACGCGCACGGAATACTTGCCCGGACTCTGAATAACCTTGCTGTATGTAAGTTCCGTGCTTGTAAGTGACTGCCCCGCGATTTCATACTGATACCCCGAACAATTTGCGGACTGTGTTTTAATCGTTACGGTAATCCTGCCGTTTGTTACATAATGCTCATCGGAATACTTGTATTCGATAACGGGCGCTTTTAAGATACGCGCTTTTTGTGTATAGGTATAGAACGCGCTGTCAAGATTTCCGCGTCCGTCGCCTACTGCTTTAAGTTTTACGATGTGGTCGCCCTCGGTAGTAAATCTCGGCGTGTACGAATACTGCGTACCCGAAACGTGATAATCATCGCTTACCTTTTTACCGTCGATTTCGAGGTAGTACGAACTTGCATTCGTCATAGCATTCCAAACGTACTGTCCGTCCACTATATCTAATTCGGGCGTATTGATTTTATAAGCCGTGATAACAACCGAATAATCGCTGTCGAGATATTTCGTATCGTTACCGATTGCTTTCACATAGAAATTGTAATTGCCGCCACCTTGCAAGTATTCGATATTAAACTTTGTTCCGTTCTGATCGCCGCCGCCGATTTGCTCGCCGATTGCGGAGTAAATTCTATAAGTCGGCGTATATTCGGAAGTGTTAATATTACTCGGCGCACTCCACAAAAGTTGCACGCTGTTAGCGAGCGCACCTTCGGGGAATGTCGGCGCGGCAAGACGGATAAACTGTTGCGTGGGCGAAGTTTCGCTCGTCATATAATACAGCGATCCGAGTTCATTGTAATAATTTGCCACCGCAACCATTGAAAGCGTCGTACCGTCGGTATCTATAAACTGATACATATTGCCGTAAGCGTTATCCGCAAGCGGTGTTTTCGACAGTCCGAGATAGGTTTCATAACTCTTTGCGTTCGATACGTCGTCCCACTGTAATGTTCCGTTACCGCTTGCCGAAATCTTAATGTTCTTCGGTGCTTCCAAACGTTGAATAGCCACGGGTGCGGAAGCATTGGACGCAAGCACGTTACTTCCGTTGCCCCTTGCGCTTACCGTTACCGAATAACTACCCGCTTTAATCGTAGAAAGGTCAAAGCTCTCCGTTTGCGCCGTAACGCTCGTTCCTGCATAAGCGACGTTATAACCGTTATTCCCCGCAACCGCTTCCCACGAAAGCGTATATCCGCTCATTGTAGGATTTTGCGGAACTGCCTGAACGGTCATATCGAAAGACAATGCTTCCGTAGAAAGACAAGGCAATGTAACGTACTTGCTGTTTGATACGGTTTTTACACCGCCCATACTGCGCACGGTATAGGTATAATGCTGTTCGGAAATATTTGCGCTGTCCGCTACGTTATTATCCGTAAGTGCGGCATTCGTAGTATATTTTCCGTTAAGCAATACCCCGTCTTTATGTAACTGATACCCGCTCGCGCCGTTTACTTGCACGAAGTTGACGGTAAAACCGCTTGCGAGATTATCTCTCGCGCTCACGATAAAATTACTGTCTACCGCTTTGGGTGCGGCAAGCCTTTCCACCGTAATGGGAACCGAATACTTACTGTCATAGTAGTCCGTGCTTCCGCTTGCGGCATTCGCTTTGATTTCTATCGTATACTTACCCACACTTGCATAGGCGTGAGAGAATGCACGTTGCACGTCCGAATATGTACTTATTTCCGGAGTACCGCCATCTTTTATAAGCCGCGCGGTATATCCGTCTGCCGCGTTTACGGCATTCCAAGTGAGATTATTGTTTGCTTCGCCGTCAAGCTCCAAATCGTTGTTCCACGACACGACGGGCGTATCAAGTATAAACACTGTCTTTTCAGCCGACCAAGACGAGAAATAATTACCGCTTTCGTTATACGGCATAACTGCTACGTCCTGTGATCTTCCCGACGAAAGATTTTCGTACTGCGTTGTGGTTACGCTTGCTTTTTGTACCACGCCGCCTATTTTTAGCTTATACCCTTCCGCGCCGTTTATGGCGTTCCATTTGATAATTCCGTCCTCTACGAAAATTTCCGTTACTGCGTCGAGATAATGGAATTCTTCCGAAACGCTCTTACTGTCGTAAGTGCTTGTATAATTGCCGAGCGCCTTTACTTCCACCGTAAAATCACGGTTTTCGGAATTATATGCGAAGCTATTGCCCTTAACTTCTTTGGAAACGCCGTTTATAGTAACGTCGTAGGAAGCAGAACTACCCGTCCACGTTACCGTCGTCCCGTCGTACTTTACATTTGTAGGCACACCGTAAATATATACGTTTACCTCTTGACTGAAAGACGAATAGAAAGTATTGTCGCCCGAAACGATAGGCTTTACCTTTACGCGGTTACTGCCTTCGGGAAGCGTTGTAATGCGCGTATCGGTTACGGTCTGCGCCGTGCCGTTTACGCTTACCGAATAGGCGTTTGCGCCCGAAACCGCGTCCCAACTTACTTCGCCGTTATCGCTTACCGTGATATTTTCGATAGTTGCAAGCGGTTTGAAAGTTACCGAAGTGGATTTTTCGGAATTATCGAACACCGCCGTTACCGTTACTTCAAATGTATTCGTTGAAGCATAAGCGTATGTCGTGGAATTGGAACGCGCCGCATCGCCGCCGTCTATGGAAACGGTATAGTGATTTGCTCCTTCCGTCTTGCTCCACGTTATGTACTGTCCGTCATAAGCGATATTTTCGGGCGCTTTATACAGCAAATCTTCCGCTTTACTGCAACCCGCTATGCCGAATGCCGCAAGCAGCATTGTAAGCACGGATAAAACAAGAATTACTATTTTCTTTTTCATATTCGTTGCTCCTTATAAATATAAGTTTGTCGTGTCGGGGTATTGCATATCAGCCCAAATATTTTGATAATATATTCCACCCCAGTAAGAGCCAATATTATAATGCCATTCTGTTAACCACCCCACATAGCACATATAAAGTTTATTATTACTCATATTTATATCTGCCACATAATCATAATTTGCCCAAGCATCATCATAAACTGCCGCTGTATATTTGTGCAAACAATAAGCATCGCTTACATCGGGATTATCATACAAATAAAATCCGCCTCGTCCTTTATCGGTATTATCGTATAATTTCATTTCATAGTGAATTGACAATCTAATATTTGCGCCATTCTCAGGAATATACTCTGATAAATCAATCACTTTCCTCCAATCAGCCGAAGGACCTTTAACTGTACTTGATCCTATACTGCCTGTGCTTGCAGGACTTTCATCAGAACTCTTAATTACTAATTTAACTTGTTTGGTTTTATACCAACCAGCCTTTAACTTTATTCCCGCCGAAGGCATAATTGTGGAAGTATATTGTTCTTTCTCCGCTGTGTACCAACCCGCAAAGATAAAGCCTTCTCTTTCGGGTGTGGGCAAAGTTATTTTATTCCCCGCCGCAACCGAAATATCGTCCACATCACTACCGCCGTTTTCGTCAAACACCAATTTTGCTTGCCATACGGCTTTAAGCGAAATGCTTTTGCTCGGCATTGTTGTTGAAGTGTATTTATTGCCTTGCATATCTTCCCAATAGGCAAACTTAGCCATATCTTTCGTTGGCGTGGGTAAAGCAATCGTAGACCCCGCACGGGCGACAAGCGAATTTACTTTATTCCCACCGTTGCTGTCAAGTTCGATTACGGGCGCATACTCAACAGCATACAAAACCATATCGCCCTCTACCTTGCCGTTCCATACTTCGCCACCCTGCGTTTTCGACCAAGTGAGCGGAGCTTTTCCGTCAACTCTCGTTTTAGGTACGATCTGATTTGCGGGCGTACCGTATTCCACTTGTAAGTCCTCGGTATCCATACCCGCCTCAAAACAGCAAGTCACGGTAAATTTTTCGATTTCAAAACCGGCATACAAATAAACGTACTCGCCGCTTAAATCGAAGTTTGTATCGTTCAAAACGGATACCACGGGAACAAGCCCGTACTCGTCCGCTATTTGTGTCCCCTCGCAATTTGCTTTGGTATACCAACCCGCAAACTCTTTATGTTCGCCCGTTAAATTTTTGGGTAGTTCGGGAAGGCTACTGCCGTAAGCCACGGTGAGTTGTCTGACACCCGTTACCGCCGCTCCTTGATAGTCCAAAATCACGGTATAGTCTTTCGCTTTGAACTGCGGAAACAATACCATATTCTTTCCGTCGGTAAACGGCGAAAGTGATGCGCCTGTGGACGATATGTACTGCGTACCGCCTACTTCAGCGTCGAACAGTCCCGCAAACGTATAACCCGTTTTTTCGGGGACTACGTCCAACGCATACGGCATACCCGCAGCTACGGTTATCTGATGCGTACCGCTATCGTCGGTATACTGAATTGTATACTCTTTCGGCGTAGTATCTTCAGGAGTATTATTTCCGCTACCAAAACAACCGGCAAGAAATACGGTACACGTCATAAGCATTGCAATGACTGTACAAATTACTGAAAAAAACTTCCTCTTCATAAAAGTCTCCTTGTAAAAATAATAATTCATTCTCATTATATGAAATAATACTTCATATGTCAAGTGAATTATTGCTTCATTGTTATGAATTAATAATTCATATAAAATATGAATTAGCTCATATTAAACAAGGAATTGACTTATGAAAGACGTAAATATAATTTTAGGAGAACGAATTAGGCTTGGAAGAAAGGCAAACAATTTAACCCGTGAAAAATTAGCCGAACTGATTGACGTAAGTCCGCGCTTCCTTGCCGAAGTTGAAAGCGGCAAGGTTGGCGTTTCATTGCAAACATTAAAAAATATAAGCATTGCCTTATCGGCTTCCACTGACTATTTATTGGGTTTGGATAACGAAAACCAATTAAGTCAATATGAAGTATTGTGTTCTCAGCTTGAAAGCATCGACGAAAAGTATTTGCCTTTGATTACTGCGATTGTTAAAGAGATTAAAAACATTGATTAAGGTTGATACAGCACGTTGAAAGCACGAAAAAGTGCCGCCCTCTTGGGCGGCACTTGCTCCTATTTGAAAGAAATCCATTTAAAATATAATTTTTTAACAAAAAATAATATTTGTAGCTACTTGTCCCTTTTCAGATTGCATAATTTCAAATCTAACCTCCATACCTTGAGTCGGAAGCCTATTGGTCAATACAGATTTTATATGAAAAAAATAATCTTTACCAGTTAATTTTGCCCTTATAAATCCAAAACCACGGCTACTATTATATTTACTTATTATACCTACTTGTTGCTCAAGGCTATTCGCCACACAAATCTCGTCAATAGGATAATTTGAAGTTATCACATTGATTTCTTCTATTAACCTAATGGCTTCGGGTTCATCACATTGATATTTCTTTTGCTTGTTTAATCGTGCCTTTTCTAAATACTCTATTGACGTTTTGTACTGTTTTATTTCTTTACATATACGCCCACATATCAAATAGTTTTTATAATTCCGTCCATCTAATGAAACTGCTTTTAAAGCAAATTCCATCGCTTTCCCATTGTTTCCGATGGATAGAAAATTATTTGCAATTCTTTGATACAAATAATCTTTCCTTCTAAACTTTATTATTCTGAATAAAACTTTATTTGATTCTTCGTATTTTTGATTGTCTGTCAATATCTGCGCTTCTAATTCTAATACATAATAAGATGGTTTATTGCTTTTGGGTAAATTATCTAATGCTCCTTGATAATCTTTCTTTAAATAATAACCTTTTGCTAACTGATATTGAACATCCTCATCATACTTCAAGGAAAGAGATAAATAGAAAAGTTCTATCGCATTATCAATATACTTTTGTGAATTCAGCATTGTCTTCCCATGAAGAGCACATATATCGGCATATGTTGACTTATCTTTTTCTTTCTGATCTAAAGAATAATTGGAGTAAATTATATGCGAGTCTTTAAGATGCTTTATTGCTTTCCAATACACATCTTTAGTCCATTGATTCTCTGTTCCAGATAACTGAAGATAAGCATATGCAATCCTATATTTTACTTTTAAATACTCAGGATATATTTCTAATGCTCTCTCAAAATATTCCACAGACTTTGAATAATTTTTTTGTGCATAAAATTGATAGCCTAAAGAGTATAACCATTTTGCATTATTAGGCTGGCGACTTAATAAATCACGATAAATTTCTATTGCCTCGGGATACTTCTCTAATCGAGAACAGCACCAAGCTTTCCTTTCTAAAAGATCATCCCCTAACTGTTCTTTAGTACTTTCTAAAAAATTTAAAGCGTTCTCCCATTCATTGCTAATCAAATACTGTTGAAGCGTTTGGGGAATCATTAAATAATTCCCCCATTTAAAATACATTCTTTTTGCTTTGAAAGCAAAATGCTATACTTTAATAAAATTACATTTGCCCTTAAATAATCCGCTACTTTATTTCTTATTTCATTATCTATCTTATCATTTTGAATATGCTTTATAGTAGAAAAGTCAAATGTGCTATTTTGATATGTTAAAGCAATAAATCTATTTTCCGCATCTCCCGTCTGCAATAATTGATCAAAAATTAGCATATCACCATCGACTAGAGAAACCTGATTAGAGATATCTTCCAAAGCGAATAATGGACTTTCGGTAGTCGTACTGAAAACCAAATATTTTGCAAATTTATTATTTAATTTTTCAATAATAATACCGCTCATCATAATCTCCTTTGAATTATTGAATGTAATTATCATTTATAACTTTTAACGTATCTTTTATAATGCTATTCGCTTCTTCTTTACTATCTATTATTCTAGTATCAGTATCCATACCCCAAAGCACGACACCAAAATGACATAAGGTATGTCTTTGATTATAATAATAATTATAGCAATTTTCTAATTTGTTTATACAATCTACACTCAATCCATTTGAATGGCTACGTTGTAATTTATATACACCGTTAACTTTATCAAACATATTAAAACCATGCGAGGTCATTTGTATCCCACATTTTGACAAATTGAACTTCAATACACCTTCCAAAGCTCTCAAAGCAGATAAGGCATATTTTGAAAACTCAATATCGCCATAACCTGGATTATTTAAATCAATAATAGATTGTTTTAATAATTTGCTTATATTACCGGGCAAAGAAACTGTTTGTAAAGAAGGTAATTCATTTTTATAGTCAGAATCAATTTTATCAGCGTCTATTCTAATTTCATAAGCATCACGTAATATTTTTATAAAATCACCGCAATCTAAGTTAACGATAATTGCAGTAGTTACCAGCTGGAAGAGATTTGTTTTTCTCCCCTGCACCATTAATTTTATGTTGTTAAATAATGATAAAGTTAATTTTTCATCTCTAAATATCAATACAAAAGTTTTTTTACTATCTTGCGTTGATACAGTATATTGTAGATCTTCACATTCAGACAATAATAAATCAATTACATTTATAATTTGTTTTTCTCTAACATTATTTATAATATAGCCGTTATTGCCATTAAAATCCTTTAATACTTTATTTTCATTTATTGAACTTTTGGCTAACAAATCCGCCCTATCATTATACTTATTATTTGAATGTCCACTAACTTTTACAAATTCAATTTCAATAATATCTTTCTTATCTCGGATAAATCTATAATAGAATTGTGAAAGCGGTTGATTGGCGTTCCATTCGCCAGTTGCCCACTTTTTTATTCCTTCATAGTCATGGAAAATTGAAATTTTAGAAAATCCATTTTTCCACGCCCAATCAATAGCATTAATAGCTCCTAACACTTCACCAGCAATATTATTCAAATTTACATACTTTTCATTTGAACCTTTACCACATAATTCAATAGGTTCACTTAGCTGCGGAGCAAAAATATAAGCACCGTAACCATATACTTGCCTTTGTTGATTAAAACTGCCATCAACAAAAGCTACTACATTACTATTTGCCAAACGAGGCAAGATATCATTCTTTAATACAATATCTTCATCATCTAAATATGCTTGTGCTTCAGCTTCAGAATTAAATGATTTAAATTCAGCTCCGCTAAATCCCTTAATTGCCTCTTGGCATTTTTCCCAAGAATTAAATACTCCAATCTCATTTCCTTTCTTAACCGCATAAAATTTCTTCTTGTTTGCCATATGATTTTTCCTCTGTTTTTGTTCGTTAATTAAAAGATATTATAATATATTATATTTTAATATATATGTCAAGTTAAATCAACACTTCTGATTACATTTTAATATAATTAAAATTATATCATCTCAAAATGCTTTAACGTTTCTTTTATTGCTTCAACCATTTTGAGAGTTGGATGCGCTCTCGGTCTTTTTAATTCTTCTACGGCATTGGGCGCATCATACATAGGCAAGCCTAAATCCCGTTTGACTTCGGCGATGTAAGCCGTGTGGACTTTGAAGCCGTAATTTTCCTCGATATACTTCTGTATCATCTTGTAAGTTACTTTATCTTTCGGCTTGCGCTCTTCGGCACGTTTGACAACCTCTTTCAAAGATACTTGCCCTTCCTCTTCTCCGAACTCAACTTTTATGTTGATATGTCCGTCGGGCTTTTTGTGGGAAAGAACAACCAACGTCTCGCACCACTTGGTCTGGGGGAACATATCGAAGGGGGTTATGCTTTTTATCTCGTAGTCGGAAACGGCTTTATCCGTCTTTACAAGCGTACCGTCAACTTCGGTAAGCGTGCCGAGCAAAAGCCCCAAATCGCGCGCAAGCGTTGCGGGATTGCACGAAACCAAAACCACCTTGTCCGCATTAGAACTGGCGATTGCTTTAACCACGCTGCGCTCCATTCCCTTCCTCGGCGGGTCGCAGACGATGACGCGCTGACTGCCCGCGGTCGATGCAAACACTCGGTCTATATTGTCCTCGACCGTTCCGCAGATATTGAACATTTTTCCGTCTAAACCGTTTTTCTCTTTCAGCCCGTCCGCGCAACGCGAAGCCTCTTCCACAACCTCTATTCCGTAAGCCGCTTTACACTTTTTAGCGAGCATTGCCGTAAGCAAGCCGCCGCCGCTGTACAAATCAAGCGCGACGTCGCCCCCGTCCGCTTGTTCCAATACTCGGTTGTAAAGCTTTCCGCGCACGTCGTCGTTAACCTGTAAAAAGGTATTTGCACCGGCACTGTATTTAATACCCTGCTCCTCCGCACCGAAAAAGCCGTCGCCGTGCAATATATGCCACTCTTTACCGAAAATTACATTTGTATCCGATGTATTTATATTTAAAAGGAAAGTAAAGTTTTTGAAGCTTTTTTCAAGGTTGCGTATAAGCGGAGCCGCGTCGATTTTCTTCGTGGCAACGAGCGCGAAAATGAACTTGCCCTGTATTTCCCGCACCACTATATGGCGGAGAAAGGCGTTTATTTTTTCATTCGCAAAGGCATATACCGCGTCGAATACGATATTCGCCCACTTTGCCTGTATCGCACAGCTATCAGTCGCAACTATTCTGTGGCTGTGCCTTGCAAAGAACCCTACTACCGTCTTGCCGTTTTCGTCCACACCCAAAGGCAGGGCGAGTTTATTCCTGTAATTATACTCAGTCGAACAGGCAACGGTATCGTTCACGGGCGCATATATGCCGCCTATTTTGCTTAAAGCGGTTGCCACGGAGTCCCTTTTGAATTTTAGCTGTTCGGCATAATCCATATGCTGCAAATCGCACCCGCCGCACTTGCCGAACACGGGGCAAACGGGATTGACCCGCGAATATGCGGGGTTTAACACCTTTACAAGCTTGCCGTAGGCTATATTGCCCTTGACTTTAAGGGCTTTGAAACGCACCCTTTCCCCGACAAGACAAAAAGGCACAAACGCCGTTGTGCCTTCTATTTTAATTATTCCCTCGCCGTCGGTACCAAGACCTTCGACGAGTCCTTCGTATTCAATATTCTTCTGCATCATTATATGATTTAAACCTAATCCCAAACGGCAGATATTCAGGCTATTTCCTAATTCGGTAAACAAGCTTATTAACGGCTTCCTGACATTTGAATATGAGGAAATCGTAGGGGAAGAAAATTACCGTTCCGCCGATAAATATGAAATAATAGATGTACTTATTTATAAATGCGTAAAACGCATTTTCCGCGTCCGCTCCGCCAAGCACGCCGTGAAAAATGAGTATATACGCAACCCAAAGCGTGAAGTCGAACCAAACCGTTTTGATTGCAAGCGCGAGCCACCTGTTTATTTTAAAGCGCACCTGCAACGCGTTTATTAAGGGGTGCAGACCGAAAAACATTATAAAGGGAACGATATCCCAAAACCTTACCGCCGCACCCATAATAATTGCAAGTATTACCGTACCTACGTAAGCGAGAAATCCGCCCCAATAAAACTGCTTTGAAAGAGGAACCATTAAGGCAATTATGCCGAAAAGATACCCCGAGGCAAGCAGAACGTCGCTCCAAAACCCGAGCAGCAGACATATTACCGCCACTGCGCAGGAGATTGCGGAAAGCGCTATTTCAAAAGAATGCGAGTATTTTTTCTTACCCAAAGCAGCCTCGTTAACTTAACGGCAGCAAGCGTTGCACAGACAGTTAATACACAAATTGAGATAGCAGCACTCTATGCAGTTAGCACAGAAGTTTCCGCCCATCTGGTCGTTATCGGCGGAATTTACCGTCTGACCCTGGTATACGGTCTGGTTTCCGCCCGCCGAATTTTGCGCGTCGTAATTGATTTTGTCGTTAAGTTTTTTATACGTTTCTTTATATTTTTCGTTATCAGGCTCTAACTGAATGGCAATTTCAAGCTGTTTCTTGCTTTCGTTTATCCAGTTCTTGCGGTAGAACACAACGCTTTGAAGATAATGCCATCTTCCGCCGCGTTCGTTAAAGCTGTCCAACACGCGCTGCGCTTCGTGAATATCTCCCGACTTAATAAGTTCTTCAACCTTTAAAAACGAGCTTTCGGAATCCTCTGCAGCCGCATTTTCCGATAATTCGTTCATCAAATCGTTATAAGCCTGTTCTATAACGCTTAACATCTTGGCGGCGTTGTTGCCTACTTCGCCATCCATAAACCTCTCTTCAAGGTATTTTGCGCGAAGGGTTTCGTAAGCGGATTTAACGTCCTGTTTGGTTGCCCCCTCGCCAAGTCCTAAAATTTCAAGATTTTTCTTATTCATATTCTACTCCTTACATTTGCAACCGTTTTTTAAAAGCTGCCTTGTTTTTATAGGTATGCCGCGCAATATAATATTGTCGGTTAAGTCGTGATTGAATTTAAAATTTATATTTGCTATCCTTTGCCGCATATCGGCAAACAAACTGTCAAAAATAAAGGTCAGTTCGGCTTCGTTTTTTTGCACCGCTTCCGCCTTGGTTTTGCATCCGTAGGCATTGTAAAGCACGTTATACCTGCCCTTTTTCACGTCCTTGTCGTAGTCGTCCAAGGCGTCGGCAAGGTATACCCACTTGCCCAAATCGTAGAATAAAGCCTCTGTCTGCGGCGTCGAAAAATTGCCCAGCGCGTAAACGGACAGCTCCCGCATCATTTGTGCGGTAGGCTCGCAAGCCATATCTATGACCGAACAGCCCGACTTTTCAAGTTCGGTCTGTCTTTGCATATTGGCGTCGATAATTTCCACAGCTTTTTTATGCCTTTTTAAAGCGCGTTTTAAACCTTTTTTGTAGAGGTGACGCAGTATTCCCCGCCTTTCTCCGTCCGCTTTATCGTCGCAGAGCTTATAATACGCAAGCACGGTGTTAATACAGCCTATTAAAACGGTGGTATCGTCTACGGCGGCAATATGCCTGCGCCTGATGAGATGAAGCGCGCACCTCGCCTTTTTTATACTTACGTCCTCGTGCTTTATATTATGAATAAGCGCGGACATAAACGCCATATCATAGGTCAACGCAGTGCGCGCCCTCTGCCCGCAACCCGTACCTATGCTTTTACAAAGCCCGCAGTATAATGCCTGATAAAGTTTTTCGTCCTTTTTAAAAAGGTACGGCGTGTCGGGTTGAATGTAGCCAAACATAATACTTCCAGTTCACGCAAATCTTTTGCTTCGCAAAATCTTTCCCGTGAAATTATTTAGCCGCAAAAAGGCTTAACAGCGAAAATTAATTTCGCTTTGCCTTTTTCTCAGCATAATTATTTTCAAATTTGCTGCTGTATGATTTGCCTTGAAAAGTTTAACGCGAAAGTCCTTTCGCTACTTTTCTGCGGCATCTTATTATAATTGATAAAATCCTATTTTTTTGTAAACTTTATTCACAGTCTTGTTCGCCGTGTGCGCCGCGCGCTCCGCGCCCGACTTCAACACGCCTTCGAGATAGCTTTTATCTGCAAGTAATTTTGCCTGTTCGGCTTGGATGGGTGCAAGCTTATCCGCAACCGCTTCGCCTACCGCAAGCTTAAAATCCCCGTAACCTTTACCCGCGAACTCCGCTTCCGCCTCCGCAATACTTTTATCCGTGAATACTGAATATATCGAAAGCAGGTTACTTACGCCCGGTTTGTTTTCGGGGTCGTATTTAACGCACGCTTCGCTGTCGGTTACAGCACGCTTGAATTTACGAATTATTGTATCCCTATCGTCAGAAAGGAAAATGGATCCGTTTGCGTTTTCCGCCGACTTTGACATCTTTTTTGCGGGATTTAAAAGGTCGCAGATGTTGGCGGCGGCTTTTAAATAAACTCCCTGCGGTACTGTAAACGTGGGGGTGTACGCGTTGTTGAAACGCTGTGCGATATCTCGCGCTATTTCAAGGTGTTGGGTCTGGTCTTTGCCGATAGGTACTACCGAAGCCTGATATAAAAGAATATCGGCAGCCATAAGCACCGGGTAGTCCATAAGCCCCATATTTATATTATCGGCGTGTTTTAAACTCTTATCCTTAAACTGGGTCATTCTTTCCATTTCGCCGACATGGGTAAAAGTATTCAAAACCCAGCAAAGCTCCGCGTGAGCGGAAACGTTGGACTGAACGTAGAGCGCGCACTTGTCGGGGTCTACGCCGCAGGCAATGAAAAGCGCGGCAAGCGAAAGCGTGCGCTGCCGAAGCTCGGCAGGGTTCTGGCGCACCGTTATGGCGTGCATATTCGCAACTGCGTAAAAGCAATTATAATCGTTTTGAAGCGCGACCCAGTTTTTGATTGCGCCGAGATAGTTGCCTATCGTTAAATTATTAGTCGGCTGAATAGCCGAATACAGCGTCTTTTTACTTTCTTCCATATTTTACCTATATTCTTACTCCTTAATCATAACATATCCGCATTTAAAATGCAAAGAAAATTTTGGCGGTAAACACATAATCACTAAACTAAACGGGTTTTAACACCTTTCTTACACAAACCGCCCGCGCTTTTAACTAAGCGCGGGCGGTAGTCAGTTCGTATTATTTACCGACAATCCGTTTTAAACACTACGTTAAGATTTAACTTAACGCTAATGTTGTTATTTTTTAATAAATTCAAGCACTTCGTCAAAGAGCTTTTTGCGGTCCGCCGTTTTTGTAAAGCGGACGGGTTTGTCCCTTAACTCTTTAAGCGACTTGGGTACCGCCATTGCGGTTGCCGCGTGAAGGCGTTTAATGCCCTTGAAGCTGTCCTTTACGTCGTTACCCGTGACCGCGTACAAAACGTCCTGCGGGAACTTATAGGGGTTTGCAGTGGAAACGATTACCATCTTCGTTTCGTCCTTCTTGTTCTTTTCAAACCAGTCCACGGCAACCTTCATTGCACAGCCCGTATGGGTGTCCATTGTATAGCCCGTATCTATAAACACGTCGTACATAGCTTCAACACAGTCCTCTTCGTTGGCATAGCCGCCGTCGAAGGTCAAAGCTATTTTCTCCCTCTCCTCATCGGTTACCGAGTACTTACCCGAAGTTTTCAAATCGTTCATACGCTGTGCGGTAAGCTTTGGCTTTCTTCCAGAAATTTCAAACAAAAGACGTTCGAGATTGGAAGAAATTAAAATATCCATCGAGGGCGAAGTCGTCTTATAAAATTCGCGGTGAATATCGTAAACGCCCGTCTGTAAAAAGTCGGTAAGAACCTTATTTAAATTGGACGCGCAGTGCAGTCTGCGTATAGGCAACCCCATCTGTTTTGCGTAATAAGCCGCAAGGATGTTGCCGAAATTGCCCGTGGGAACGGTAAAGTCTATTTCCTCGCCGTTTTCAATCTGGTTAGACGAAACAAGGTCTAAATAAGCAGAAAAGTAATAGGCAATCTGCGGTGCGAGCCTGCCGAAATTTATAGAATTTGCGGATGACAGCATAACGTTGTGTTCCGCAAGAATTTTATTGTATTCTTCGCTTGAAAAAATTTCTTTTACTGCGGTCTGGCAGTCGTCGAAGTTGCCCTTTACGGCAACGACGTTTACGTTTTTACCTTCCTGCGTACACATTTGCAGCTTCTGCATTTTAGAAACGCCGTCGTTGGGGTAAAAGACCATTATTTTAACGCCGTCCGCGTCCTTAAAGCCTTCGAGCGCGGCTTTGCCGGTGTCGCCTGAGGTTGCAACCAGCACGAGAATTTGCTCTTTTATACCGCAGATATCGCAGCCCTTTCTTAGCAGATAGGGCAGAACGGTCAATGCCATATCCTTAAACGCGCAAGTAGGACCGTGGAAAAGCTCCAATATGTACACGCCCTCGTCAAGACGGACTACGGGTGCGGGGTCGATTCCCTCGAATTTCGCGTATGCCGCTTCGCACGCCGCCAAAAGCCCCTCTTCGTCGTATTCGTCAAGGTACTTCATTAAAATTTTGGTCGCGCGTTCGGGATAGCTCATACCCAGCATCTCTTCAAGCTCCGCCTTGGACACCGAAGGGAATTTTTCGGGTACGAAAAGCCCACCGTTTGCGGAAAGCCCCTGTACGATAGCCCTTGCGCCAGTTACCGTTTCTCCGCCTCTCGTGCTTATGAATTTCATTGTTTATTCCTCTTATTATAAATTAAGACGACGCAAAATCTTTGCCGTGAATTTATTTTTCCAAAAAAAATGATGCCGAAAATTTTCAAGGGCGGATTGATTTCGCCCGTAAAGAAAATTTACGACAACATTTACCTCACGGAAATTATTTGTCCTGCAAAGAATTTCGTGAATTGATATTATGCGTATTTTGCTACGAAATCGGGTAAATCCTCCTTCGCGCAGCTACAAGTAATGGTTATTACTATTCCGTTGTCGTTTGAAATTTTTTCAAGCATATAGAATATGCCTGCAAGGTCTTTAAGCTCCTTGCCCGCAATGCGCGCAATGCCGTCTATGTATATATATTCATTATCGCTGTTGCAAGCGGCAACGCCCTTTATAAACCCGCAAAGCGCGTCTTCGCCGGCGATAGCCCAATCCTTAACGTCAATAAAGCGGACGCCGCGTTTAAGGTCGTACATATACCTCTTGGTATCGGTAATGAAAACGCTTAAACCCTTTGCCGTCTGCGCTTCGCCGTTTGCCGCCTCTATAAGCTGTTTGGTCTTGCCTTCGCCTTTGGCACCGTATATAAGTTTTATCATTGAAAAGTCCTCCTGTTTTAATGAATACAATTAGTTTATTATATTCTACCAAGAAACGGAGAGAATTTCAATACCTTTTTTAATATTTTTTAAAATTTTTCCTCGCATTCGCGCACGAACTCTGCAATTCTGTCCAGACCTTCGCAGATATCCTCTTCGGAAAGGGCGTATGAAAGACGCAGACAGTCGTCGTCGCCGAAGCAGACGCCGGGGGTTGCCGCGACTTTTTTATGCGTTAAAAGAAGATCCGCCACGTCCATACTGCCGCGTATGCGGGAATCCTGATGGAAGCTGCCGTAAAGATTGTCGCACAAAAGCATTACGTAGAACGCCCCGTCGGGTTTAACGTAGTCGATACCCAGACTCTTCATTTTTTCAAGCTTGTCAAGCATAACCTTGCGGCGTTTGCCGAATGCTTTTACCATTTCGTTCATAGGCTTCTGGTCGCCGTTGAGGGCGGCTATCGCCGCATACTGCGTCATAGTATTTACGTTTGAAGTGGAATGACTTTGGAAAGACGAAATTGCCTTTGCAACGTTTTCGGGGCAGGCGAGATAGCCAAGCCTCCAACCCGTCATCGCGTATGACTTTGAAACGCCGTTTATAACTATCGTCTGCTCCTTCATAGCGGGCGAACAGTTTGCAATTGAAAAGTGCGTTTCTCCGCCGTAGATAAGCTTTTCGTAAATTTCGTCGGAAAGGACTGTTAAATGATACCTTTCGCAAACGTCCGCGATTTTGCGTATTTCGGTTTCGGTATAAACCGCACCCGTGGGGTTGCATGGACTATTGAAAATAAGCATTTTGGTTTTGGGCGTAATCATATTTTCGATTTGCGCCGCTGTAACCTTGTAGCCGTGGCGGTAGGTCGCCATAACGTAAACGGGTACGCCGCCGCAACTTTTGACCACTTCGGGATAAGACAGCCAGTACGGCTTGGGAATAAGTACTTCGTCGCCGGGGTTGATTGTTGCGAATATCGCGTTGAAAATAGAGTGCTTTGCACCGTTTGAAATTATTATCTGCGAAGGTTCGTATTCAAGATTATTGTCAATTTTCAGTTTTTTAACAATAGCTTTTTTAAGTTTGGGCAGACCTGCCGCCGCAACGTACTTGGTGTAACCCGCGTCCAGCGCGTCCTTTGCCGCCTGTATAATATGCTCGGGGGTGTTGAAATCGGGTTCGCCTACGCCGAAGTTTATAACCTTTTCCCCCGCGGCTTTTAATTCGTTAGCTTTGGCTGAAATAGCAAGCGTCATCGAAGGCGCGATAGCCTTTACTCTATCCGAAACCTGTATCATATGACAATTTCTCCTTTCGTGTATTAAAAATAGTTTACTATTCCAATTAATTATAACCGAACGGCAATATATTTGCAAATATTTGAAACCGATAAATGCGTTAAAAGTACTTAAAAAACGCAAAACTGCCTATTTTAACAAAAAATGAGCAAAAGGCACTAAAAAAGAAAATACGTTAAAACACTTGACAAATCGCGATTGATATAATATAAACTATACATATCGTTCGGCTCGCCGCATATTACATATTATATAATGCACGTGTGCGGCAAAGCAAAATAAACGATAGGAGGTTTTATGAAAACACTTAAAAAAAGTATAGCCGTGGCAGGTCTCAGCACCGTTTGCGCGATTTCGCTTTTTGCGGGCGCAAGTATGCTTGCAACCGATTTCTCAAAAGCGGCTAATGCAGAAACGTCAAACGCTCCCGACGCAAAGGCTTATTTTTACAACATTTTGAAGGACGAAAAAGGCAACGAATACACTCTTGCCAAAAAGTTCTATCAAGTGCTTGACGAAATGAACAAATCAGGCGACTTCAAAGACGGCAAAGTGGAATATTCCCTTGACAATATTCTCACTTCCGAACAAATCAAAGGCTGGGTAGAAAACGGCGACGTAACGGTCCCCAAAGCGTACAGCGCGGGACGCGACGCTTACATGACCGACCACCCCGAACTTTTCTACATCGACTACTACAAACTTACTATAAGCGCAGGACGGAGCGGCGGCGTTTACAAGGCTTACTTAGACTGCGGACGCGAAGCGAACATTTACCGCGACGACGGTTTTACCAACGAAGAGGACGTAGACAAAGCTATTGCGGCGTTCAATGCCGAAGTTGACAAAATAGCGGCGGAAGCCGTTGAAGCTTCCGAAAACGCGCTTTACGGCACGGCAAAAGAAGTTGTGCAGGCAAAATACGTAAACAAATATTTTGCGGAAAACACCGAATACGACTTTGGCGCGCTCGACGAATACCAGCAAACGGGTACTTCTACCGCTTCTATGATATTCACTGCATACGGCAGTCTTATTACCCATAAAGCGGTTTGCTCGGGCTATTCGACCGGTTACAAAGCGGTTATGGATAAACTTAATATCCCCACCCTTGTGGTAAGCGGCTACTCGGTAGCTAAAAACAGCAAAGGCGAATATACGGAAAAGGGCGAAGCGCATTCCTGGAACTACGTATGGCTCGAAGACCCCGTTGAAGACGAAACACCTGCGAGAGCGGCGCGCGCGGAAGGCGACGGCGGTGCCTGGTACGCGGTAGATACAACCTGGAACAGCACGGGTAACAACAACACCAAATATATGCTTGTCGGCCGTTCTTCTTTCTCCAAGGAACACATTGCGGAAGGCATTATATCTTCTTCCGGTTACGAACTTGTCTATCCCGAGCTCGCTAAATACAACTATGGCTGCAAGACCGCTTCCAACGGTATTATTTACAGCATTAACTACGAGGAATCCCCCTCCGGCGAGTTGGACAACTACGGAAACCCCGTTTATATTACAAAAGAAACGGTAAGCTATAACGGTAAAGGTGCTACGAAACTTTATGAAGAAGATAATTTGTATCTTGCAGTGCGCTATGCAAAAATAGACGCAGAAACCCAAAAAGTTGTCTGGACGGTATGGCAGGCTCTCGTTCCCCTCGTACAGAACGGTGTGTTCCCCGCGCTCGACGACGACGGCACACAGGTTACTATGCCCGGTAACGCTTCCAACCTGTACGTTCAGTACGCGGTATTCGACGAAGCTCCCGATATTGACTACAACCCCGATGATTATCATCCCGATAAACCTGCGTGGGCTCCCGACGGATACGTTCACTTAAAGTTTAACTTCGCTTATGACTACAAGGACGAACCCGGCGACAAAATGACGGCGGCAACCGAAATTATACAAAACGAATGCTACGGTACTTACGTTCCGGCTCCTATCGTAAACGGCGAAAAAACCACTCCCTCCATAATGGTGGAGAATATTTTAAACGACAACACGCTTGACCGCAACAGCGAGAAGCCTTTAATGGCGGAAAAGCATGCAATAAATTATAACATCGTCTATATGGAAAAACTTCATATACTTGACGAGAATAAAGAAGTAGGCATTTCCGTTACGACGCAGCACCGCACGAACACAATGGAGTATGCAAGACTTGTTCCTTTTGAAGACGGCAAACTTGTGCATTTCGACGGCGACAGAACAATCTCTTTCAAATTCTGCCCCAGCCTTATGTACGAGCATAATATGGAACATTATACCTTTACTTTTACCAACATCGGTTCGGGCGAATTGAGAACACGTCCCGTGCGCGACGATAAAGGCAATATCGTATATGACGAAAACGGCGAGATAAAGATTGAAAATTATACTTCCGACAAATTACCCAGTGCAGTAAGTTTTTCTTACGGAAGACTTTATAACGCTTGCCCCAAATATTTCAACTACGACGGCAGACTTTACGTCAACTGCTGCGCACAGCCTACGCTTGTAAGCAACGAAGACCTTTCTGAAATGAATTTCCAGGATGAAGAAGGAAACAGCACCTTCTCCGAGCAGGAAAGAAGCCAGATGATGCTTGTAGTCGATACAGTCAATAAAAAGACCGAACAGGCAATGCTTGACGGAATTGACGGCAACGATGAACTCATCGATACCAAAGATATAAAAGCAAGCGAAACTTACGACATTAACTTGCAAATTTGCGGCAAGTACCCCAAAATTCCCGACGGCAGCTACGTTAAAATCGCGCTCGGCTTCCCCGAAGGATACGGTCCCGGCGACGAGGGCGTAACATTCAAACTCTTCCACCGTAAACACATTAAGGGCGACGAATATATTATCGAAGAAGTTCCCTGCGTGGTAACCAAACAGGGCATCATTGCAACTGTTACCAGCTTCTCCCCCTATATGGTAGCGGCGGTTGACGCAAATAAGGCTACTACAAAAAATATCGTTGCAAGCATTGACGGCAGAGGCGGCAAGCTGAGCAAAGAGGACGGCGAAATAAAAACGCTTAAAGCGGGCGAAAGTTGCACCTACACTATTTCCCCCGACGCAGGCTATAAGATTTATTCCGTTAAACTCAACGATAAGGAAATTTCCGCAAAAGTCGGCGCAGACGGCAAACTTACTTTAACCTACGACGAACTTACAGCTAATAACGAGCTTGATATTCAGTACATTTCCAACGAAGCGTCCGCACGTTTCGAGGACAAAGGTTTGGAATACGTCGCTCCCCTGAAAGTCGTTCTCGACGCAGTTGAACGTCCCGGATTTACAAGACCCGGCGACTTCGACGACGGCCCCGTTATTAATCCCGATCCCGATGACGGAAAGGACGATGACGAAGCTAATGTCGGAACACCCGGCGATATCGGCGGCGGAGATAAAAAAGACAACACGGTTGCAATAGTAATAGCAGTAGTTTCCGTAGTGGTAGTTGTCGGCTTGGCAGTTGCGGCGGTAATAGTAATACTCAAACGCAAGAAACAATAATCACTAATATATGACAATAAAGTCCGCACGCTTAAAGCGTGCGGACTTTATTTACTGTTTTATTACTTTTATTTACTTTTCTTCGACTTGTCGCACATTGTGCAGCCCTCGCAGCCGCAACCGCAATCACAACCGCCTTTATGCTTAACCTTACGGTAGATAAGGTAAGCAGCAACCCCTATTACGGCAACGCCGACTATTACTATTACCGCGATATCAACAGGTCCCATTTAAGACTTCCTCCGCTTGAAGATAGAAATTATATCGAATTTACCTAAGTTTCTTAGTACTATTAAAGCCGTAACCGCAGCGATGACTGCAACCCAGATGAACAACGTCCACCACCAGCTTCCTACCGTGTAAATAATTGCGCCTACGATATAGCTTGCAGCAAGCCAGAAGAGAAGCGTCCACTTGAACTGTCCCTTGGGAAGCTCCGCTTTTGCGGTAGCGCACGCGGCAAAACAGGGAATTGTCGTCATATTGAACGCGATAAACGCAATGAGTGCGGCAATAAACTGCCCCTGCGAAATACCCGAGTCTGCCGTGATTACGGTAATTAAACCCGTAAGCTCTTCAATGCCTTCTTCCGTGCCGTTGCCCGCATACGCGCCTATGCAAAGCGCGAGAGTCGTAAAGGTAGCAATGACGTTTTCCTTTGCGATAAGTCCCGTAATTGCCGCAACAGCGAATACCCAGCCGAACTGTCCGAGCTGCGAACCGAATCCCAGCGGCGTGAATATCGGCTGTACAAGCATACCGATTGAGGCAAGAATTGAGTTCTGCATTCCCTCGTCGGGAAGGTAATGCCAGTTCCAGCTTAAATGCGAGAACAGCCAGATTATTATTGTTGATGCGAAGATAATAGTAAACGCTTTTTTAACGAAGTGTTTGGTCTTATCCCACAGGTGTATCATTAAGTTTTTAAACAGGGGTAAATGGTATGCGGGCAGCTCCATTATGAAGGGCGGGGTTTCGCCCTTTAACGTGGTGTTGCGCATTAAAAGCACGCAAACTATTGCGGCGCATATGCCGAGAACGTACATACCGAAGGTTATTACGTCGGCATTGCCCACGCCGAAAGCCGTGACTATACCGCCGGCAACCGCCGTAAGTATGGGAAGCTTAGCTCCGCACGAAAAGAAAGGTATTACGCGGATAGTCGCCGTCCGCTCCTTTTCGTCCGCAAGGGTACGCGTGTTTACCGCAGCGGGGACGGAACAGCCGAAGCCCATTATCATAGGCATAAACGCCCTGCCCGAAAGCCCGAAACGACGGAAAATTCTGTCCAGCACGAACGCGATACGCGCCATATAACCCGTGTCCTCCAAAATAGAGAAGAACAGGAACAGTGTAAGTATCTGGGGAAGGAAGCCGAGTACTGCGAATATACCGCCTAAAATACCGTCGCCTACAAGCCCCGTCGCCCATTCCGCCGCGCCGCCGTTCTCCATAAGAGTGACTATGCCGTCGGATATGTGGTCAAGGAATAAGTTCAAAAAGTTTGTAAGTATTACGCCCGGGGAATAGACCGTTCCGTCGTAGAAAATTGCAAGTATTTCGACGCCGAAATTGTTCGCCCCATCCTCTTCGGTTGCAAGACCCAAATCGACAAGCGAGGGCATCCAGCCCATATCTTCGGTAAAGCCGTTTAAAAACAACAGGTTTTCCGAAAAGGTTAAGTGGAACACAAAAAACAATATTACTATAAATATGGGTATTGCCCATACCCTGTGCGTCAGAACGCGGTCGATTTTATCCGACTTTGTAAGCACGCCTTTATCAGCCTTTTTTACCTTGACCGAAGAAAGGTTCGTTGATATGTACTTATATCTTTCGTCGGCAATTACCGCCTCTAAATCCTCGCCTGAGGACGCCTTTTCAAGCGCGTCCTTCGCGCCCTTGCGTTCAAGCTCGATTTCGTCGCTTTCAAGCAGCTTGACCGCGTGGAACAAGGGGGATTTTACCTCGTCCGCTTCATAATATGCGCAAGCCGTTTCAAGCTGTTTATCCAGCACGCCCTTTAAAACGGTTGTTCCCTTGCGTTGGGCGGACATTGCCAAAGCCCTGTCCATAAGCTGTTTGATGCCCTTTGATTTGAGTGCGGAAATTTCCACGACGGGTACGCCGAGAACGCTTTCGAGTGCCTTTGCGTCTATCTTGTCGCCCGCCTTTTCCACTTCGTCCATCATATTTAGGGCGACTATCACGGGAACGTCGATTTCAAGCAGTTGGGTTGTAAGATACAGGTTGCGCTCTAAATTGGTTGCGTCCACTATATTTATTATGCCGTCGGGGTGTTCGTCCAGAATATAATTACGGGAAATTACCTCTTCGGGGGTATAGGGCGAAAGCGAATATATACCGGGAAGGTCCACGATGTTTACGGGTTCGCTTCCCCCTTTATATACGCCGTCGCGCTTGTCTACGGTAACGCCGGGCCAGTTGCCGACGTGCGCCGTCGCGCCCGTCAATGCGTTGAACAACGTTGTTTTACCGCAGTTGGGGTTGCCTGCCAATGCAAAAATCTTCATAATTTCTCCTTCACGAAATTGTCGCGCTATTCTGCGCGCGACAATTTCCGTGATTTGAAAGGCACTGCCTTTCTTTGTGCGATTTTAAGTGCAAACTTATTATATAATCGCACAAATTCAAACTGCCGAGGCGCAGGTATGCGCAAATTGGGTCTGCCTGCCGAAAAGTGTGATTTTCGGCGGCAACGTTTATTTTTATTTATTTAGTTAATTAACCGGTTTCTACTTCCACACACGCCGCTTCCGATTTCCTCAGCGTAAGCTCGTATCCTCTGATAGTTATTTCGATAGGGTCGCCCAGCGGTGCCTTTTTACGCATAATAAGCTCCGCGCCCGGGGTTACGCCCATATCAAAGAGCCTTCTGCGTATTTTACCCTCTCCCGTCACCGCTTTTATTTTACCGCTTTCGCCGACGGTAAATTCGCTTAAAAGTTTAGACATATTTTCTCCTTTATAAAATAAACCGTAGTTTAGTTTTTATCAAAAAAATTCAGCGGCTTTACGCCACTAAAATTTTACCTGCCAAAGTCCTGTCAAGGCAAAGCCTGCCTTCTTTGACAATTACAATAACGCTGCCGCCGCTTGAAGAGAGAAGGGTTATTTTACTTCCTTCGCAAATTCCAAGCTCCTGCAAATGCTTTTTGGTTTTATCGTCCGCACCGACTTTTCTTATCGTTAGTTCTACATTTCCGGGCGCAATATGTATAGGCATAAATTTCTCCTGAAATTAACCTGAATTAATTTTACATAAGTTATTATATTCATTACTTTTATCATTGTCAACTAAAAATTAACCAAAATTAACTTTTTTCGCTAAAAAATTAGCGGTTTAATCTTTACCCGCTAAAAATTTTTTAATTGCTTCAAAGGTTGCGTCAGATAAAACGTGTTCCATTTCGCACGCGTCGGCAGAGGCGTCTATACTGTTAACGCCCAAATGCTGTAAAAAACGCGTTATCGTACAATGCCTTTCGTAGACGCGCTTTGCATAGCTTTCCCCGTCGGGGGTAAGATAGATATGCAGACCGTCGCATTCCACAAAACCTTGCGTCTGCAAAATTTTAATTGCCTTCTGCACGGCGGGCTGGGATACGCCTATTTTACGCGCTACGTCCACCCTGTGTACGAACTCGTTTTCACGCGATAAAAGCAAAATACATTCCAAATAGTCTTCCGACGACTGATTACGTTTCATAAATTTATTATACTATAAAATATGCGTATTGTCAATACTCCGTCTTCCGTCAAATCCAAAACCGCCGAAATACGAGCAAGTATTATTAAACGAAGTATTGCGACGCATATACGCGGTTTTACTCCTCGCCTGCGAGCTGTGCTTCGCGCTCCGCCACAGCCAACGCCTCTGTCATAGCCTCGATATCCCCCATTATGAAGGTATCGAGCGAATAAAGGGAAAGTCCTATGCGGTGGTCGGTTACGCGCCCTTGGGGGAAATTGTAGGTGCGGATGCGCTCGCTTCTGTCGCCGCGCCCGACCAAGCTTTTGCGGTGTTCGTCATATGCGGACTGGTTTTGAGAATTATAATAGTCGTAAAGCCTTGAACGCAATACTTTGAACGCCTTGTCCTTGTTTTTAAGCTGGCTTCTTTCATCCTGGCAGGTTACCACAATGCCCGTGGGGAAATGCGTGATACGGATAGCGGTTTCGGTTTTGTTGACCTTTTGCCCGCCCGCGCCCGAAGAACGGTAAACGTCCACGCGGATATCCTCGTCCTTAATTTCGACTTCGACGTCCTCCGCTTCGGGAAGAACGGCTACCGTAGCCGTCGAAGTATGGACGCGTCCCTGCGACTCGGTTTCGGGTACGCGCTGTACGCGGTGTACCCCGCTTTCAAATTTAAGCTGTTTGTAGGCGTTTTTGCCGAATATATTTAAAACGATTTCCTTAATGCCGCCAAGCTCGGTTTCGTTAATGTCCACAACCTCGACCTTTAAGCGGTGATGCTCGCAATAATTCAAATACATTCTGTACAATTCGTATGCGAACAGAGCGGCTTCCTCGCCGCCCGCGCCGCCGCGGATTTCCATTATACAGTTCCTGTCGTCGTTTTTGTCCTTGGGAAGGAGCAAAATTTTAAGCTCTTCCTTGATAGTACGGATTTTCTCGGAACAGTCTTCGACTTCGCTTTCAAGCAGCTCCTTCATTTCGGGGTCGGCTTCGGTTTTAACCGCGTCCTGCGCCTGACCCAACTGTTTTACGATTGAAAGATATTCCTCGTATTTTTGCGAAGGCTCGGCAATTTCAGCCTGGTCCTTTGCCGTCTTAGTCCATTCCGCCGTATCGGAAATTACTGCGGGGTCGCTCAATTTTTCCGACAACTCGCAGTAACGTCTGTAAATATCTTCAAGTTTTATTAAAAATTTTTCTTTTTCCATATGCGTTCCGTATGTATCTGAGTTATCAACGGCGCAAGCAAAACCACGCTTTTGCGCAGCGCACCCAATTTGTGCATACCTGCACCTTTGCGCCATATCATCTGAATAATAATAAAGTGCGCAAAGCTTCACTGCGTTCGCGCAGTAGATTGAATTGTCGCACGCGAGCATAGCGACGCTTTGCACACCTTATTGTAAAAAGTTTCAGATTATTATTGTGCAAATTATATAATAAGTTTGCCTTTATGATTGCGACAAGAAAGACAACGTCTTTCAAATCACGAAAAATTTACTTCGCAGAATAGAAGTAAATTTTTGTGAACTAAAACGCTATTTTCAAAAACCTGTCTACCCCGCTTAAATCCTTTATAACCATAGCATAGTCGCGTTTTTCAAACAGCTTTAAAATCTCTTCGGTCTGCCCCTCGCCGCATTCGAGAAGTAAAATCCCGTCACGGGCAAGATAGCTTCTTACGCGCTTTGCAAGCAGACGGTAAAAGTCAAGTCCGTCCGCGCCGCCGTCCAAGGCTATTTTAGGCTCGAACTCACGCACTTCTTTTTGAAGCTTGGGTATTTCGCTACTCTTTATATAGGGCGGGTTGCAAACTATTAAGTTATACCGTCCGCGGACGTTGGTAAACATATCGCTTTGGATAAAGTCAACGTTGACGCCGTTGAGCTTTGCGTTTTCGCGCGCAAGCATTATCGCCGCGTCCGAAAGGTCCGCCCCCGTTACCGATACACCGCGGCTTGCGCAGTTTTTGGCAATAGAAATTGCTATACAGCCAGAACCCGTACACATATCGAGTACCTTAAACCCGTCCTCGACCGACTTTACTGCATATTCAGCCAACAGCTCGGTTTCGGGTCTGGGGATAAGGGCGCGCTCGTCAACCTTGATTTTACAGCCGTAAAAATCGGTGTCGCCCATTATATACCATAGCGGTCTGCCCGTCAGCCGTTTATCGGATATTTCCTTAATTCTCTTCGCTTCTGAGGGCTGAACCATTCTCTCTTTTGAAAGCTCGCTCCTCTTTATATTCAGAACCAACGAATATATCCACTCCGCGTCGCTTTCGTCAACGCCGCTTTTTGAAAACTGCTCCTTGGTGGCGGATAACATTTTTGAAAGTATACCGCCCGTAACAAACTCCGTTTCGGGAACAGTTTCGTCCGCTTCCATTTCAAGCACCTTGTTAAATGCCGCAATTGCCACGGCAATCATATCTTCGTCGGGTTCACGCGTGGTTAAAACCTTTTGTAAAAGCTTGCCGGGGGCTTTGAAAATATCTACGAACTTGTTGTCGAACTTAGCTAAAAATTTTAAAATTTCATAAGCTATGCCCGCAATTACAGGCAGCAGCACGAGTTCTATCGCGATATTTATTAAAAATCTGAGTACGCTGTTTTCAACGTCTTTTATTACGGGTACGTAAGTAAATACCGCCCAGCCCGCAACCGACATTACCGCTATATTTATAAAAAGAACTATAAACAGGAAGGACGTGCCGCACCTGTCGTGAATGCGCGAGCATTCCTTTACTTTTTCGGGGACAAGCTCTACGCCGTGTTCGTATGCGTTTATTGTCTTGTGTTCCGCACCGTGATACATATAAAGTCTGCGGATATCCTTCATTATAAGTATAAGCGAGAGATACGCAATAAATATAATCAGCTTAAATACGCCCAAAAGTACGTAATACGCCCAGTGCTTTTCGTTTATGACAGACGCGGCTTTACCGATAAGCCCCACTAAAAACCGCGGAAGAAATACGAAAATTCCCACCGCAAGCACTACGCCGAGGATTGCGGAAATTATTGTAATGATATCCATTACGTCAACTTTGAATTTTTCGGCAAGCCATCTTTGGAACCTGCCGCCGCCTTCCTCTTCATCGTCTACGCCTGCCGCAACCGTAGCGGAACGCATAAGCGTTTTCGTTCCGCGTATAAGTGACAATACAAGATTTATCGTACCGCGAATAAACGGTATTTTCGACGCCCTTGACAGGTGCTTGTTTTTGGAAATTCTTTTCGATTCAATCTGAATTTCCCCGTCGGGGTCGCGCACGGCTGTCGCCATACTCGACTTGCCCATCATCATAACGCCTTCGAGGACTGCCTGACCGCCTATTCCTGTGCGGTTTTTTATCTTTTTATCTTTCTTTGACATAATAACTCTTAATTAATATACGCTTTGAAAATGAAAACACGCCATTAAATGAATAATTAACGGCGCAACCGAAAGTTACAAATCGGTTAGCGCATTTGCAAAAACTTTCGTAAACCCATAAAAACAAATATAGCTCCAATAAAATTGGAGCCACATTCTTAGATATTGTATCTTTTCTTAAACTTGTCTACACGGCCGCCTGTATCAACAAGCTTTTGTTTACCGGTAAAGAAAGGATGGCACTTATTGCAGATGTCCACCTTTAACGTATCAACCTTTTTAGTTGTGCCGGTTTTGAACGTAGCTCCGCAAGCGCATACAACCGTCACTTCGTGATAATCGGGATGTATTTCGGGCTTCATAACTTTTCACCTCGCTTATAATCTTTGAATACTTACCTATTATATACAAAACAAAACCCTAAGTCAATTGATTTTATACTTCTAATTCAAAAAATCACTAAAATTGGCGATTTGGGGTTTTTACCTTTTTTTAGTTGCCAAAAGAGGGCGAAAAGCGTATAATGGGGTTATATGGATAACTGGGTTCTTAAAGGCGTGCGCAACCTTGTAAACGAGCCGTTGGAAACGGTGGAAATTACACCTACACAGGTCAAGGTTAAGGTTACGCATCTCCTTATTTCCAATTTCGACGCCCTGCTCTTTAACGGCGACGTAACCGCGCAATACCCCAAGACGATAGGCAGGTTTGCCGTAGGTCTTATTACCGAGGTCGGCGAACAGTGTTACGGAGTCAAAAAAGGCGACCGCGTATATCTCGAATCGGCAAAGTCGTGCGGTATGTGCTATAACTGCAAGAGCGGCAAGCGCGACAATTGCGACGAAATTCAGATTGCGGGAAGAGATTTCGACGGGTTTTTAAGGGATTTTGTCGTGTGCGAATACACGGATGTTTCCCCCCTGCCCGATTCGGTTGATAACTTACAGGCACTTTGTATAGAAATGGTCGGTATTGCCGAAAATATCTATGATAAACTTAATCTGTCTGCGGGTCAGAGAGTTGCGGTAGTCGGCGCCGACTGCCTCGGCAATATCATCGCTCAGGTTCTGCAATATCATAAGGTCATACCTATCGTTATAGACAATACGCCGGGAAACCTGGAAAAGGTAAAAAAATGCGGCGTTTACTATGCTTTCCCTGCCGACGACGACGTTATTAATAACGTTATGGACGCAACCAGCGGGGATTTGTGCGACGCGGCTATTTATTCGGCAAGTTCAAGACTGCCGATATCGCTTCCTTCGCGCATAGTCGGGAAGAAAAAGTCGCTTATATTAAGCGGTTTTACGTCTTTGCACTGTGCGGTTGACGCGCGCGATATCCTTGAAAAGGACTTAACCGTTTTCGGAATTACGAGTGCGGCAAACTATACCGACTCTGTTATAAATATGCTCCTTCACGGCGCGGTCAACATCGATTTCTTCGATAAAGAAATAATCAACGACTACGACCCCGTCAAGGTTCTTTCCGAGCGTTGCGAAAGCATAGCCTCGTCAAACAAGGGTAAATTGACTGTTTTGAAGATGATTTTCTGACGCGCCGTTAAATACTTAGTATGCGCAATTTACCTAAACTTATCTTTTCGATTAATTTTTTGTATATATTATTAATTGCGGCTGAATGTGCCGCAATTATTTTTTTATGCGTATTCGTCCCGTCGTTTTTGCCCGTTGCCGTTGCTTTTGCCGTGATATGGGCTATAACCCTCGTTTCCGTAACGGCAATCGTAAGCAGGGGCGGTTCGCCCGAATTCAACTGTTCGCTCGCGCTGTTTTTGATTGCACTTCCCGTGGCGGGCGCGGTAATTTACGCCTTTACGAGGATAGGCAAGCGGGAATGCGGCACCTTTACAATCGAAGACGCCCAACCACTTGACGGCGAAGAGGAAGCCGCTTACCGTTACTGCGGAACGAGCGGCGTCGGCTATGACAACGCAACTTATTTCAAGGACGGAGCGGAATACTTCGCGTGCCTTTTCAATGAAATCGAAAGGGCGAAAAAGCGCGTTTACCTCGAATACTTCATATTCTGCCGCGGTAAAATATTCTCGCGGCTTGTTTCCGCATTAAAGGTTGCAAAGGACAACGGCGCAGAGATAAAAATTATTGTCGACGGTATAGGTTCCGCCTTAAAAATAGGCAGAAAAGACGTAAAAAAGCTGAAAAAGCTTGGCGCGGAAGTGAAAATATTCCACCGCCTGACCCCCTTTTCCTATTCTCGGCTGAACTACCGCGACCACAGAAAAATCGCCGCCATAGACGGAAAAGCGGCGTTTACGGGCGGCATTAACATAGCCGACGAGTACGCGAACGTAAAAAGCAAGTTCGGGTATTGGAAAGATACTGGCGTGGTAATTTACGGCGAGGCGGCGCGCGTTTTCGAGGGAATGTTTCTTTCCGTATGGCACTGCGGCTGCAAAATAAAAATCCGTGACGGCGGAAAACACCGCTGTCTGCCCTACTACGACAGCCCCTCCACACGGGCAGGGTTTTGCGAGGACGCATACCTTTCCGCTATATCGGCGGCAAAAGAGCGGGTGCATATTTTTACGCCTTACTTCTGCGCTGGGGAAAAGCTGCGCTCCGCCCTGTCCTTTGCCGCAACGCGCGGGGTCGATGTGAAAATAATAATTCCGCATATACCAGATAAAAAATACGCTTTCGAGCTTTCAAAGGACTCTTCCCTATCGCTTTCGGCAAACGGGGTAAAGTTTTACGAGTACACGCCGGGGTTTATGCACGCAAAAAGTATGGTTTGCGACGGCAGGCTTTACATTGGCAGTTACAACTTCGATTACCGCTCTATGCGGCTGAACTACGAATGCGGGGTTGCGTTTTCGGGGGAAATGTGCGAACAGGCGGAATGCGACTTTAAAGAATGCCTGCACCTTTCGTCCCCGCTGATTTATAAAAAGCTTTCGCCCTGCCGCAAAGCGTACCGCTTTATATTAAAGCTGTTTGCACCGTTGATGTAGTAGTCATACACAACCCTCATCCCTACCCTTCCCCCTTTGTTATGGGGGAAGGCTTTTTTGTAACATTGCAGAGCAATATTTAACATACGAAGTATATTTCAAGCAGCTTAGTATCTTGACAAACCCCGAACGCGCATATATAATATATCCACGAGGTGTTTATGAAATTATTTATTGCGTCGGATATACACGGCTCGGCAAAGTACTGCCGTTTGATGCTTGAAGCTTTTAACAGGGAAAATGCGGACAAACTATTGCTTTTGGGGGATATCCTGTACCACGGACCGAGAAATCCTCTGCCCGAGGAATATTCGCCCAAGGAAGTGGCTGAAATGCTTTCCGCTGTGAAGCAGAATATTTTGTGCGTGCGCGGAAACTGCGACAGCGAGGTTGACCAGATGGTTCTGCCCTTCCCCATTCTGTCCGATTATTCGGCGGTATTCGCAGACGGAGTAAATATTTATCTTTCGCACGGACACAAGAGCGTTCCGCCGCTCGGCAAGGACTGCGTATACGTTACGGGTCACACTCACGTGCCTTTGAACGTCGCCGTGGGCGAATACTATCATCTTAACCCCGGTTCTGTTTCACTGCCCAAGGACGGAACGGCGCACGGTTACATACTATACGAAAACCGTAAATTCGTGTTCAAGACGCTGGACGGCGAAGAGTACGATAGGCTTGATTTAAACGAAGCTACGGGCGCAACGGTAAAAAGACCCGTAGTTCGCCGTAAAATCGTGCGCAGACGTAAATAAGCGTTCCGCTTAACCGATGTCTCTTAATTACTTAATCAAGACACTTACTAATCACTTGCCAAGCTAAGCGTAAGCGTTCCGCTTAACCGATGTCTCTTAATTAATATTTAAGACACTTACTGTTCGCTAATCAAGTGAAAAGACTAATTAAAATGTGAAAAAACCTTCCGTATCAACGGAAGGTTTTTTGCTTTTCATTAAATGTTAAGCAAACGTAAAATGCGTTTCTGCAATACCATGAAGATAATATCGCAAATCCAGATGATGTTCCAGCCTAAGAGTAAGCGAAGAATACCTGCTACAATTTTACCCTCTGAAAATCTTGTAAGCCAGCCAAGCACCCAGGAAGTGATGGGGATAATTGCCAGAATTAAGCTTACTATGTAACTAAGACCGAAATAATCGCCTTTTCTACTTGCCATTTTTATATCTCCTTTTTTATTTCTATATATATATTATAACACGTTTATAAAATATGTCAATAATCTATATGAAAATTTTAATCTACTACGCCTAATAAATAATCTGAGGAAATTACAAAAACCTTGCATAAGGCAAATACAATATCAATATTGAGGGGGGGGGTAATAAAATATGTTTCGTGTAATGCAAGCTGTAAAAAGATGAAATTTGCCGAAGCAAAGCAAGCGCGGCAATGCGAAGAATTTAAAAGAATTTTAAAACAGGCGGCAAAACAAATAAAGGATATTGCAATGTTACTTAATGCGGAAAAATGACTTATATATAAACCTCATCAGTCTGCTTACGCAGACAGCTTCCCCAAGGGGAAGCCTAAATTGGAAAACTTTGATTTTTAAAAAAACTCTCGCTTGGCTGCAAGCGAGAGTTTAATTTTTGACAAAGTTAACGTAAATTTTTGTATTTAATTTTCAAATTCTATTTAATATCCGTGCGATAACATCGGACGATCCATAAAATGCCGCCATTATGCGAACTTCTTTTACTTCGGCAACCGCCTTGTAAATAAGTACAAAGTTGTCAATGTCCGCTCGGCGGTATTCTGCTCCAAGTGTAACGGACTCATTCTTTATAGTCGGTCTTGAATATGGAAAATGTGATATGCTTTCAATAGTTTTTTGAATACTTTCAAGCAGCTTTATTGCCGCAGTTTGATTATGCAGTTTTTCGGCAATATATTTTAACGTTTCTTCAATGTCATTTTCCGCTTGCGGCAGAATAACAATTCTGTAATTACTTGTTGCCATATTTCGATTTCATCTCCGAAACGAAGTCGTCAAAACTTCTCATTTGTCCTGCACGTTCCTGCGCTTCGGCTTTTCTCATTCTGCTTGCCAAAACTGCAATTGCCTCGTCTTCGCTTAGTTGCTTTGAAACTGTGGTCAAAGGAAATGGAATACCTTTTTCTCTGATAGCTGCAAGCAAAAACATATTTACTGCCGTTGTCATATCAAAGCCCATTTGACCAAATAATATTTTTGCTTCGTCACGCACTTCAACGTCTACTTTAATATTCATATTCGTTTTCATAATGCACCTTCTAATTCTATCTTACGATAATCTTAACACATTATGCGCCTATTGTCAATATATTAGCAATATTTTTGTCCGTTTAATTGTATGACTAAGATGCGGAGTATCAAATTAAAAACTCTCGCTTGTCTGCAAGCGAGAGTTTAATTATTAATTTTTAAGCAACACGCTTACGCTTGATTTGCGTTTAGTATGTGTCTTGTTTAGTAATTAAGATACATCGATTAAACGAAACGTTTATTAGACAAGCTCTATTATTGCTTCTTCGGCTGCGTCGCCGCGGCGTGTGCCTAACAGATAGATGCGGGTATAACCGCCGCCCTGTCCGAGTTCTTCCGCGCGCTGAGCGTATTTGGGAGCAATTTCGTTGAAAAGCTTTTCCATAAGCGGATGCTGGATATCCTTCGTTCTCTTTTTGAAGTCAGACTTCTTTTCGTCGAACGCTTTAATTTCCTGCAAGTCGCGGAGCTTTGCCATAATCGCACGGCGCGCCGCAAGCTTTTTAGGGCTGTCTTTTACCGACGTAGTGGTAACTTCCTTACCCTTTTTATCTGTTTTAACGACTTTGGTTTCCTCGTTTAAATCGTAAACCTTAATCGCTTTGGTTATAATTTTTTCAACGTAGGGTTGAAGCTGTTTCGCTCTTGCTTCGGTAGTGGTAATTTTGCCATACCACAGAAGTTCCGACGCCTGGTTGCGAAGCATTGCCTGTCTTTGCTCTGCCGTTTTTCCTAATTTACCGGGCATTTTATTAATCCTCCTTGTTAGCAAGTGTTAAACCGTAGGACTGAAGCTTTAAAATAACTTCGTCCAAAGACTTTCTGCCGAGGTTTCTTACCTTTAACATTTCGTCTTCGGTCTTTCTCGTTAAATCTTCTACGGTGTGTATGTTTGCACGCTTTAAGCAGTTGTAGGAACGGACGGATAAGTCCATTTCCTCGATTGCCATAGCAAGTATCTTCTGTTGCTTGTCGTCCTCGTTTTTGACGAGAATATCCATTTCCTTAATGGTATCGGAAAGGTCTACGAACAGGGAAATGTGATCCTGCATAATCTTCGCCGCAAGGGAAACAATTTCCTTCGCGCTGAACGCACCGTTTGTCCATACTTCAAGCGTAAGCTTGTCGTAGTCGGTATTCTGACCCACGCGGGTATTTTCAACCGAATAGTTGACCTTTTTAACGGGCGTATAGATTGAATCGATGGGGATATAGTCGATAAGCTCGGTTCTGGTATGGTCTGCACCCTTATAGCCTCTGCCGCGCCCTATGGTTATTTCCATATCGATTTTGCCGCCCGCGTCCACGGTACATATATGCTGGTCGCCATTTATTATTTCTATTTCGGCGTCCTCGGTAATATCGCTTGCCTTGACTTCGCAAGGTCCTTCCTTGTAGAGGTGTACGACCTTTACATAGTCCTTGTCGGTAATCTTGGTTTTGATTGCAAGCGTTTTTAAATTGAGGATAATTTCCGTTACGTCCTCTTTAACGCCTGCGACAGCCGAAAATTCGTGTTTGACAGTTCCGTCAAGAAATCTTATGCCCTGTGCCGCCGCTCCGGGGAGTGCGGATAACAGTATTCTTCTAAGGCAGTTGCCTATTGTAAGACCGAAGCCCTTTTCAAGCGGTTCTACTACGACCTTCGCATAAGCTTGGTCGTCGCTTTCCTCTACTTCGATTTTGGGCATATCCATTTCGATCATTTTGCTACCTCCTGATTTGATTTAATTACTTGGAGTACAATTCGACAATCATGTGTTCGGAAATCTGGCTGTCGATATCATCTCTTGCGGGAAGCGCGATTATTTTACCCTCTAACTTTTCGGGGCTGAACTCAAGCCATTTGGGCATTGTGCCTACTTTCATAGCTTTAATCGCTTCAAAATATTTATTCGAGGTTTTGCTTTCCTTAACGGTAATTACGTCGCCGACCTTGATGATGTATGAAGGGATATTGACCTTTCTGCCGTTTACGAGGAAATGACCGTGATTTACAAGCTGTCTTGCCTGTGAACGGCTTGCGCCGATACCCATACGGAAAATTACGTTATCAAGTCTGCGTTCCAGAAGTGAGAGCATATTTTCACCGGTAATGCCTTTCATTCTGTCTGCTTTTTCGTAATATGCGCGGAACTGACCTTCCTGAACGCCGTAAATACGCTTAACCTTCTGTTTTTCACGGAGCTGCTGTCCGTATTCGGAAACCTTTTTTCTGCCTGCGCCGTGCTGTCCGGGAGGAGTGGGTCTCTTTTCAAACGGGCATTTTCCCGTATAGCATTTATCGCCCTTTAAAAACAGTTTTCCGCCTTCTCTTCTGCAAAGACGGCATTTTGCTTCTCTGTAAGTTGCCATATTTATTTTCTACCTCCGATTATACTCTGCGACGCTTAGGCGGTCTGCATCCGTTGTGGGGAATGGGCGAAACGTCGGAAATCAACGTGATTTCAACGTCGCACGCGCCGATAGCCCTTATAGCCGACTCTCTGCCTGCACCGGGACCCTTTACGTAAACTTCTGCCGAACGAAGTCCGTGTTCCTTTGCCGCTTTAACTGCGGTTTCGGTTGCCATCTGCGCTGCGAAAGGGGTACCCTTTCTCGAACCCTTGAAGTTAAGGCTGCCTGCGCTGGACCAGGAAATTACGTTGCCCTGTAAATCGGTAACGGTAACGAGCGTGTTGTTGAAGGTGGACTGAATGTGTACCTGACCTTTGTCAACCTTTTTAAGCTCTCTGCGTTTTCTTGAAACGGTTTGCTTTTTATTATTAGCTGATGCCATACCTTACCTCCTTACTTTGCTCCCTTCTTCTTAGCCACCGTGCGGCGGGGACCTTTCCTCGTCCTTGCGTTGGTTTTAGTGGACTGTCCGCGGACGGGCAGACCCTTTCTGTGACGGATGCCGCGATAGCATCCTATTTCCATAAGTCTTTTGATGTTGAGCGAAACTTCACTTCTGAGTTCGCCTTCGACCCTGTAATTATGGTCGATATATTCTCTCAGCTTGGATACGGTCTGTTCGTCCAGATCCTTAACTCGCGTATCGGGGTCAATGCCCGTGTCCGCAAGAATTTTCTGGGACGTCTTTAAACCGATTCCGTAGATGTAGGTAAGTCCTATTTCTATCCTCTTTTCTCTGGGTAAATCTACACCGGCAATACGTGCCATACGATTTAATTTCTCCTTTTAAAATTTAAGTATGTTTTTTGTATGTTAACCGAAACAAGCCTGCCGCCCGAAATTCGGAATGAGGCGGAAAGCGTGTTTGGATATTTTTTTATTTTAAACAACGTTAAATATTTAACTGCGTAAAATGTTAATATATAATTCGTATGTTAAATATCTGCTTTGCAGATGTGAAATATTTTGCTTACGCAAAATGTTGAGGTCATATTATATAATTTTTACCTTAACACAACGCTTGCGTTGTATTTAACACACCGTAGGCGCATTTAACGCCCGTAGGGCATTTAACATTGACAAAGTCAATATTTCACACCCGCAGGGTAATTAACATTCACAAAGTAAAAATTTAACCTTGTCTTTGCTTATGGCTCTTGTTCTTTGAACAAATAACCATAACTTTACCGTTTCTTTTAATTACTTTGCATTTATCGCACATAGGCTTTACTGAAGGTCTTACTTTCATAATAATCTCCTTTCACGCAAATCTTTTGCGTTGCAAAATCTTTGCCGTGATTTATTGTCGTGAAAACGTTATCGGTGGAAATTAATTCCGCCTTGCGTTTTTCCCGGCGTAAATAATTAATAATTTTATTTTTATTTGACGGCAAAAACGCTGACCGCCGAAATCCGTTTCGGCTGCGTTCTTACCTTTATTTCACAATTAAAGGTCAAAATGCGGAGATGCGGGAAAAGCGAGCCGCGCAAGTATTTGTGAAGGCGCATACAAAAAAGTATGTAACCGAACAAACACGGAACGCAACAAAGCATTGCGGCGCATATTACGCGTTTTAAATTAGTTTTTACTGCGCCAGACAATGCGTCCTTTTGTCAAATCGTAAGGACTCATTTCAAGCTTTACGTTATCGCCTTCTATAATACGGATATAGTTCATACGTAGCTTACCCGATATATAAGCGGTAATAACGTAGCCGTTTGACAGCTTGACTTTGAAGTTTGCGTTGGGCAGGCATTCTATAACCTTGCCTTCCGCTTCAATAACGTCGTTTTTAGACATAAAGCTCCTGAGTTCACGCAAAGCATTCTACATCTTTGCCGTGGGTTGTTTTGCCTTAAAACGGTTTTACGGTTATAAACCTTGCCGCTTCGGCTTTTATATTTTATAGCATACCGGTTAGTCGCACTTGAAAATATTCAAGCGCAAGCCGTGCGCCGACTTTTGCGCGGCTACGCTCCCTGCGGGGGATTGTTATAAATTTTCAAAGCCGAATAGACTTCGGTATCGAAAACCTGTCTGCCGTCCGCCAATTTTTCGGCTATTGCATCCGCTTTTTCGGGCAGAAGCCGCAAATGTTTGAGGTTTTTGCGCTTTGGGTCGGCAAGCTTTTTGAAGTTGCCGTCTACCAAGCCGACCGCACCGTCTGGATAAATTATTTTAATAATATAAAATCTGTCTTTATCTCTGCCCTGCGTACTTTGGCAAATTCCGCCTATGACAGGTTGCTTGACTTTCATAATATTCCTTTATAAGGTCAATATCTCCACTCCGTCTTCCTTTATAAGCACGGTGTTTTCGTAGTGGGCGGCGGGCTTTCCGTCCGCCGTAGTTACCGTCCAGCCGTCGGCATGGTTTAAATTAACCTTGTAAGTACCCATATTAATCATAGGCTCGATACATATGGTCATTCCCGCTTTCAGCCTCATACCCGTTCCCTTTTTGCCGTAATTCGGAACGGACGGGTCTTCGTGCATTTGTCTGCCGATGCCGTGTCCGGTAAGCGCACGAACAACTCCGTATCCGTTTGCCTCGGCATAGGTTTGAACCTTGTAGCCTATATCGTACAGCGGAGTTCCCGCCTGTAAGCCTTCAATCGCCTTGAAAAAGCACTCTTCGGTAACCTTTACAAGTCTTTTTTTATCTTCGGGAACGTTGCCGATTAAATACGTGCGGCAAGCGTCGCCGTGGAAACCGTTCTTTTCCGCAGTAATGTCCACGCTTACTATGTCGCCGTCAAGTATGACCCTGTCGGACGGTATGCCGTGGACGACTACTTCGTTTACCGACACGCACGAGCTTGCCGGATATCCGTCGTAGCCGAGTTCGGAAGGATATGCTCCGCAGGATGTTATATATCTGTAAACGAGTTCGTCCACTTCCTTTGTGGTCATACCCGCACGGATATTCTTGCCTACGAAATCAAGCGTTTCCTTGACGATACGGCAGCTTTCGCGCATCAGTTCTATTTCTTGTTCGTTTTTTACCGTTATCATTTTTGGAAGCTATCCAAAACCTTGCAAACGTCTTCAAAAACTTCGTCGGGAGTCTTCGTTCCGCATACCACCGTCGCAAGCTTGTTCTGCGCCGAATAGTAAGCAATAAGCGGAGCCGTCATAACATTGTACGTACCAAGCCTTGCCTTGACCGTTTCGGGATTGTCGTCGTCGCGCTGATACAGCTCGCCGCCGCACTTTGCACAGGTAGTCGAACCGTTTAAGGTTGAAACGTGATAGCTTTCTCCGCAAGCGCAGACGCGTCTGCCGCAGATTCTGTCCATAATAAGTGCGGGGTCTACCTCTAAATTGAGGCAAAGGTCAACGTCCGCAAACTTGGAAAGCTCTTCCGCCTGATAAAGGCTGCGGGGAAAACCGTCAAGAAGGTATCCGCCTATTACGTCCTGCTTTGAAAGTCTGTCCTTTACGATTTCACAGGTAACCGAGTCGGGAACGAGCTTGCCCGCATCGATATACGATTTTGCAAGTTTGCCTATTTCGGTACCGCCCTTTATATTCGCACGGAAGATGTCGCCCGTTGAAATATGGATAAGACCGTATTTTTCAGCTATTTTAGTAGCCTGTGTTCCCTTTCCCGCACCGGGTGCGCCGAGAAGTATAATCTTCATAATTTGTCCCTATAATTTAAAGTTGAATATTTGATTTTATCAAATGTTGAATATAATGCGTATTAAACAACCGAAAGGTTAATTATTTTAAGAAGCCCTTATAATTTTTCATCATAAGCTGCGACTGTAACTGTTTATCAAGTTCAAGCGCAACCGAAACGACGATTAGAATACCCGTTGTGGAGAATACCGACAACAACGCCGTATCCGTGCCGAGGTTAAGACTTGTCACTATCATCGAAATAATCGAAGGCACAAACGCAACTAATGATAAATATATAGCACCGAACAGGGTAATTCTGTTGGAAATCTTTTTAAGGTAGTCCGCAGTGGGTCTGCCCGGTCTGATTCCCTGAATGAAGCCGCCGTTCTGTTGGATAGTCTTTGATACGTCTTCGGGATTGAACTGCATCGACTGGTAGAAGAATGAGAACGCAAATATAAGCAAGCAAAGCGCGAGCATATAATAAAGCTGTACGTACCAGTGGGGCGAAGACCCAGAGAACCATTCGGTAAGTCCCGCATTCGCACTTTCGGAACCCGTAAGGCTTATAATCATACCGGGGAAGGAAATGATTGCGAACGCGAAGATTAAAGGCATAACGCCCGAACCTGAAATTCTGATGGGAATAACCGACGACTGACCGCCGTACATTCTTCTGCCCTTGACTTGCTTGGCATACTGAACGGGTATCCTTCGTTCGGAAAGGTCAACCGCGACGATTGCCGTAAATTCGAGTACGGTAAGTATCGCAAAGCCCGCAAGCTCCCAAAGGTTGCCTAATCCGCCGTTTGCGTAATCGCCTATTCCGAATACGCCGAGGAACTTTTCAAGAATAATAAGTCCTGCCGTCGAAATGATACCGACGAAGATTATAAGCGAAATACCGTTGGAAATTCCGTATTCGGTAATTCTTTCGCCTAACCACATAACTATCATCGCACCGGCGGTATAAACCGCAGTAAGGAAAAAGCCCGCAAGTACTTTTGCGCCAGTGTCGCTGATTACGCCCACCGCTCCGCCGCCGAACAGCGCGAGTTTGATAGAGTCGCTCTGGACGCCGAAGTTAACGACGATACCGACCGCCTGCGCAATTGCAAGAACTATGGTAATGTATCTGGTTATCTGCGCAATTTTCTTTCTTCCGTCCTCGCCCTGTTTTGAAAGGCGTTCAAGCGCGGGAATACCTACGGTTAAAAGCTGTACGATAATCGACGCGTTGATGTAAGGACTTATACCGAGTGCGAACAGCGTTGCATTTGCAAGCGATCCGCCCGTGATACTTGATAATATTCCAAGGAAGCTGTTTCCTTCTATTTCCGCTTTAAAAGTGGAAACGGTAATTCCCGGTACGGGAATATAACAGCCGAGTCTGAAAATAAGTAAAAAAGCAAGTGTTATCCAAATCTTCTTTCTTATTTCCTTTACCTTAAAACAATTTTTTATTGTTTCAAACATATCATACCTCTCATTTAGGAGTCGGTAAATCTGTTAAGATACGAGTAAGACAAGGCGAACGAGCATTTACGCAGGGAGCTTACTAAGCGTAAGCGACCTGATGTAAAGCGGAGTTCAACGCCGTATTACGAAGTATATTAGCAGATTTCACACGTGCCGCCTGCTTTTTCAATAGCAGCCTTGGCACTTTCGGAAAATTTAGCAGCCTTTACGGTAAGAGCAACCGTAAGCTCGCCCGTACCGAGAACCTTTAAACCTGCCGAATTTTTAACCTCTTTGGCAAGATTATGTTCGGAAACGTAGTTAAAATCAACGACCGTACCCTGGGGAAGCTTACCAAGCTGGGTTAAATTAACGATTGTATAATCCGTAGCCCATTTGTTGTGGAATCCGCGCTTGGGAACGCGTCTTGCAAGGGGCATCTGACCGCCTTCAAAACCGGGACGGACGCCGCCGCCTGACCTTGCCCACTGTCCTTTATGACCTTTACAAGAGGTCTTGCCGTGACCCGAACCTATACCTCTGCCGAGTCTTTTTACGCGGGAGGTTGAGCCCTCTGCGGGCGATAATGTATCTATTCTCATAATTACTCTCCTGCCTTTTCTGTTTTAAGAAGGTATCCTACCTTTTTAATCTGTCCCATAACGGCGGGAGTTTCTTCAAAGGTTTTGGTACTTCCTATCTTTTTAAGCCCCAACGCCTCGACGGTAGCTTTTACCGTTTTGGTTTCGTTGGAAGCACTTTTTACTAACGTTACCTTTATCATAACCTGCCTCCGTTACACCGTTAATTCTTCCACGGCTTTGCCGCGTGCCTGTGCCACGTCTTCGGGCGACATAAGCTCGTACAAGCCGTATACAGCCGCCTTAACGCAGTTGATGGGGTTGGAAGTGCCGTGGGACTTTGTTCTTACGTCCTTAACGCCTGCCGCTTCCATTACCGCACGGACGGGACCGCCTGCGATAACGCCGGTACCTTCCGACGCAGGCATCATAAGTACGGAACCTCTGCCGAACACACCCGTTACGGTGTGGGGGATAGACGTGCCTTTAAGGCTTACCGCACGCATATTCTTTTTAGCTTGCGCGGTTGCCTTTTCGATAGCTTCGGGAACTTCCTTGGATTTACCCATACCGTAACCTACGGAACCCTTTCCGTCGCCGACGACAACAAGCGCAGCAAAGCGCATATTCCTGCCGCCCTTTACGGTTTTGGTTACCCTGTTAACCTGAATGAGTTTTTTGATTAAGCCGTCGTCTTCCTGCCTTCTTCTTTGATCTCTTCTTGCAGGTCTTTCTTTCTTTTCTTCCATAATAAGCTCCTTAGAAATTAAGTCCGGCTTCTCTTGCGCCGTCCGCTACCGCCTGAACACGACCCGTGTAAAGGTAGCCGCCCCTGTCGAACACGACTTCCTTGACACCCTTTGCAAGTGCTTTTTCAGCCGCCTTTTTGCCTACAACCTTAGCTGCTTCCGTCTTGGTCATATCCTTGATTTCAGCCTTTACGTCCTTTTCCATTGTCGAAGCCGAGCAAATGGTTATACCCTTTGTGTCGTCGATTATCTGGACGTAGATGTGGTTAAGACTTCTGTAAACGTTTAAACGGGGAGCCTCCGCCGTTCCCGACACCTTTTTTCTTACTCTGTCGTGGCGACGCTGCCTTTCCTTGTTTTTATCTATTTTCTTAATCATAATAATTCTCCTTAGGACAACCCTTCGGGTTATCAGTCGCACACAGGACAAGGGGCGCGCGGCTTTGTCGAGGGCGTATGCATAAAAGTACAAAGCCCAAACAAAATGTAAGCACGACGCCGTATTGTGTGATAAATGATAAGCCGAAATTACTTCTTGCCCTTGCCTCCCGTCTTGCCTTCCTTGCGCTCGATTACTTCGTCGCTGTAAGCGATGCCGTAGCCGTGGTAAGGTTCGGGGATTCTTATTTTGCGGATGTTTGCCGCCGTCTGTCCTACAAGCGTTTTATCGATGCCTGAAACGACGATTTCATTCGCGCTGGGGCATTCAAGCTTAACGCCTGCGGGTTCTGCAAAGTCTACGGGGTGCGAAAAGCCTACGTTGAGTACGACTTTGCTGCCCTGTTTTGCGACCTTCCAGCCTACGCCGTTAACTTTAAGCGTCTTTTTATAGCCTTCGGTAACGCCTACGACCATATTGTGCAGAAGTGCGCGGTACAGTCCGTGTTTTGCGTTGGAGTCTGCCGTGTTGCCTACGTTGAGTACGTGGGCTTCGGTACCCTCTACCTTAATATCGATATCTCCCACAACTTCCTGTGTGAGCGTACCCTTTGCACCCTTTACGGTAATAAGTCCGTTTTCAAAAGTTACGGTAACGCCTGCGGGAATTGCTACGGGTAATTTACCTATTCTTGACATATCTAAATTACCTCCTTACCAGACGTAGCAAAGCACTTCGCCGCCAACGTTTGCGGCCTTTGCCTGCCTGTCTGTTAATATACCTTTGTTAGTGGAAAGTATCGCAATTCCGAGACCGTCTAAAACCTTAGGCATATTTTCTACGTCGGCATAAGTACGAAGACCGGGTTTTGATACTCTTTTAAGTCCGTTTATAACCGAACGTCTTTTACCCGTGTATTTAAGCGTGATTGAAAGTTTGCCGTTGTAGCCGTCCTCGATAAGCTTAACATCGGAAATATATCCTTCTTTAAGCAAAATGTCGGCGATAGCTTTCTTCATATTGGATGAGGGAATCTCAACCGTGTCTTTATTAACCATTATCGCATTCCTGATGCGAGTGAGCATATCTGCTATAGGATCTGTCATAACTTCTTACCTCCCTCTTACCAACTCGATTTTTTAACGCCGGGAATTTGTCCCTTGTAAGCAAGGTTTCTGAAACAGATACGGCAAACTCCGTACTTTCTGAGAACCGCGTGGGGTCTTCCGCATATAGAACATCTCGTATATGCTCTCGTGGAGTATTTAGCAGGCTTTTGCTGCTTATTTATCATTGCTTTCTTTGCCATAAATATTCTCCTTACTTCTTGAAGGGCATACCCATTGCCCTTAAAAGCTCTCTGGCTTCTTCATCCGTCTTTGCGGTGGTAACGAAGCAGATGTCCATACCTCTTATCTTCTCAACCTGGTCGTACTGGATTTCGGGGAAGATAAGCTGTTCCTTAACGCCCATACAGTAATTTCCCTTGCCGTCGAAGCTGTCTGCGGGAACGCCGCGGAAGTCGCGAACGCGGGGAAGCGCGATGGATACGAACTTGTCGTAGAAGTTGTACATCATCTGACCGCGGAGCGTAACCTTGATACCTATGGGCATTCCTTCGCGCACTTTGAAGTTTGCGACTGATTTCTTCGCCTTGCAAAGCACGGGCTGCTGTCCCGTAATAATCTTGATTTCGTTCTGCGCCATCTGGATGGACTTCGCATTATCCTTTATGTCGCCTAAACCCGAGCTGATAACTATTTTTACAAGTTTGGGAACCTGCATCGGGTTTTTATAACCGAATTTACTTGTAAGTGCGGGGACGACTTGCTTTTCGTAATTTTCTACTACTCTCGATTTGTAAACTTTCTCTGCCATAACGCCCCTCCTTACTCAGCCGTATTGCCGCTTTCAGCGGTTTCGGCTTCCTCCTTCTTAGCGCGTTTTCTTACACGCTTTTTAGGAGCTTCTTCTTTCTTGGCGGCTTTTGCCGCTTTTGCAAACGCCTTATCGAGTACCGCACCGCACTTGGGACAAACCCTGTGCTTGATTTTGCCTTCCACGTTGTACTTAACGCGGATAGCCTTGCTGCACGAAGAACAAACCACCATTACGTTTGAAACGTCGATAGGTGCTTCTATTTCGATAATTTTGGAAACCTCGTTTGCCTTTCTTGCTTTCTTTGCCTTTTTGTGAAGGTTTACGCCTTCGACTGTTACCGTACCGTTCTTGGGAGAAGTTGCAACTACCTTGCCCTGCTTGCCCGCATACTTACCGGTGATAACTACTACATTATCATTCAATTTTACGTTCATAGCTTTTTCTCCTTAAAGAACTTCGGGTGCGAGAGATATAATCTTCATATAATTCTTTTCTCTCAATTCTCTTGCAATCGGTCCAAAGATACGCGTACCGCGCGGTTCCTGGTTATTGCCTATTATGACTGCGGCGTTGTCGTCGAATCTGATATACGTGCCGTCGTCGCGTCTGATGCCTTTTGAAGTGCGCACGATTACCGCTTTTACTACTTCGCCCTTCTTAACTGCGCCGCCGGGGTTAGCAGTTTTGACAGAACATACGATAACGTCGCCGATGTTTGCGGTCTTTCTGAAAGAACCGCCAAGCACCTTTATACACATAAGCTCTTTTGCGCCGCTGTTGTCTGCGGCTTTGAGCCTTGTCTGAGGTTGTATCATAAAAACTCTCCTATTTTTGAACTTACAACTTTGTTGTTATTTGCAGAGGATTGCGCCGCGCCCATATAAACGAAGCTGAGAACCCCGCTCTCCTTTGAGCGCAAGAGCCTGCAATCATACCTAATTTTTGTCTGATATCCTAAAACTCAGAGATACGAGCAAGACAAGGCGCGCGAGTATTTCCGAGGGAGCATACACCGAAGTATGTGACCGAGGAAACACGGAACGCAACGCCGTATTGCGAAGTATATATGAGTTTTGAATTATTTTGCTTTTTCGACTATCTCAGCCACGCGCCAGTTCTTATCCTTGGACAGCTTGCGCGTTTCCACTATTCTGACCGTATCGCCCTCGCCGCACTCGTTGTTTTCGTCGTGCGCCTTGAAACGGGTCGTTCTCGTTATCGTCTTTTTATAGAGGGGGTGCTTGCGGTTTTCGCGGACGGCAACGACTACCGTTTTGTCCATTTTGTCGGAAACTACGATACCCACTCTCTCTTTACGAAGATTTCTTTCTTCCATCTTTGTGCCTCCTTACGCCTTTAACTGCCTTGCACGGATTACCGTGTTCACGCGTGCGATATCCTTTTTAACGAGGTTTATCGACAGGGGATTTTCAAGCTGACCGCTTGCGTGGCGGAAGCGAAGATTGAAAAGCTCAGTTTTAAGCTCTTTGAGCTTTTTGTCGAGTTCTTCGTCGCTTAAATTAACAATTTCTTTAGCCTTCATTAGCTTCACCGCCTTCTGCTTCTTTCTTTACAAACTTGCACTTGATAGGAAGCTTGTGACTTGCAAGGCGCATTGCTTCCCTTGCAATATCTTCGGGTACCCCCGCCATTTCAAACATTACTCTGCCGGGTTTAACAACCGCTACCCAGTATTCAACCGAGCCTTTACCTGAACCCATACGGGTTTCAGCGGGCTTCTTTGTGATGGGCTTGTGGGGGAATATATCTATCCATACCTTACCGCCACGCTTGATGAATCTTGTCATCGCGATACGGGCAGCCTCTATCTGGTTTGAAGTTATCCACGCGCACTCTTCGGCTACAAGTCCGTACTCGCCGTAAGCAATCTTGTTGCCCTTCTGCGCAGTACCCTTCATTCTGCCGCGGTGCTGTCTTCTTCTTTTAACTCTCTTAGGGATTAACATATTATTCTTCGCCTCCGTCCGAGATTATCAGCTTCTTGGCACCGGAAAGGACTTCGCCCTTATAAATCCAGCACTTAATGCCCAATACGCCGAAAGTGGTATGAGCTTCCGCAAAGCCGTAATCAATGTCAGCACGTATCGTTTGAAGGGGAATTGAACCGTCGTGATAGCTTTCGCTGCCTGCGATTTCTCTTCCGTCAAGTCTGCCGCCGACGGTAATTTTAACGCCCTTGACGCCCGTCTTGGAAACTTTTGAAATCTGCTGTTTTACAGCCCTTCTGTAAGATACACGCTTTTCAAGCTGGGAAGCAACCGCTTCCGCAACAAGCTGAGCGTCCTGGTCGATTTTTTCAACCTTTCTGACGTTTATTATAATTGCCTTGCCTTTCGTAAGCTTTGAAAGGTCCTTCTTAATTACTTCGATTTCGGAACCCGCTTTACCGATAAGCACGCCGGGACGGCCTGTATAAATGCCGACTTCGACTTTGTTTGCCGCCCTTACGATGGTAATTTTGCTTATAGCAGCATCGTAATACTTCTTCTTTATAAAGGTACGGATTTCGTTGTCTTCTTTAAGGTTTGCACCGAACGTTTTCTTGTCTGCGTACCACTGGGTATCCCAGGGCTTGATAACGCCGACCCTTAAACCGTGAGGATTAACTTTTTGTCCCATATATCTTCTCCTTATACCTTCTTCGCGTCGAGTATTACGGTGACGTGGCTCGTTCTCTTCAAAATCGCATGTCCGCGTCCCTTGGATACGGGCTGCATTCTCTTTAAGTGGGGACCGCCGTCTGCAAAAGCTTCGGCGACGACTAAATCGCCCCTGTCCATACCGTTATTGTGTTCTGCGTTGGCTGCTGCGGAAAGAAGAACTTTTTTAACCTCTTCGCTGCCGCCCTTGTTACAGTAGGTAAGAATTGCCTCTGCCTCTTCAACCGACTTCCCGCGGATAAGGGCGAGTACCGTCCTTACCTTGTAGGGAGAAAGTCTTAAATATTTCGCCGTTGCGTAAGGACGCTTATCCTTTGTTGCGGCAATTCTTTCAACTTTTTTATTCATATTGCTTGCCATAACTCAAACTCCTTACTTCTTGGCGGTTTTTGCCGCATGTCCCTTGAACGTTCTCGTAGGTGCGAACTCGCCGAGCTTGCAACCTACCATATCTTCGGTTACGTATACGGGAACGTGTTTTCTTCCGTCGTAAACCGCAATTGTGTGTCCAACCATCTGGGGGAATATCGTTGTCGCGCGCGACCAAGTCTTAACGACTTTCTTCTCGCCGGCAGCGTTCATCGCCTCGATTCTTGCCATAAGTCTTTCTTCGGCATAAGGTCCTTTCTTAACGCTTCTTGACATTATTTATTCCTCCTTTAATTAATTCTCTTCAAGATAAACTTGGAAGTAGGATTCTTCTTCTTTCTTGTCTTATAACCCAGAGCAGGCTTGCCCCAAGGGGTCATAGGACCTGCGTGTCCGACGGGACTCTTGCCTTCGCCGCCGCCGTGAGGGTGGTCGCAAGGGTTCATAACCGAACCGCGGACTGTGGGTTTAACGCCGAGATATCTCGTCTTGCCTGCTTTGCCGAGGTGGATGATTTCATGCTCGACGTTGCCGACCTGTCCGATAGTGGCTTTGCACTTAACGGGTACGTATCTCATTTCTCCCGAGGGCATTTTGAGGGTTGCATAAGCACCTTCCTTTGCCATAATCTGGGCGGAAATGCCTGCCGCACGGGCAATCTGCGCACCACGGCCGGGCTGCAATTCGATTGCGTGAACCACGGTACCTACGGGAATATCCGCAAGCGCGAGCGAGTTACCTGCCTTGATGTCTGCGTTAGGTCCCGAAAGAACCTTGTCGCCGACGTTAAGCCCTACGGGCGCGAGGATATACCTCTTTTCGCCGTCGGCATAGGCAAGAAGCGCGATGTGCGCAGACCTGTTGGGGTCGTACTGGATACTCTTAACCGTTGCGGGGATACCGTCCTTATTGCGCTTGAAGTCTATTATTCTGTATTTGATTCTGTTGCCGCCGCCGATATGACGAACGGTTATTTTGCCTTGATTGTTTCTGCCGCCCGACTTGCGCTTATCGTGAAGTAAGCTTCTTTCGGGTTTATCGCCCGAAAGCTCGGTATACGCGCTTACCGTCATAAAACGGCGCGCCGGCGATGTGGGTTTATACCTTTTTACTGCCATTTCTCTTTCTCCTTACGATAACGAGTTGAAGAACTCAATCGCCTTTGAGTCAGCCGTAAGCTGAACGATTGCCTTCTTATAGTCGGATGTATAACCTTCGTTTCTGCCCATTCTTTTGAGCTTGCCCTTGCAATTTACGGTGTTTACATATTCAACCGTAACGCCGAAAAGCTTTTCGACTGCAAGCTTAACCTGCGTCTTCGTTGCCGATTTAGCAACGATGAAAGTATATTTCATTCCGCTGATCTTCTGATCGCCTTTATACTTGCCGCTCTTGGGAATTTCGGGAGCGTTAATGCCGTCGTATCCCTTTTCAGTGAGGACGGGTTTTAAAATGATATCTTCTGCAACCATTACTCTCCGTAGACCTCCTCTATTTTTTCAACCGCCGCTTTGGTTAATACTATCTTAGCGTTGGCAACCACTTCGTAAGTGGATATCTGCTGTACGGGCAAGGTGGAAAGCTTTTCAAGGTTAGCCGCTGCGCGGATTACCTTTACGTCGTCGTTATCCATAACTACGACAGCCGTCTTGTCCAGCTTCAAAGCTTTCTGGAAAGCCGCCATTTCCTTAGTTTTGCCTTCCTTTACTTCAAGCTTGTCAACAACAAGAAGCTCGCCGTCGGCAACCTTTTTGGAAAGTGCGGAAATAAGTGCGGCAGTCTTTGCCTTTTTATTCATATCCTTGGAAAAGTCGCGGCTCTTGGGTGCGAACACGACGCCGCCCTTTATCCACTGGGGAGCTCTTATTGAACCCTGACGGGCATTACCGGTACCCTTCTGTCTCCAAGGCTTTCTTCCGCCGCCGCGCACTTCCGTGCGGGTAAGGGTTGACTTTGTACCCTGTCTTTCATTGGCAAGACGGGTTACGACCGCCTGATGAATGAGCGGTTCGTTATATTCCGCGCCGAATACCTTGTCGCTTAAATCTATCGTGCCGGCTTCTTTGCCGTCCATCTTATAAACATTAATTTTAGGCATCTCTCTTCTCCTTATTTAACGGTGTCGTTGATAGTTACGACGCTGCCGTTCGCTCCGGGAACCGAGCCTTTAATCAAGAGGCAGTTTCTCTCCGCGTCCACTCTCACGATTTCGAGGTTCTGGACGGTTACGTTTTCAACGCCGTACTGACCGGCAAGGTGCTTATTCTTGAAAACCCTCGAAGGCGAGCTGTTCGCGCCCATTGAACCCGGTTCTCTGTGTACGGGACCTACGCCGTGGGTTTCTTTAAGTCTGTGCTGGTTCCATCTTTTGATGACGCCCGAATAGCCGTGACCCTTGGTAACGCCGTGAACGTCCACCTTGTCGCCTGCCGCGAATACGTCAACTTTAATTTCCTTACCTACCTCGTATGAAGAAAGGTCAGCAAGGCGGAATTCCTTCATAACCTTGCAAGGCTTAACGCCTGCTTTCTTGAACTGACCGAGTTCGGGTTTCGTAAGCGATTTTTCCTTAGCTTCGTCAAAACCGAGCTTCAAAGCGGCGTAGCCGTCCTTTTCAACAGTTTTGATTTGAACCACAGGGCAGGGACCTGCCTCGATTACGGTTACGGGAATGACTTTCCCTTCCGGAGTAAAAATCTGGGTCATACCCGCTTTACGTCCGATGATTGCTTTATTCATTGATAAAGTTCCTCCGTTTTATTTTTTATATTCTGAGATACCGCGTCCCGCCGTTCCGCCGCCTGCGCCTTATATTATATAATAGGTATAAGACGTATCGTCGACTGCGCTCCGTAGAGTATCTGAATTTTTTTGTTCGTTTTATCTGAACACAGAGATGCAAGCAAGACAAGGCGCGCGAGCATTTCCGACAGGAGCTTACTAAAAGGTAAGTGACTTAGGAAAGCACAGTGCAACGCCGTATTGCGAAGCATATATGCGTTTAGAGCTTTATTTTGATATCAACGCCTGCGGGAAGATGTACGGTGTCCAAAAGCTTCGCGTTGGGTGTATAGATGTCGATAATTCTTTTATAAGTTCTCTGTTCGAACTGCTCGCGGCTGTCCTTATATTTATGGGGAGAGCGGAGAATGGTAATTATCTCCCTCTCGGTGGGAAGGGGAACGGGTCCCGAAATTTTAGCACCGCCCTTTTTCATCGTTTCGACGATGCGGGATGCCGCAAGGTCAACGAGTTCGTGGTCGTAAGCTGCAAGTTTAATTCTGATTTTCTGTCCTGCCATGTTAATAACTCCTTTATCCTAACAAAAATTTTATATCAACTTAACCGTGTGTATCGCAGCTTTGACGATAAAAAACAGCCGCGGTTAGTCGCAGGGGTCGCGCCCCTACATTTGTCAGTGTAAATTATCTGTTCCGCCGACTTTTTCGCGGTTGTTTTGCAGTAACTTCACACTTCAACCCTATATACACGGTCAACGGGCGTAATGCCACATATATTGACACGCTAAACCATTATAATAGCTTGTCAACCCAAAGTCAAACAAATTATACATATTTTTTGGAATTTTTTTACTTAAATTTCGCTTCGCCCCTTGAAAAATCAAATTCTTATAGTATAATAATATCAATAAACGCTTTTCGGTTGATTTGCGGCAAGTAAACCATTCGTAAGCGTAATAAAGATACGCGGATTGAACGCCGCGTTGATAAGGGGTTAAAAATGAATATCACGGCTAAGGACATACGAAACGTCGCAGTCATCGGACACAGCGGCGAAGGTAAAACCACGCTTTGCGAAGCGATGCTTCTGAACGGCGGGGTAATTGACAGAATGGGCAAGGTCGAAGACGGCACTACCGTTATGGACTTCGACGAGCTTGAAAAGAGCAAGAAGCTTTCCATTTACACTTCGGTTGCAAACCTGACGTGGAAGGGCGTAAAAATCAATATACTCGATTTGCCCGGTTTTTACGATTTCGAGGGCGAAAGACACGAAGGACTTGCCGCTTGCGGCGCGGCAGTGCTTGTAATAGGCGCAAACGGTATTTTGCCCATAGGCGCGGAAAGCGTGGTCGAATACTGCCTCAGACTCGGCAAACCGCTCATTATCTTCATTAACGGTATGGATAAAGCCAACGCAGACTACGCGGGTACGCTTCACGCACTCGAAGAAAAATACGCAGGCAAGCTTGCGCCCATACAACTGCCCGTTATGGCGGAAGGCAAAATGACGGGCTACCTTAACGTCATACAGGAAAGGTGCTATAAATTTTCCACGCAGGGACCGCAGGAAATTCCAATACCCGACAGTCTGAAAAGTCAAATGGACGAAATGCAGGCAAGCCTTATGGAAACCGCCGCCGAGAACGACGAGCTTTTGCTTGATAAATATTTCGAGGACGGAAAGCTTACCAAGGACGAAACCGTACACGGCATAAGAAAGGGCATTGCGACAGGAAACGTTATCCCCGTAATGGCGGGCAGCGCGCTGCAAAACAGGGGCGTAATTAATTTACTCGACGAAATAGTAAGGTATATGCCCACTGCCAACGAAAGAAAAAATTCGCTTGCAACCGACCTTTCGGCAGACGAGCTTGTCAATGTAGCCTGCGAAGAGGACGGTCCATTCGCCGCACAGGTGTTCAAAACTGTACACGACCCCTATTCGGGAAAACTGAACTATATAAAGATATTCCGCGGCAGACTGAAATCGGGAATGACGCTTTACAATCCCAACACGGACACCGAAGAGCGCATAGGTCAGATATTTATTCTTAAAGGCAAAAAGTGCGAACTTGTGAACGAACTTACCGCGGGCGATATCGGTGCGGTAAACAAGCTTTCGGCAACGGATACAGGCAACACGCTTTGCGCGGTAGGCACAAAGCTGATTTTCGACCCCATACGCTTCCCCCGCCCCTCGCTTTCGCTTGCGGTAAAGGCGGCAAACAAGGGCGAGGAAGATAAGATGTTTGCTGGGTTTACCAAAATGACCGAGGAGGACTACACATTTGCAGTAGAGAAGAACTCCGAAACGGGCGAACTCGTTTTAAGCGGTCAGGGCGAAATACATCTTGAAATACTCGCTAAAAAATTAAAACTGCGTTACGGCATAGACGTAAAGCTTTCCGAACCCCGCATCCCCTACCGCGAAACGATACGCGCGGTTTCCAACGCGGAAGGCAAGCACAAAAAACAGTCCGGAGGACACGGGCAATACGGCCACTGCAAGGTGCGCTTCGAGCCGTGTGAAGAACAGTTTGCGTTCGGCGACGAGGTGGTAGGCGGAGCCGTTCCCAGACAGTATATCCCCGCCGTGGAAAAGGGACTGAAAGAATGTATGGCAAAGGGCGTGCTTGCGGGCTATCCCGTGACGGGCGTAAGGGCGGTCTTATACGACGGAAGCTACCACGACGTAGATTCTTCGGAAATGGCGTTCAAAGCCGCGGCGGCAATTGCATTTAAAGAGGGAATTAAAAACGCGTCCCCCGCCATTTTAGAACCCGTTATGAAGTTGAAGGTTGCCGTTAACGGAGAATACCTCGGTGCGGTTATGGGCGACGTTTCAAAGCGCAGGGGCAGAATTTCAGACAGCCGCACCGACGGCGATATTACCACCGTTATAGCCGAAGTCCCGCTTGCGGAAATAGCAAAGTATTCGACGGATTTGAGGGGGCTTACCCGCGGACAGGGCAGGTTTACCTGCGAGTTTTTAAGGTACGAGGAAGCTCCGCCGCAGCTTGCGGAAAAAATTATTGCCGACTCTAAGAAGGGTTGATAAAACAGATACGCGTCCGAAGCTATCATAGCTTCGGACGCGCTGTTTTAATATTCGATATGTTTATTTAATATTGCGCCGCGTTCCTTTAATAATTCGATATGCCTGATTAAATCATCAACGGTACGCGCAGGGGTTTTAAGCTTTTCGTCAAGCGTTTGAAGTTCGTTCTCGATTTCTTCAAGACGGTGTTCACTGTCGGAATAAGTGTTAAGTAAAGTGATTTTCATAATTTTTCCTCCGCTGACCGCGCGAGCAGTCACGCTTTCTGTATTTGGTAGCTTTATACTACCATAATAATAAGGAAAAAACAAAAATTTTTACTTAAAAATTTCATATTCGCCAAACTTAGAACTTTTTCGACAAATTCCGACAAGCCTTACGCTTGGCGATGTATCTTAATTGCCAATCAGGACACTTACCAAACCCATATCAAGCAAGACAATGTCTTGACTATGTATCTTAATTGCCAATCAGGACACTTGCCAAGCTCATATCAAGCAAGACAATGTCTTGAACGCGGCATTTTCGTGAACTCTTTCCTTTAATTTAGGCGCAAGCAAAACCACGCTTTTGCGCAGTGCAACCCAATTTGCGCATACCTGCGCCTCAGTAAATGTCTGCGATTTAATAATTTGAGTGCATTAACAATCGCAGCCAGAGGACAAAGCCTTAAAATCACGCAATTTTTGTTTCGCACAAGAAACAAAAATTCGTGAATAACTTTTTAATAATTTACGGCGCAAGCAAAATCACATTTTTGCGTAGCGCACTCAATTTGCGCATACCTGCGCCTCGGCAGATTGAATTTGCGCGATTATATTATATATTTGCCCTTAATATCGCGCAAAGAAAGACAGCGTCTTTCAAATCACGGAAAATACCGCGCGCAGAATAGCGCGGTATTTTCGTGAACCTTTTAATAATACGTCGCCACCTGTTCTTCGGGAGCTTCGGCGCGTTCCAGCTTTTCGGCAATAAGTACAGGCCCCTGCGCGTGGTAAACGGAATTGTATTCGTATGCGATTTTCGCAGTAACAGTAAGCCAGTCGCGTGTTTTTATATCCTTTAAAAGACCGTTTGTTTTTACGGCAAAACCGTCGTAAGCTATGTCCGCCTCACAACAGGTCATAATATGCCTGCCAAGCACTATATAGCCCGAGGGTACCTTTTTTGAAATTGCCGCCATACCCTTAAACCGAACCTTTTTACCGACATAGCTTTGCACCTTTTCCGCCATATCGCGGTAAAACCAGGCAAAGTCCCTGTCCTCTATTTCTATTATTTCCGCATTGACGTCGAAAGGAAGCGGATCCTCTATTTCGTCAAACTCCGCCTTGCCGCCGATATATTCGTAAACAATGTCGGGACGGCGGGAAATTCCGCGGACTACCTTATGAAATTCGATTTTTTCAAACTCGCCTTTAAATCGGTTGAACACGACCATCTGCGTCATTTGCACCTTATCGAAAACGAGCTGGCGCATATTCGCATTATAATTCAAAAACGTATTTGCATCGAAGAACGTCATCATCTGGTTTATTACCCAGCTTTCGGGCATAGCGTCGAAAAACTGCTGTAAAAGCCAGGTACCGTTATACTCAACAACTATCCTTTGCGCGTTGTATTTTGCGGTAAGGGCTTCGAGATTTTCCATATTAAGCTCGTCACTGCTTTCAAGCGTAACAACGGCAACGTTTTTTACGGCAAACTTTTCAGGCTCATACTCCTCCACGCCCTCTTCGCATATCAGCAAAAGAGTGTTTTCCCCCGTTTCCATACGGGGGTCTTCAAGCGTTTCCTGTATAAATTTAGTTTTGCCCGATTCAAGAAAACCGAGAAATAAATATACAGATACTTCTTCCATAATTGTACCTTAAACTTTGTTTGATAATTTCCGCTAACGCGAATGTTGAATATTGCTGCACAATGTTAAATAAACTGCGTTTGTTAAATATCGGCTGCGCCGATGTGAAATATTTTGCTGTCGCAAAATGTTGATGTGGAATTGTATAAATTTTAACCACAACACAACGCTTGCATTGTATTTGACACAAGCGAAGCAAGTATTTGACGCGCCGAAACCCATTTAACAATTAAAAAGCTTTTTCAACTCGTCCTCAACGATTTTGCTGCCTATTACGCATAGCCTGCCCGTATATGAAGCCGCACCCTTACGCACGTCTATTTCCGCGGGAATATAATCGAAATGAATCCAGCTACCGTCCACGCAGGGAACTATACCCTTTGCACGCAGCACCGTACCGAACCGCGCCGCGTCAGAAAGAGCGGATAAAGCTTTTTTAAGCTCTTCTTCTGTAAACTTTTTACTTGTTTCAACGCCCCAGCTTGTGAACACCTCATCTGCGTGATGATGGTGTTCGTGGTCGTGGTGGTGTCCGTGGCAGCACTCCCCGTGATGTTCGTGTTCTTCGTCGTGGTGGTGTCCGTGGCAGCACTCCCCGTGGTGTTCGTGTTCTTCCTCGTGGTGGTGTCCGTGGCAACACCCGTCGTGATGCTCGTGTTCTTCGTCGGCAAGCTTGTTAAGCTCTGTTTCAAGCGTTACTGCGTGTTCCATTGCCGACAGAATTTCCTTGCCGTCAAGCTTGTCCCAAGGAGTGGTAACGACCGTAGCGTTCGCATTGTGTTCGCGGACCAACTTCAACGCCGTTTCCAGCTTGTCCTCGCTTGCGACGTCGGTATGGCTGAATACGATACAAGCCGCAGTTTCGATTTGGTCGTTGAAAAATTCCCCAAAGTTCTTCATATACATCTTGCATTTTGCCGCGTCTACCACAGCAGTAAAGGTGTTTATCCGACAGTCGTGAAGGTTCGCGCTTTCAACCGCACGGATAACGTCGGAAAGCTTGCCCACGCCCGACGGCTCGATAAGAATACGGTCGGGACGGTATTCGTTATAGACCTTTTCAAGTGCCTTTGCAAAGTCGCCGACGAGCGAACAGCAGATACAGCCGGAGTTAAGCTCGTTTATCTTTATACCCGCGTCCTGTAAAAAACCGCCGTCTATACCTATTTCGCCGAACTCATTTTCAATTAGAACAAGCTTTTCGCCTGTATACGCTTCCTTAATAAGTTTTTTGATAAGCGTGGTTTTGCCAGCGCCTAAAAAACCTGAAAAAATGTCAATTTTAGTCATTGTTTTAACCTTCCGTTATTTTTATTATATTTATAAACTCTAAGTAAAAATTTCAAACTATTGCCCGCAGCATTGCTGCGGGCTTTTTAAACCGATGTTCAATAAAACACAGAGATGCAAGCGCAACAAGGTTATGCGACGCATAAATGCGTTTTAATATTTCAATTTTTTGAACGAACCGTCTACCTTATGGATAACTATTCTCCCGTCGTTGTTTTTTGCAACGTTTTTAGCGTATTCGACAGCCTCTTCCTGTGTAAAGAACTTTTTCAAAGCCCTTGACGAGCCTTCCGCTTTGACCTGCCACATATGGTCTTCCCTGCGCTTGGAAATGTGGTAAACCTTTTCGTCGTTGTCGGCCTTATGTATTGCGGGAGCAACAGTCTTTTCGGCAGCAGGCTTTGCCTCTGTATTCTTCTCAACGGGCTTTGCCGCAGGTTTTACCTCTGCTTTTTTCTCAACGGGCTTTGCCTCTGCTTTCTTCTCGGCGGGTTTTGCCGCAGGCTTTGCCTCTGCTTTCTTCTCGGCGGGTTTTGCCGCAGGTTTTGCCTCTGCTTTCTTCTCGGCGGGTTTTGACTCCGTTTTGGTAGTGTTTTTTGCCGCAGCTTTTGCCGCAGGCTTGGTTGCAGGTTTGTCTTCTGCCATAGCGGGCTTTTCCTCCATTTTCTCTTCTTTATTTTCCGGAACTGCGGTTTCTTCCTCTTTGACCTCCGCATTTACAGCGGCAGGCTCTTCCTCTTCGGGTCGGGATAAAACCTCTTCAACCGCCGTCGTTACAGTAGCCTCTTCCACCTTGGCGGGTTCAGGCTGCGGCTCGGCTACAGCTTGCTTTTCAGCCTCATCTGTTTTTTCCTCGGCCTCTGCGGCGGTAGTTTCCATAAGAACGGGTTTTGACGCTTCCTGTCTTAGCTTTTTGCGTTTCCGTGCGCAAATTGCCGCAATGGCAATAATCAATATTACCACTACCAACGCAATGGCGACCCAAGACCAATTTGGCAGAACCCAGGTTTTGGCGGTAAGCCACTGTGGAAGGGTAGAAGTAAACCACTCCTTTACAACATCCATATTTTACCTCAAAATGCGTGAAATAATCTTACCCATCGATTATAGCACAAATTTTGAAATCGGTCAACACCCTTTTTTTATTAAAATTCAAATTTACGATATTTACTCTATATTATAATATAAGTCCGCCTTTTTTGTGAAAGGCGGACTTATTTTCGCTTTATTTCGTTCCGAAAAGCCTGTCCCCCGCGTCGCCGAGTCCGGGAAGGATATACTTGTTTTCGTTTAGGCATCTGTCGAGGGTGGAAACGTACACCGTTACGTCGGGATGAGCCTCCGCTACTTTTTTTATTCCTTCGGGCGCACCGATTATAGCCATAAACTTAATATTTTTACAGCCGCGCTTTTTCAACGCGTCCAAAGCGTCCACGGCAGATCCGCCCGTGGCAAGCATAGGGTCAACTAAAATTACCGTCTTGTTTTCTATTCCGTCGGGAAGCTTGCAATAATATTCCTTCGGCTCGAAGGTCTGTTCGTCACGGTACATTCCTATATGCCCGACGCGCGCCGTGGGAAAAACCTTATGCACGCCGTTGACCATTCCCAAGCCCGCACGCAGGATAGGCACTATTGCAACGCTCTCCTCGCGCACCTTATACTGGGTAGTTACTTCAAGCGGGGTTTCAACCCTGACGGGTACCAATTCCACGTCGCGCATGCTTTCATAGGTCATTACCGTCGTTATTTCCTCGACAAGCTCGCGAAACTCCTTCATACCCGTATTCTTATCGCGAAGTATCGCAATTTTATGCTTTATAAGCGGATGGTCGAACACGAAAACGTTTTTGTATTTATTCATTTGTTTCCTCCTTTTCATTTTCAGATGAAATTTCTTCTACCGTAATTTGTTCGTTTTTATCCTTTTTGCCGCTGCGGATATTTACCAGCAGGTTGGTAAGAATACCGAGGACGAGCGCGCAAGCAACCTCCGTAACCACTACCGGTCCGAAGTTGAGCGTCATACCGCCCACGCCCGCGATTAAGATAACCGAAACCACGAACAGATTTTTGTTATCGCCGAGGTCGACGCCCTGTACCATTTTAAGACCCGATACCGCGATGAAGCCGTACAACGCAATACAAACGCCGCCCATTACGCATTTGGGGATTGTAGCAAGGAAAGTGACGAACGGGGCTATAAACGAGAATACTATCGCAAAGCACGCTGTAACGAAAATAGTTATAACCGAAGCGTTGCCCGAAATTGCAACGCAACCTACCGATTCGCCGTAAGTGGTGTTCGGACAGCCCCCGAAGAATGCGCCCGCCATCGAACCGACGCCGTCGCCAAGCAACGTTCGCGTAAGCCCGGGGTCCTTTAAAAGGTCTGATTCTATTATCGAAGAAATGTTTTTGTGGTCTGCGATATGCTCCGCAAAGACAACGAATGCAACGGGAATATACGCAACGGCGATAGTTCCGATATACGCACCGACCGAACCGACGTCGCCCGTACCCCATTCGCCCTTAAACAGCTTTAAGAATGCAAAGTCGGGATACCACTGCATCGATTTGAACTGTTCAAAGTCAATGACGCGCAGAGCTTCCGCTCCCTCTATATAGCTGAATCCCGTAAATATCGCAGCAAGGCAATATCCCGCGAGTATTCCTATTACAAATGGAATCATCTTCATAAGCTTTTTGCCGTAAACGGAGCAAACTATCGTGACGGCAAGCGTTACAAGTCCGCAAAGGAGCGCGATGTAAGGCGAACACATCATTTGGCTTGTCTTTTCGCCCGCGTCGCCAACGACTTCGACAAACACACTGCCCGACATCAAATCGCCCACTGCGTTGCCCGCAAGCGAAAGCCCTATAATTGCAACAGTAGGGCCTATTACCACGGCAGGCATAACCTTATTTACCCACTTAACGCCCGCAAACTTGACGATTACTGCGATTATTACGTATACAATACCCGCAAATACCGCGCCTAAAATCAGTCCGAGATAACCCAGCGACACAGAAACTCCGCCTGCAAACGCCGCCGACATAGAACCGAGAAAGGCAAACGAGCTGCCCAAAAACACGGGGCTTTTGAATTTTGTAAACAACAAATATACGATAGTTCCGACGCCTGCGCCGAACAGTGCCGCCGAAGGCGACATTCCGTTCTGTATAATCATAGGCACGGCAATCGTTGCGGCAAGTATAGCCAAAAGCTGCTGCAACGCAAACAGTATCATTTGCGGGAGCTTGGGTCTGTCTTTGACACCGTAAATCATTTTCATAGGTATATTCCCTCTTTTGCTTAATCTTTATATAATATATCACAACTCCGCACCGATTGCAATAGCCTGAAAAAAAATAATCGCAAATATAAGCGCGATTATTCTTTGTGCCTGTATTTGCGGTTATATGTATTTACTTTTTGTTTACGAAGAAATTATTGAATACGTAAGAAACCATTCTTCCAAAAAATTTACAGCATACGCAAAAGGTTAAAAACATTATTGCTTTTAAATAGAACGCCTTTTGCATAAGCCGCATAAAACGGAACCTGTGCTTTAAATTGCGCGCATAGCGGCAGTAAATTTTGCTGTTATTCTCAATAATGGCTTTTGCGCAACGCTCCCCGCTTGCAAGCCCGTACCTTAAACCCGACAGCGTAAGCGGGTCGCACGCCCCTACCGCGTCGCCAACGAAATACACGTTATCAAACAGAACGGGCTTTCTTACGCCTATCGGCGTGAACGCCCCTTTAAGCTCTTTCGTGTCGGCGGAAATATTAAGCTTTTGCAAAAACCCGCAAAATACTTGCCTGTAATCGGTTTTGCCGTCGTAAACGTCGGTAAGTCCCACGTTTACCGTTCCGCCGTAAGAGCTGACCCAGCCGTAGCCCCTTTTAGTTATTCCGAAGTGTATTGCTACCTCTTCCTTCCTGTCGCACGGGAAAGTCAGTTGGAGCGCGATATTGCTTTTTTTGACTTTCTGGTACCTTCCGGAAAAACCCGTAGCCCCGTCGGCAAAGACAAGATGCTTATACCCCAAAACACGGTTATTTGAAAGAGTGACCGTGTTATTATTCGGTTCGTGTCCGACTATTTTAGTGCCTTCAAGCACGGCTATGCCCTCAGACCTTGCAACCCCGAAAAAAGCGTTGTCGAGCTGCACCCTGTCGATTTTAGCATTTGTATATAAAAACTTATTGTCTATTTTAAGTCTTTCTTTCAGCTTATAGGCAATTTTAAAGTCCTTTATAAGCGAATAATCACATTCGCCTATATCAAGCCCGAGTGCCTCATACGCCCTTTTCGTCTTTCCGGTAATGTACCCCGCACAGCATTTGTAACGCGGAAATTTAAACCTTTCCACGACAAGTATATCCCTTATTCCGCCCTTATGCAGGTTGAGTGCAGCGGACAGCCCCGCGGGACCCGCGCCGATTATTATTACATTGTAATTTTCTTTTACGCCGCAATCAGTCATCATTCATATTCTATAATGTTTCCCGTGAAAAGTCAATAAAACGGTTTTTAATTTAATTATCAAAATACCGCAAACCGAACAGGATTCGGCTTGCGGTACGATAATAAAAACGTTCCGTAATTTGATTGCTTTTATATAAGTAATTTATTACGATTCGTAAAATTGGTCTTTACTGACCTTACACAAGGGACAAACGAAATCTTCGGGTACGTCTTCCCACTTTGTACCCGCCGCTATTCCGCTTTCGGGGCAGCCCGTCAACTCGTCATACTCCCATCCGCATACTACACATACGTATCTCATTTTTAACCTCCTTTTTATTATTTTCTGCGTAAAATAACAATATATGCGGAAAACTTTTTTACAGCTTTGGGTTGAGTCTTTGAAAACAGAGCAAAGCGGGGCGGAAAATTCCGCCCCGCTTTGTATTGTATTTTAAGTTTGCTGCCTTTACTCTATTGAAATAAAATTATCCTTTTTTGGCTGTTTGGGCTGTGACTTGGGTACGGTAAGGCGCAAAATACCGTTGTCGTATTTCGCCTTTATCTGCTCCTGCGTGATGTCCGTGCCTACGTAATAGCTCCGCGACGTACTTTCGCTAATTTCACGTCTGAGATAGCGATCCTTGTCCTTATCCTCATCCTTTTCCCGTTTTCTCGCGCTTACGGTAAGGTAGCCGTTTGCAAGCGAAACCTTGATTTCGTCCTTGCCGTAGCCCGGCAGAGCAAGGTCGAGCGAGTACTCATTTTCGTTTTCCTTGATGTCGGTTTTGAGTTCTTGCATTTCATCAAAGAACATCGGCTTGAAAAAATCGTCGAATACGTCGAACAAACCGTAATTGTTGTTTCTTGTCTGTAAATAGTGTTTCATAATAAAATCTCCTTAAAATTATAAATTTTTTTATAACTTGGGGAGGCTGCGGTATCGGGTTTTGTCCGTCGCCTACCGTCTTCCTTCGTTCACTTTATTTATACCCGAAAACCAAACGTCTCAAAACAAAAAAGACGAAAATTAAGTTATTAAAAATTTTGTAATTTTTGTTTAAAATAGAAAAAAACGGTTAGCGCGATTTTTTATAAATATATGATTGATTCCGAAAAAGAAATAATTGCCTCGAATTACCGCGTTAATGCTTCACAACTTGAAAACATACTTGAAGTTATAGTTTCATTCAGAAATATTGTTGCTCACGGAGAACGCACCTACTGCGCAAAATTACCCCGAACGAGATTGTCAACCAATTTAAATATAAGCAAAAAATTAAGTATTCCTCTTAATGAAAAGGGCGAATATAAATATGGCAGAAACGATTTATTGTCACTTATAATAGGTTGCAAATATTTATTGCCCGATATTGAATTTATAAATTTTATTACGGAATTGGATTTAAACCTTCAAGCGTTAGCTAAGCAATTAACTCCGTATATGTTGAACCGTATTAAAATACAAATGGGTCTATGGGCGGACAACTGGAAAACACTTCCTAAATTTAAAATCGACTGATTTTATAGCGGCGGGTTGAATTTTTCAACCCGCCGCGATATTTTTAAAAAATTTCAAAATGAGCGTATAAATTATTTCATCGGGGGCAATAACGAAATCGTTATGAAAAAGATTTTGTTATGTTTAGTTGTTATAGTTGCAGTTATCTCCACGGTAGTATTAGTAAGCAATGCAGGCGGACAGGCGCAGGCGCAAACGGATTATCTTAGAATACACGTCCGTGCAAATTCCAACGACGCTGTCGACCAAAACGTAAAGTACATAGTCAAAGACGAAGTCGTTAAATTTATTACCCCCTACGCCGCACAGTGTACGGACAAGGAAAAGGCAATTAACGTGATAAGCAATATTCTTGACAAAATAGAAAAGGTTTGCGACCGCGTTTTACGTGAAAAGGGCTTTTCCTACACCTCTAAGGCGAGCGTTCGCGCAGAAGAGTTTCCCACACGCGTCTACGGCGACTTGACCTTGGAAAGCGGACTTTACGACGCGCTTATTATAGAACTCGGTTCGGGAACGGGCGACAACTGGTGGTGCGTTATCTATCCCCCCTTGTGTTTCACTTCGGGAACGGCGGACGTTAAATACCGCTCGGTAATATATGATATAATAACTAAATTTTTTAACTGAAATTTATACTTTTTATTTGCCCGTTAAAACTGCAAATATTAAAGAGCCGCGGACGATTTTTGTCCGCGGCTCTTGCATATTAAAATAAATTACCATTTAACCGCGACGCCGTCCACATAGTGCCAGTATCTTCCCTCTTGCTGCGGCTCGGCTTCCGAATAGTAAAACGGATTTTCAAATTTTTCATTCCCGTAAAGATGAATTAATTTCCATTCGTTTTCCGTTCCCTTATAAAATACGTCGTTAAGATTGTCGCATCCTTCAAAAGCGTTCCATTCTATATTTTCTATTCCGCTGCCGAGAACAACGGAAGTGATTCCCGGCATATCTCTGAAATCACGGTCTCTGATTGTCGTAATGCCGTCCGGAATAATTACCTGCCCCTTAACGTTGGGATTTATAAAAAGAATTTCGGTCTGCTCTTTATTATAAATTACGCCTGTAACTACGCATATATTTTCGTTATCTTCAACCACTTCTATTTTTTCAAGAGCGGTACAATTATTGAATGCGGTTAAATTATAATTTATAATATTCCCCGCATATTTTACGGAATTGCCAAGCGTTACTTGCGTCAGCATATTGCATCCGTAAAATGCGCCCGGAAGCAAATTTCCGCCTTGTACGTAAACTTTTTTTAAATCAGCAGGAATATAATAGCTTCTATAATTACTGAAACCCCCGTAATCTTGTTTGATTTCTACGCTTCCGTCATATTGGCACGATACATTTCCGAAAATACTGCCGAATACCGTCGTCTCCGAAGCCTGCTCCTTTTTCCCGTCGCCCATTCCGACAAACGGAAGTCTAATATTTTTTATACTGCCGCAGCCGTAGAACAGCCCGCGAGAACCGAACGTATTTTCTAAACATTCAACGCCGGTTACGTCTATGTCGGTAATATATTTGCAATTACCGAACGCTTCTTCCGAAAGTGTCCCGCCCGTCACGGTTACGCTTCTTATGCTCTTGGGAATATACCTCTTAGTCTTAAAGGAACCTTCGTATCCCTGTTCCGTTAATTCAAAAAGGCTTTCGTTTTCGGGTTTACCTTTACTGAAAAAGTAACCGAAAATCGTTTGAGCCTTCCCACGGTATGCGTTTTCTCCCGCCCCGACAAACGGCAACGTCATTTTTTCAAGCGACCCGCAAAATTCAAACGTTCTTTCGCCGATAGACGTTACGCTGTCCGGTATTACAGCCTCTTCAAGCGAAGTACAGCTTGCGAAAGCCCTTTCTCCTATCGAGGTAACCCCGTTTGGAATTACGATTTTTTTCAACGAACGGCAATAGTTGAAAGCAGCTTTTCCTATTGTCGTAATTTTATTATGTAATTTTACGTCTGTGAGATTTCTCAGACCTCCAAAGCAGCCTTCCCCGATTTCCGTTATCGATTCGGGAACGGTAAGCGTCCCGGTTAAAGCAATGGGAATATGTTTAAAACTCGTTTTATTTTTATTGTAAAGCACGCCTTCGTAACTACTGTATCCGGCATTTTTATCGCTTACAGTAATGTATTGCAATTCTTCGCATCCAAATAAAGGTAAATCTCCCGTCAAGCCGCTTCCTATGTTTAAAACTTCCAAGCCGCAACCGTAAAAGGGATCGCCCGTCAACATTTCAACGCTGTCAGGCAAGTCCAACCGGACTAACTTATGACAGTATTGAAACGCTTCGTCACGTATTACTTCGACTTTATTTCCTATTTTAACGGACGAAAGTTCTTCGCAATGCATAAACGTTCTTTCGTTTATTCTTGTCACGCCGTCCGGAATTTTTATATTTTTTAACGCTTTGCAATTATAAAACGCAGCTTCGCCGATTGCCGCCACGCTTTCGGGCAAACTTATATTTTGCAATACGGCACAATCGGCGAAAGCGTTATTGCCTATTGCTGTTACCGTTTCGGGAATTTTTATGTCGGTAATTGTTTTATTTCCGTAAAACGCATAACTGTTTATTGTAACTATGGGCTTGCCGTTAAACCGTGAAGGTATTACTATTTTTTCGTCGTCCGCAATACCGAGACTGACGGCATAACCTTCGATACCGCCCTTTCCTATCGTCGCGTTGAAAAATAAACCTTCCGTCCCTGCGGAAAGCTCGGGACTCTGTATTTCTTCGTGCCTGACTTTACCGGCATTTTTAACGGAACCGTCCGTAAGCTCTACTATTAAATCGCCGTCGGCGTTGATAAAAACGTTTTTGATTCCTATCCCGTCTTTTCCGTCCAAGCCGTCTTTACCGTCTTGTCCGTCCGCACCGTCCTTGCCGTCCGCACCGTCTTGACCATCCTCGCCGTCCTCGCCGTCCTTACCGTCTTTTCCGTCTTGTCCGTCCTTGCCGCTGATTTGAATAATGAATTCTTCAAGCGTTCCTGCATAACCTAATGCCGTCGCCTGTTCATAAGCGGACTCGAACGTATAATTATTTCCTTCGCCGGAGCTATTGTCCGACTTGCAAGCGACAAGCCCCGAAGTAAAACAGCCAAAACCCAATACGCATAACATTAATGCCAGGAATTTTTTTATCATAGCATCCTCCAAAATCCGATTTATTATATTATATCAAAATAAATTATAATATGCAATACTTTTAAAAAGTTTCGTTGCATAACTTTTTCAGTATTATTCATAATAATTGCAACAGCGGAAATATATTCCGCGTATAAACATATCGCTGCCCGTTCGGGGAGCAAGGAGGAAAAATGAAAAAAGCACTTAGAATAGGCTTGGCTGCGCTTGCGGTTGCTACCGTAGGAACGGCCTCGGCAATATTCAACACGGCATACACAAGCGAAGACTACGCCGCGATGCCCTTCGTGCAGACTGCGGTTTTGAAGCAGGGTGCAACCGGCGGCGAAGTTAAGGAAGTTCAGCGCAGGCTGAAACAATGGGGCTACTACAACGGGGCTGTTGACGGAATTTACGGCAAAGGCACCGTTGAAGCGGTTAAAAAGTTCCAGAAAAAGAACGGGCTTACCGCAGACGGCATAGCAGGTATTGAAACTTACCGCGCCCTCGGGATGAACGATTCCGTCAAGGTTTTAGAAGGCAACAATGGTAATTCGGGTTCAAACTCTAACTACACCAATTCCGATTTGTATATGCTTGCAAAATGTATCTATGCGGAAGCAAGGGGCGAAAGCTACACAGGTCAGGTAGCGGTTGGCGCGGTCATTTTAAACCGTGTTGCATCGTCCAGCTTCCCCAACACCATTTCGGGCGTTATTTACCAGAAGGGCGCGTTTACCGCAGTTTCCGACGGTCAGATTAACCTTGAACCCGACAGAACGGCTATGAACGCCGCGTCCGACGCAATGAACGGCTGGGACCCCACTTACGGCTGTCTTTATTATTACAACCCCGCGGTGGCTACAAGTTCCTGGATATTCGGCAGACAGACAGTTACCACGATAGGTAAACACGTTTTCGCAATATAGGAGGCAATATAAGTGAAGAAAGAAGTTTCAAGCGGCGCAGAAAAAGCAGACGCGCTTACGAACAAAAAGAAATCAACCACCACGAAAAAGTCACAGCCCGCAAAAGCTAAGACAAACAGTAACACAAAGAAAACGGCAAAGGCAAGCACCGCTAAAAAGCAGCCCGTTAAAACGGTAAACGAAAAGAAGCTTAAAAAGCAGCAGGCACGCGAAGAAAAGAGGCTTGCGGCAGCTAAAATTAAAGCTGAAAAGAAACAAAAACGTCTTGAAAAAAGACTTGCGGCAAAGCAGAAAAGACTTGACCGCATTGCTGCGTTTAAAGAAAAACGCGCAGAACAGCGCGAAAAAAGACGCGAGCGCAGAGATATGTTAAAGCACGAAAGCAAGGAAGCGCGTATTGAACGCAAAGCCGAAGAACGCCGTGCGAAGATTGAGGCACGCGTTGCAAAGCGCGAGGCTGCCGCAGCGGAAAGACAGGCAAGACGCGAACACCGTTTAAAGGTACGTGCGGAAAAGCGTGCGGATAAAAACGAAAGAAGGCACGCACCCGGCTTCGGCGGCTGGCTTGCCGCGGTAATCGCTTTGGGCGTTACCACCCTTGCGCTCGGCGCAATGACGACGTTCGGCTGGATGAACGTTAACGGTATGCAGGGCGATATGGCGGATATACACACCCAGTCGCTTTACGAACTCAACTCTATCGTCGACAACCTCGATTCCAACCTTGCAAAGGCGAGAGTTTCCAACTCCGCTAACGAGCAGGTAAGACTTTTATCGGATATAGCCATCGAAAGCGAAATGGCGGAAGTCATTCTTGAAAGAATGCCCGTCGAAACACAGCTTACGGGCAATATGACCTCTTTCGTCAATAAAATGGGCGACAGCGCGCAGTCAATGCTCTATGCGGTTGCACGCGGGGATAGGCTTACCGACAGTCAGAAGGCTTCGATAAAATATATGTATGAAGTCAACCTTGAAATGAAACGCATCATAAACGAGCTTACCTCCACTTCCACCCCTAAGGAAATGATTAAGGCTATGAAGGGCAAGAAGGACAGCCTTATGGTTAAGTCGTTCGGCGACCTTGAAAACAACACGGTTGAAACACCCAAGGAAATCAACGACGGTCCCTTCTCCGACAGCACCAAAAAGGTAAGCGCGAAAAACCTTGAAGCTATGGAAGAAATTAATGCAACCAAGGCGGAAGAGCTTGCAAAAACTTATTTTGAAAGCTACAAGCCCACCGACGTCCGCTGTACGGGCGAAGCGGTTGCAAGCCAACTTGAATGCTATAACGTTGCAATTACCACAAACGACGGCGAAATGTTTGCCCAGCTTTCCAAAAAGGGCGGCAAGGTAGTTATGTTCGACAGCTATAAGGAATGCGACGACAAGAATTTCTCCGTTGAAAGATGCGTGGATATCGCAACCGACTTTTTAAACGATTTGGGCTTTGACAATATGAAAGCCGTATGGACGAGCGAAAACGGCACGACCTGCAATTTAAACTTTGCTTACGAGCAGGACGGAGTTGTGTTCTACCCCGATATGATAAAGGTTAAGGTCTGCGAACAGAGAGGCATCGTTACGGGTATGGAAGGTCTTGCTTACGTTTTAAACCATACTTCGAGAACCGTCGGCGAAGCCGAACTTTCCAAGAGCGAAGCTGCGGCAAACCTTAACACAGAGTTTGAAGTGGAAGGCTCACGCCTTACTGTTATCCCCCACGACGAACAGGAAGCCCTCGCTTACGAATTTGTAGGCACCTACGGCGGAAACACCTACTATATCTACGTTGACGCCAAAACGGGCGACGAAATAGAAGTGTTTACCGTTGTCGGAACAAAACAGGGCAAAGCGTTATTATAAGTAACAAATCGTTGTATCAAAATATCTTAACTTCCTATACGGTAATCAAATTAAAATTTAATAAAATAAAAATCCCTACGTGCGGAAGCTTCCGCACGTGGGGATATAATATTTTTAAACTTAAACGTCAAAAATGCCGCCCGACTCTTCCTCTCCTATTTTCTCTTCCGCATTTTGCGCAACGCCGTGAGAAAAATTGCCTACCTGATTTTCAGTCCAATATTTAAAGTCCACTATAAATGCCGACGGAGAATTATTCGGGTCTGCTATAATGGGGAACAAGCTGTCGCTGAAATAATACAAGGGCAAGTGCATACGGTATGCCATTACCGTGGTTGCATATACTTCTCTGCCATCGGTTAAATTGACGGGTAATTTCAAATTAGTGAAGAAATTGCTGTCGTCACGCAAAACGTTAGTATTACTGCTGTCTAAAAATTTTTTAGCAATTGCCTTTAAAGCCATAGGATTGCTTTCAAAATATTCTTCCGTGCTATAAACAATTACCGCAGGTAAGGTTAACCGCGCGAAATTGTTATACGAATAAAATGGCGGAAACGCCCGAACGAGATATGCGTAATAAATTTTTCCTTTATTTATAACGCTGAAATCATAGCATTGCCTTGAATTTATAAAATTGAATGCTGCTATCTGATTTTTTTCCGGATTTTTATCGGCGTTGAAATTTCCGCGCACGGATTCCAATTCTTTCTTATAATCCTCTATGTTCTTTACGGGATAAGAAGAATACAACGCTATCCGCTGTTTAGCCTCTTTGTCGGGCAGAAACGATAAAATATAGCCCACGATAAGAAACACAAAAGATATAAGCACGCCGATTATAGAAATAATCAAAATACTGTTATATTTTACCTCTGTGTTAGAAGCAACGGCAAAATACGCTATTACTCCTATTATCGACAGCCCTAAAAGCACGCCGCCGAATATCCATAAAAATATTCCCGGTTTACGGTTTTTCATGATTAAAGTCCCCCTATAAGATATCTACTGCATTATACAAGTTAAGTGACTGCTTGTCAAGCTTTGAATATTCCGCTAAATAGAAGAACGGCGCAGGCGATTTTCGCCTGCGCCGCATCAATATTATAGCCTTCCCCTTGGGGAAGGTGGCGTGTTCGCAGTATAGCAAGAACACGTCGGATGAGGTTTCATTCACACCATATCAAAATGTTTTAAAATATCTTCGCAAACGTTTGCAAACCTTTCGTTGATATCCCTGTTACTGTATCTGAGTACGGTTATTCCCAAAGAACTAAGATACCCGTCGCGTTCTCTGTCTGCCCTCTCTTGTTCGCCGTCATAATGTTGCTAACCGTCCAGCTCGATTACGGTTTTATATTTGTCACAATAGAAGTCCACTATGTAATTGCCTATAACCTTCTGGCGATTAACGGTAACGGGCAACTTTTTTAAAAAATCATACCACAGTCTGCTTTCTTCTTTGGTTAAATTTTTTCTGAGCGATTGAGAATTTTCTTTGAGTTTTCGGTTATAGTCTAATCTCATAAAAAAAGTATATCATAACTTGGTTATAACAGTCAATACCTCATCCGTCAACGCCTCGTCGGCGTTGCCACATTCCCCAAGGGGAAGATATATCGAGGTTAAAATTATACCATATTGTTTGTCTCCGTAGCCTGTGTAAGGAACGGATGAGGGTTGTGAAAAAAACGCCGTCAAACTGAGCGTTAGCAAAGTATCTACCCGTAACTGATATTACTATGGGATTCTTCTCTTCGTTCAGAATGACATTTTAATACACAACACTTATCAGTCAGTAAATTGACAGCTTCTCAGCAAACGCAAGGAAAACAGTGGTGCGGACACCGCTTTCACCTAACGTTATATGCAAGCTCATCGCGGACGGCAAAACAGCACACTGTGCTGTTTTGTTAAGTCCGTCCTCGTCCCGTTGGAAGACTATATTTTTGATAAGGGGCGCAGGCGATTTTCGCCTGCGCCCCTTCTATTTTACGTTTGAATTGCGTTAAGCCCGCCATGCGTAATGGTAATTAAGATACGTGGTTAAGCGGAACGCTTATTGTTTGTCGATTATGTCGAGAATCTCCGATATCCTTTCCAAATCGTCACGCGAATAATAGTCTATGTAAATACGACCTTTTTTATCGTTGCCGATAAGGCTTACCTTAGTGCGGAACGCAAAGCGCATACGCTCGATAAGCTGTTTAAGCTCTACCGAGGCAAGCGCGCGCTTTTTCTGCTTTTTCGCGTCGAGAACTTCGGGCGCAATCGTATAGGCGCGTACCTTTTTTTCAAGCTCGCGCACGGAGGTCTGGCTTCTTACCGCCTCTGACGCGAACTTTATCTGATCTTCTGCGGGCAGCATAACTATCGTCCTTGCGTGTCCGGCGGAAAGCTTTCCGTCTGATACCAGCCCCATTACCTCGGGGCAGAGGTTCAACAGCCTTAACGTGTTCGCTATCGCGGGGCGGGACTTGCCTATTCTTTCGGCAAGCTCGTCCTGTGTAAGCTTATAGTCTATCATAAGCTGTTTCATTGCGGTTGCCGCTTCAATGGGGTTCAAGTCCTCGCGCTGCAAGTTTTCAATAAGGGAAATTTCCTTTATCTCCCTTTCGGAATAATTGCGTATGACGACGGGTATCGTCTGCTTCCCCGCAAGCTTGCTGGCACGGAAACGGCGTTCGCCCGCGATAATCATATAACTTCCGTCGCCGTTGTCGTTTACGACGATGGGCATAATTACGCCGTGACGTTTAATCGATTCGGCAAGCTCGCGCAGAGCCTGCTCGTCAAAGTTCTTTCTTGGCTGGTTGGGGTTGGCGGTAATTTTGCTAAGGCTCATATCCTCGGCATTCTTCCGCTCTTCCTCGGTATAGCCGAACGCGCTTTTATGTTCAAACATCTGCTCGTAAGCGGCACCTGTTTCCTTAAATAATTCGTCAAGACCTTTGCCTAAACCTTTAGCCATATTATTTCCTCCCGTTTATTCTTCCGTTTTATGATGAAATTTTTCGTGCGTGCAGGACGTAAACAAAAGTTTACCGTCCCTATAAAACGCCAAATCTTCAAGCCCGCATAGGGCGTAATCGTTTTTATACTTTTTAAGCCACTGTAACGTTTTGCTGTCCAGTTTGAAATAAAAAGTTTTAGACAGGGTACCCGAAACCGTACAGTGCCACACAAAACCCGTTTTTATATTTAAAAGCGAATTTTTAAGGGGTTTATACTCCTCTTCGTCAAGCTCTGCGTCAATCGGGCGTTCAACCGTATTGTGCAACATCTTTTCAAGCGAATAGCGGCAGGTCTGGATAAATCCCGCACTGTGATACAAATACCAGAGTTCTTCGGGTTCTTTATATTTGGTTTTGCCTTCCGCAAATTCGTCGCAAAAGAATACGTTGCCCCCGCATTCTTCGGCTTTTGTTTGATTTTTCGATGCAAAACAATTGCACTCTTCGATAATTTCTCCGTAAAGCTTTTCAAACGGCGGAAGCTTCGCCCTCTGCCTTTCGGGGATAAGCGAATACACCTTAAAGCAGCTTGCTTTTTCAGCCTCTTCAAGTTGGCTTAACGCCTCTTCCGCAAGCTTTTCATCGATGCGGTAAACGCCGAACTGATGCGCGCTGTCGTACCCGCCGTTATACGGACAGGTCAGCGAAAAGCTGTCGGCAAGCGGGGCAAAGATATCGAGAAGACCTTCCATTGAAATATTGTCGAACGCCTTTTTATTCTCGTACTCTTCTATGCTTTTAAATTTGTCGTTTATTGAAATAATTTCTATTTTATCGTTTTCAAAAACTTTAAAAAACTTTTCAAAGTCTTTATACTTTTTTGTTTGTCCGTTAAATTCAAGCAGTATTCCGCCGAATTTACAAGTGGATTCGCCGCTTTCTTTGTCAAAATCAAAAATTAGAATAGGCTCTGCGCCATACTCAATGCCATTGGATCTGAACCTTATTGTTCCTTTTTCCTCTTCAAGAAGTAGTTTTAGCTGTGATTCAAGCATATTACCTCTGGTGTGACAAAAATTCTTCGGTCAACGCTTTGTATGCGCGTGCGCCGACGCATTTGGGGTCGTGCAGCATTACGGGCTTGCCGTGGCTGGGTGCTTCGGCAAGGCGAACGTTACGCGGAATAATAATTTCGTAAAGCTTGTTTTTGAAAAACTTTTTTATTTCGGCTGTAATTTGCTTTGAAATTAAGGCCCTGCCGTCGTACATAGTTATTACGACGCCTTCGATTTGCAGGTTGGGGTTTAAATGCTGTCTTACAAGCGCGATGGTGTTCATAAGCTGGCTTACGCCCTCCAACGCGAAATATTCCGCTTGAAGCGGAATTATTACCGAATCGGACGCCACCCACGCGTTTATCGTTACAAGCCCCAACGACGGCGGACAGTCTATAAATATGTAATCGTAATCACCGCGAACCTTTTCAAGGGCGTCTTTCAAAATTTTCTCGCGGTTGCGTTTGTAAACGAGGTCAACCTCCGCGTTTGACAAATCTACGTTCGCAGGCAAGATATCCAAAAGCTTAACCTGCGTTGGCAAAATGTTCGCAGCCGCAGAATCGCCGTCTATAAGCACGTTGTAGACCGATTTTTTAAGCGCGCTTTTTGAAAAACCTAAGCCCGTAGTTGCGTTTCCTTGCGAGTCGACGTCAACGATTAAAACCTTTTTCCCGAACTCGGCACAGTACGCCGCCATATTTACGGCAGTAGTCGTTTTGCCTACGCCGCCTTTCTTATTTGTAAATGCTATAATTTTTCCCATATTATCCCTCATGCCTTTATGGCAAGTATACAATAAGCTGAAAAGCTCTCTTCCATAAGTATTGTTTTGGCGAGGCGCATAAATTTTGCGCCTGCGCCAATTATTTATAATACTTAATGCGCCTATTTTAATTAGTTTAGCGCATTGCGCCGTTTCACGTGAAACTTATTCGCTCTCATATCTCTTGAACAGAGATTCGGCGTGGTCGTTTTCGTGTTCGTCCATATACTTAATGACTTCCTCATACGACTTGCCTTGCAAAAGCATATCTACCTCTTCGGTAAATATGGTTTCACGTTCGATAAGCACTCTTGCCATATTGTCAAGTACGGAACGGTTGTCGCTTAAAAGCTTGCGCGCACGTTCGTGCTGTTCCGCCACTATTAAGCGTACCTCTTCGTCAATCATTTTAGCAGTATCATCTGAGTACGCGCTATGGGTTGCCATATCTTTTCCGAGGAAAACAGGCTGCGAATCGTCATTATAGCAGATAAGCCCCAATTTGTCGCTCATACCGAACTCGGTAACCATTGCCCTTGCAAACTTCGTTGCATCCTTGATATCGCCCATAGCACCAGAAGAAATGTCCTTTATTACAATCTCTTCGGCTACACGTCCGCCAAGACACATACAAATATAGTCAAGCATAAAGTTTCTGGAATAATATCCGCGGTCGGAATCGGGTCGCATCATAGTAAACCCGCCCGCATTGCCGCGAGGGATAATTGTAACCTCGTGGACGGGGTCGCAATTCTCGCAAAGCTTTGCCAAAATACAGTGTCCCGATTCGTGGAATGCCGTAATCCTCTTTTCGGACTCGGTTACGACCTTACTCTTCTTTGCAGGTCCCATTGCAACTTTATCGAAGCTTTCGTACAGTTCGGCATTGGTAATAAATTTCTTATCCGCACGAGCCGCCAAAATTGCAGCTTCGTTCAACAGGTTTGCCAGGTCTGCTCCCGAGAAACCTGCCGTAAGTCTTGCAATGGTTTTAAAATTAACATCGGGTGCAAGGGGTTTATTGCGTGCGTGAACCTTCAATATCTGTTCTCTACCCTTGACGTCGGGTAAATTAACGTATACCTGTCTGTCAAACCTTCCGGGACGTGTCAGCGCAGGGTCAAGAATGTCTGCGCGGTTGGTTGCAGCCATTACAATTACGCCTTCATTCGATTCAAAACCGTCCATCTGGACGAGAATTTGGTTCAGGGTCTGCTCCCTCTCGTCGTTGCCGCCGCCAAGACCCGCGCCACGGTGTCTGCCTACCGCGTCTATTTCATCAACGAATATAATGCAGGGTTGGTTCTTCTTAGCCATATCAAATAGGTCGCGCACACGCGATGCGCCTACGCCTACATACATTTCAACGAAGTCTGAACCCGAAACCGAGAAGAACGGAACGCCCGCTTCTCCTGCGACTGCCTTCGCAAACAGAGTTTTACCTGTTCCGGGAGGGCCGACTAAAAGCACACCTCTTGGAATACGCGCCCCTAAATCCGAGAACTTTTTCGGTTGGCGCAAGAACTCTACTATCTCTGCAAGTTCTACTTTTTCCTCTTCCGCGCCCGCCACATCGGTAAAGCGAACTTTTATATTGGTTGAAACGCGGGCTTTTGTCTTGGCAAAACTCATTACTTTGCCTGCGCCACCCATAGACGAGCGTATTATTATAAAGAATACAACGCATACGATTACAAGCATCACTACCGAAAACGCAGTAGAAACCCAGCTCCCCGCATTGGGGTCAGTAGCGTCAATCGTAACACCTAAGCTTTCCCAGGTCAGGAACGGTTCGCCCCAGCTATCCATACCGTAAGCCGAGGGTCCATAGCAAAAGTATTTATTTACCTCTTTACCCTTTTCGTTAATTATATAACCCGAATATTTATAAGGGCTGGTGCCTACTTTCCATATTACTATAAGGGGTTCATTGGCTTTTTGAATAATTTCGCCTTTCTCGTCTTTAATTTCAACCGTAACAATTACGCCTTTGTCGTTTACGGTATACCCTTCAAGCGGTACGCCGCCGGGCAACCTGCTGGGTATTGCACCGTTTTCATCAACTTCGTTAGGTTTTCCGTCTGAATCGTAATATTGGGCGTTTTCGACGTACTTTCTGAACGTTGTCCTGTCAATTTTATCTGCGCCACCATTCAAAAATTGTAGCGTTAATACCGTAAGCAATGCCAAAAACAGTACACAGATAATGACAGACGTTATAATTCTGCCTTTTTTACTCAAATTTAGTCTCCTTATTTAGTTTTTATCTTAATTTATTTTAATAAATATATTTTAACATATATATAATCTATTTTCAAGTGTTTAACAGATAAAATTACATATATCACTCAATTTTTATCGCTTTTTCACTTATCCAAATGGCTTAAATATCTTTAAATTTTGCCTATTTTAGGACATTATTTGCTTTGCGCTTAACAATTTTTATTAAAAAAATTGTTTCACGTTAAACATTCAGCCAAATTTTTAGACGTAATTGATGTTTCACGTGAAACACAGAGTGCTTAAATCTGGATAAATTCTTAAATTGTGGATAAGTCGTTGTTGATATGTGGAATTTTATGTTAATACCTTAATATTTTGTGTAATTATTTTAATATAATGCCTTACCATCCCTTTTGGGACGTTTTTACAGTATTTATAACGGTAAAACCTCCGGATTTTAAGGTATACAGATAAATTTTTAACAAAAATGCTAAAATTATTATATTTTATTACTGTTCTGGCAATAACTTCCCCGAGGTTTTTATTATGGACTATTCATTTAATCTTTATAATTCGCTTGCGCCCGGCGGGGTTTGTCTTGCGCTTAAAAAATTAGTGCCTTTGAACGGAGACGCACCGGTAATCCTTTGCATTGGCAGTGACCTTTCCGTGGGAGACAGCCTCGGACCCGTTACGGGTACTAAGTTAAAACAACAGCTTGCAGGGCTGAATTGTTACGTATACGGCACGCTTTCAAAGCCTATAACAGCCCACGAAGTAAAATATATGAATGATTTTCTGAAATTTACCCATCCAAACAGTCCTATTATAGCCGTTGACGCTGCAGTAGGACTTGCAGGGGATATCGGACTTATTAAAATTGCAAAGCACGGACTAAAACCCGGCAGCGGAGCAAATAAAAAACTTGCAAAGGTCGGCGACGTTTCAATTATGGGAATTATTGCCGAGCAGTCTGTTTTTAATTATTCGCTTTTTTCCGCAACAAGACTTAACGTAATTTTCAAAATGTCGGATATAATAGCAGAAGGTATAACTTCGTTTGTACTCGATTATATACAAAATTCGTGCGTTCGCGATGCTGCGGTAGGCGCATTTAAAAATTTTTTGTAATGTTTACAGAAAATAGGGGGGACACTGCAAAATCAGAATTAGCGCGATTTATTAACTAAAAATACTTTTCAGACGCAATATGGATTATTTAAACAAAATTTACCCGCATCCCAAGGGTAATAATGCCCGCCATAATTTAAATTAAACTTATCAGTTCTTTCCTTATATAAATAAAATTTTTCCAAGAACACATTTAAAAAGCAGTAATAAATGATATATTGGAAAAGCAAATGCGCCTGCTGTTTTAATGCAGGCGCATTTGCTTTTTTCTCATTTTATTATATCTATGCGCCCCTAAAATTTGAGGAGCGCGTATTTTTATAATTCTATAATTTTTTTACCGAGCTTTCTTGCATAATTTACGGTATAAAACGTTCCACCGCATTGCCTTCTTAAAAAGCAAACCAATATATCGCTGTTTTCTACCATATAGCGGTCGCGATAAAGCATACAACCCCTGTAATAATCGGAAGAAAGGGTAATTACATCGTCGCAGCTCTGCAAAATATTGTCATAATTTTTTTTGTTTTTTTCCGAAAAGGTGTCCGACTGGTTCGCACAGGGTAAACAGGCAATAAGCTTAACGTTAAAATTCTTTTTTGCCGAAAGAACGCTTTCCGCTGCCAAAAGGTCAAAACCAAACGCCATACCGCACAAAAATTCAGTCGTTCCGGTCTTTATAAGGTTTAAAACGACCCTGTCAAGCAAATTATTATCAAAGTCCAGACCGTTTAAATTTCTGTGGCCGCTGAACGCGCAGATTCTATTCATATATTTGTACCGTTATAAATTATAATACATAGCTAAAAACAGAACAATAAAATAAAGGTTTTAGGACAAGCATACTTAAATTAATATGATTTTTAAAACTTTAAATCGTCACTGCATTGCGATAAATAATAATAATTGAATTTTAAAGGGGATTTTTTCTCTCTTTTCCCTGACCTCGTGGATAAATGGAAGGAGTGCTTTTAATTTTTCTTATAACAATCAAAGAACGCTTTCCGCTGTCCTCGGGCAGCACATAATTATATACGTTTTCAATTTCCCCGCCAAGAACCTTAACGGCATTCACGGCCTCTTCTATTTCTTGTTGCGCCACTCCCTTATAGGCAACGAATTTTCCACCCGTTTTTATAAAAGGCAAACAGTATTCGCACAATGTATTCAGTTGCGCCACCGCACGCGCACACACAATATCGAATTTTTCGCGCAAATTTTTACTATGCGCCCCGTCTTCCGCACGGATATTAAGGACTTGTACACCTTTAAAATTTAAATTATCCACAATTCCTTTAAGATAGCTGCATTTTTTACCCGTACTTTCAATTAAAGTGAACCTCAAATCGTCCCTTATAATTTTAAGAGGAACGGAAGGAAACCCCCCGCCCGAACCTATTTCAACGACGTTTGCATTTTTTGGAAAAACAAATTCACCTGCAATACTGTCAAGAAAATGTTTGTAAATAATACCTTTTTCATCAGAAATAGAAGTTAAATTACAAATTTTATTTGCATTTAACAAAAGCTCTTTAAAAAGTAAAAACTTATCTTTAAAATCGTTTTCGATAAAACCGAGATATTTTTCCAAGTCCATACGCCTATTATACCACATAAATTTATCAACATCAAGAATTTTCCACAATTAACAATAATCGGTTGATAACTCAGCGTTTTACTTAAATTCAAAATATTTTCGGTCCTATGACTTTTAAAAAGTATTCAAATCTTTCCACACATCCCCAAAACATTAACCGAGATATAAACACAAAATTTCACTTTTTTCCACACCTTATTCTTGCTTATTTTTGTTGCATTTTGCTTGCTTTTTTGCTATTATATAATTGTTTATAGCAAAGAGGAAAAAGATATCCACATTTCCACCGCTTATAATACTAATTATACTATATAAATTATTTAATAAAATAAATAAAAGATAACAACTGCAATGCCTGAATTAGGTTGCCAATGTTGTTATTCGGATAAGGAAGTACGAGATGAAAGTTGTTTGTGAAGGGATTGATTTATCGGAAGCAGTATTAAAGGTTGTAAAAGCTTGCGCTACCAGAACTACTACCCCCATACTCGAATGTATTAAAATTTCCGCTAAAAACGACGGAATAACTCTTTCGGCTACCGACGGGGAAATATCGATTTGCAAAAAAATCAAAGCGGAAGTGTACGAGGAAGGGGACGTGTGTGTTCCGGGAAGATATTTTTCCGATTTTATAAAAAAGCTGGAAGGCGTGCAGATAACTCTTTCCGCCGACGGCAAAAAAATGGATATTATCTACGCGGACAGCCAAACGGATATGCAGGTTCTTTCCGCAGACGACTTTCCGAGAATAGATATAGATATAAACGAAAACAGCTTTATTCTTAAAACCGCGGATTTGAAAAAATTCATATCTTCAACTTCGTTTTGCTGTGCTTCGGACGATTCGCGCCCCATTTTAAAGGGCTGCCAGTTTATAATTAAAGGCAACGACGTGTCGGTAACGTCACTTGACGGGTTTAGGCTTGCAACCGTTAATGGAAACGTTATAAAATCGACGGGCGATCTTGAAATAGTATGTCCTGCGCGTACATTAAACGAAATAGAAAAAATGATACCCGACGCAGACGGCGAAACGGAAATTTTCGTCCAGCGCGGTATGATAATGGTTTCCGCCGACAACACTGTTTTGACGTCGAGGCTCTATAACGGCGACTTTATTAAAAAGGAAAATATAATTCCGAAAGAATTTACCACAGTCGTAAAGGTGGATAAGGCAAGCCTTAAAGCCAGCATAGAAAGGGCAAGCATAATAGTCAGAAACGATAAAAACAGTCTTGTAATTTTCGACATAGGCGGAGATAAGATAGAAATATCTTCAAATTCCGAAATAGGAAACGTACAGGAGCCTGTCAAAGCAGATATATCGGGAAAAGACGTAAGGATTGCTATGAACTCGAAGTTCATAATCGACGCTGTAAACGCGCTTAACGAGGATAATATTACGTTATCCTTTAACAGCCAGGTTCAGCCGTTTATCTGCGAAAACGAAACGGTTAAGGACAGGCTGTATCTTATTTTACCCGTCAGGACGGCAAACAACGCGTAAAAAATTAGGCTTTGGTTTTGCCCTAATTGTTCACAGTAAGGCATACTTTTCGCCAATCAAACGATAAATGCTTGACAAAATACGTTTGTTAATGTATTTTAAATACCGTGTCGGCAGACATATCAAAACTTAAAACAATCAAAAAAAGAGGAAATATATTATGAAAAGAACTTATCAACCTAAAAAAAGACAGAGAAGCAAGGTTCACGGTTTCAGAAAGAGAATGGCTTCCAATGCAGGAAGAAATGTATTAAAGCGCAGAAGAAACAAGGGTAGAAAGAAGCTTTCCGCTTAAATTTTTAAGTGAATTATCTCAGAATAAAAAAACACACGGACTTTCAAAAGCTTTTTAACAGGGGAAAACGGGTTTTTTCCCCCTGTCTTACTTTATTGTATTTTCCCGCAAAAACGCTATCGATGGGGATAGCTGTATCAAAAAAACACGGTAAAGCGACGGTAAGGAACAGAATAAAAAGGCTTGCGCGTGCGGCTTTTTCGGCAACGTGCGAAAATCTTGATAGTAATTATAGTATTATCGTGATACCGAAAGTTGCGGAAGAATATGTTTATAAGCAATTTGAAGCGTCTTTTTTATCGTGTTTTAAAAGGATAAATTCATGCGCAAAAAACTGAAAATGTTTTTAAAAAAATTAAGGCGCACGGTGTTTAAACCTTTTATAAAGATGCTTTTAATGCGTCTTATAATCTTTTACCAGAAACACCTTTCAAGGCATACCTGCCTTTACAGTCCTACCTGCTCGGAATATACTCTCCGCGCCATAAACAACCACGGCGTAGTTTTGGGGATATTTATGGGAATTTGGAGGATTTTAAGGTGTAATCCCTTTTCCAAAGGGGGGTACGATCCAGTACCCGAAAATCATTTTAAATTGAAATGGGTTATATAAATGTCATTTAACTTGCTTGACGTATCGACTAACTTTATCAACTTTGCGGTTGATAAAATCGGTATGAACAATCTCAACTGGATAGGTAAAATAATTCAGTGGCTTATAGAGGGTGTAGGTATAATAGGCGTGGGAGTAATAATTTTTACCCTTATCCTAAAAACCGTAACCCTGCCTTTGGACGTGTATTCGCGCATCAAAATGAAAAAACAGTCGCTGGTAATGAAATCTATGCGGCCGCAGATGGAGAAACTGCAAAAGCAGTATGCCAACGATAAGGCTATGTACAGCCAAAAGGTAATGGAGCTGCAAAAACAGAACGGCGTTTCTATGTTCGGTGCATGCCTTCCTATGATAGTTACACTTATAATATTCTTCTTTGTGTTCGGTGCGTTTTCAACCTATTCGCAGTTTGCAAACGGTTCTACCTATAACAATATGGTTGACGAATACAATGCAAGCGTCAATAAATACGTATTGTACGATTATCAGGAAAATACAGTTAAAGAAAGCGGCTTTTTATTGGAATATCTTGACGAAACGCTTATCGATAACAGCAAAATAGACCTTGATTTAAGCAAACTCGATTTAAAATCGCTCGATTTGGATAATCTGGATATAGATTTAAACTTGTATTATACGGGAAGCCAGAATTTAGACAAGCTTAAAGATAAAAAGAAAGCGTCGCTTAAAGCCTCGCTTGAAGCACAGCTTAAAGCGGCAATATTGAGCGCGCGGGTTTACCGCGTGGATTTCGACGCGTTTTTGAAGGTCTGTCCTACTGATAATTTCAGCGATATGAAAGAAGCCGAAAAAATGAATGTAGTACGCACCTTCGTAAAGGAAAACGCAAGAAGGGCTTCGGCAGACAATTATAGAGATAACAGAAACAATTTCCTGTGGGTAAATAATATCTGGTATCCCGATAATCCTTTGAATAAGGAAGTTCCCAATTTCAGCGATTTTAGCTCGGCTATATCTCGGGCGACGGGTTCCGTGCTGGATACTTCATACGAATCTTCCTATGACGAAGTTACCTATTATCTGAGAAATGCCGGTTACGAAAACGCAAACGGTAAAATAGAGGGAAATAAGGTAAACGGATATTTCGTATTAATCATTCTCGCTATCGGTTTGATGTTTTTGCAGCAGTTTATATCTATGCGTTCCCAAAAGGATGCAAACGAATTGGGTACGGTTGACGGAGCAGGGGCAAAGCAAAATAAGTGGATGCTTATTATGATGCCAGTAATTTACGGTTTCTTCTCATTGATGTACAGTGCGGCATTCTCTCTTTATATGATAACAAGCACCGTATACGGTCTGATAACGACAGTAATAATAAATAAAGCTATGGACGTAAGCTTTGCAAAACAGGAAGCAAACGGCGGATATAACGCAAAGCGTCACGGTCAGAAGAATAACAGAAAGAGGTTAAAGTAAAATGGAAGAGAACAACGTTTTCACCGCAAAGACGGTGGACGCGGCAATCGAGGAAGGACTTGCTGCGCTCGGAATTACTCTCGACGAGGCAGAAATCGTCGTTTTGGAAGAGGGTAAGAAGAAGCTTTTCGGTTCGGTTAAAGCAAAGGTACAGGTTAAAAAGAAATCGTCGGACGCAAAGCGTGCAGCGGATTTTATAGACGGGCTTATGGAAATTCTTAAAATTTCCGCCGTCAGCGAAATTACGGACGAAAACGAAAATATTAAAATCGATATAAAAACTACCAACTCATCAAGGGTTATAGGAAAGCGCGGCGACGTTTTAGACGCTATACAGTGTATAGCGGGAGCAGTTGCCAATATCGGCAGGGAAGAATACAAAAAGGTTGTAGTCGATTGCGAAAACTACCGCGCACAGCGTGAAGAAACGCTTAAAAGCCTTGCGGAAAAGCTTGCTAAAAAGGCGGTTGAAAAAGGCAGAAAAATGACCCTTGAACCGATGAACCCCTATGAAAGACGCATCATCCATTCGGCACTTGCTGACAATACGGAAGTAAAGACCGTATCAGAGGGCAAAGAGCCTATGAGATATATCGCCGTTATCCCCAACAACGCAAACCCCAACGACAGGGGGCTTAAATACGGCGAAAGAAAGCCCGACAGACGCGGCGGCGGCAGATTTCACGACGGCAAACGCGACGGAAAGCGCGGCGAAAGGAGCTTTGACAAACGCGGAGGTAGCAGGGGCGGACGACATTCCGGCGGAAACGGCGGGGCTAAACGCGGAAAAAAGGAAATTTACTTCGGCACGTTCCTCGGCAACAGCGGAGCAAAACCCGAAGACAATAAAGACGAATAAAATAAAAGAGCGTGGCAAAAACTACACTTCCCATAGGGAATTAAACAAAGCTACACTTTCAGGTAAGGAAAAAAGCTCTCGAACAATTTGTTCGAGAGCTTTTAACTACACATTATTAGAAAGCTAAATTGAAATTTAGCGGCGTGTCGCCTCCGCCCTTTATTGCCGAACCGTTTAGCTGACATCACTGCACGTCAAATTGAAATTTATACCCACAGTCGGGCATACGGTATAGTAAGTCAATAATTAACCACACACTATTTATTTTTAACATATTCGACAAAAATTCGATAAACACAATATACAAGCCAAATTATCCAAGTGTATTCCCATCTTTGTGTTATCAAGCTTACAAAAAGATAAATAGCAGCAACAACAAATGCAATTATCCAATTCATTATTTTGTTATGTTTTTTTATTTTTCGTTCATTTTCTTCAAAAACAACGGCAATATTATTTTCGGCTTTTTCCTTGTAGACGACATCATCTAAACGCTCTCCGCTTAAAAGTTCATTTATTGTTATTTCGAGGATTGCACAAAGATTTGTCAAAATACTTGTATCAGGTAAACCATTGCCATTTTCCCATTTTGAAATTGTTTTTGCACTTACATATAGTTTTTTAGCAAGAGCCTCTTGTGTAAGATTTTTTGCTTTTCGTTCTTGCGCGATAAATAATCCTATTTTCTTATAGTCCATAAGCAAACTCCTTTAACGATTTTAGCAATTTAATTATACTATAAATTAGTGCAAAATAAAAGATGTTTATCCTTATAACAACTCTACAAATTTACCGATTGTCTTTTATAATAGTATTTGATAATTTTTCAAATATAAATGGCGGGTTTATACCCGCCAATCTATCTCCTTACCGCCCCCAAACCTTCCGCATTCTACAAGCAATAGTTTGTCGCGGAACTTTGCCGAACTCATCTTTAGCCGTTCGTCACTCCCTTTCAAAAGGGTAAACTTCCACATTTATAATTCAGTGGATTAAGTTGCTTCGGTACAAATTTTATTTTAGTCCATAACAATGTGTTACCGACTTATGCTATACATACTTTTTATGAACAGGGTAAAGAAGAACGTCCCTTATACGAACCGGAAATCCCTAATTGGTTAGAAAGTGTGTACGTTTAATTGCTCTGCAAAAATACCTACAAAAAAATGCTGTTGAACATAATGTTCAACAGCATTTTACTAACACTTGAATTTATTTTCCGCTGTCGCCGTAGTTTTTAAGTACGCGGGCGGAGGGGTCGCTCACGTCGCAGTTTTCCCAGTTTTTGTTGGGCATCCAGAAATCTTTAATAAGGTGTCCCTGCCCGGGATAGTGCTTTTCAAAAATTTCACGGTACAGCAGCGATTCCTTAGTGAATGGCTTTGCGTGCCTGTATTTTTTTGTAAGCTTTTCAAACTGTTCGTCTGTATAATAGCTTTCCGCATACTCTTTCAGGTAATCCACAAGCGAATGTCCTACCGCGTCGGAAAACGCCGCCTTCTGGCGGTAAAGTATGCTTTCGGGCAGGTAGTCGCCCTCAAACGCCTTCCTTAACAGATATTTGCCCATATTGTAGGTGTTAAGCTTCTTTTGGGGGTCAATGCTTAAAACGTACTGCACAAACTTTAAATCGCCGAACGGTACGCGCGCTTCAAGAGAGTTGGAGGAAATGCACCTGTCGGCACGCAGAACGTCGTACATATAAAGCTCTTTTATACGCTTTTGCGACTCTTTCTGGAACTCCTCGGCATTCGGCGCAAAGTCCGTGTATTTGTAGCCGAACAGCTCGTCGGAGATTTCTCCCGTCAAAAGAACCCTTACGTCCGTTTGGGCGTGAATGGCTTTGCAGATAAGGTACATACCCATAGAGGCGCGGACTGTTGTGATATCAAAGGTTTCAAGCACCCGAATTACTTCATCGAGGCTTTCCAAAACCTGTTCCTTATTTATATAAATTTCCGTATGCTCGCTGCCTATATAATCGGCAACAATCTTTGCATATTTCAAATCAATCGCGTCTTCGGACATACCAACCGCAAATGTACGGATTTTTTTGCCGTGTTTTTTATAATACTTTGCGGCAATCGCGCACACGAGCGAGCTGTCAAGTCCGCCCGAAAGAAGAAAGCCCACGGGCGAATCGGATTCAAGCCTTTTCAAAACGCCGTCCGTCAAAAGTCTGTTAATGTTTTCGTAAATTTGTTCGTGCGTGTCCGTAGAATACCTTTTAACCTTTGTAATGTCGGTATAACAGACGAACTGTCCGTCCTTATAATAATGCCCCGGGGGGAACGGCATAACTTTATCGGTAAGCGGCATTAACACCTTCGCTTCCGAAGCGAACATTATGTTCCCGTTTTTGCTGTATCCGTAAAACAGCGGGCGTATACCTATGGGGTCGCGCGCCGCAACAAACTTCTGCGACTTCCTGTCGTAGATAATTATTGCAAATTCCGCGTCAAGTATTTTAAACATATCCACGCCGTACTCCTCGTACAACGGCAAAAGCACCTCGCAGTCGGAATTGCTCCTGAACTCGTAGCCCGCTTCAATAAGCCCGCGCCTTATCTGTCTGAACCCGAAAATTTCGCCGTTGCAGACAACCTGGTTGCCCTTTAACGAAAATGGTTGCATACCCAAGGAGGATAATCCCATAATCGCAAGCCTGTTAAAGCCTATGTACCCGCCCGCAAGCGTTTCAAGGCACCTTGCATCGGGTCCGCGCATATACGTCTTTGAAAACGCCAAATCGATATCCTGTAAAGTGACGTCTTTTCCTTCATAACCTATTATAGAACACATATTATATATATTATATGCAATCAATCTGCATAATGCAAGTATTTTTATACGGTTATGCACAAAAAATTCAAAAATATTGAATAAATATACATAACAAATTTTGGCAACCGTAAATTTATCTTGACAATGCGCATAATTTTCTCAATGCCTGCCCTCCCCCAAATAAAGGTGCAAAAACGCATTTTTTAAACTTCTGTTAAGCTTCAAAACATAACCCTCATCAGTCAATTCACTGCGTTCATTGTCCCTTTGCTAAGGGGGAAGCCAAGTAGCGGAAATGAGGGGGGGGGAATGCAAATAAAATAGCTTGCATTTATACCTTTTTGTTACTTTTTTCAATGCCAATAAAATTTTATATGAGTATTACTCATAAGTCATGATTTTATTTTTTATTATTGTATAATGCAAATATAGAAAAAAGACGGGAGAATATTTATGGAAGATAAAGAAAAAATTTGTGCAAACTGTAAAAATTTTAAATGGTTTTATTTTAAACATAAATACAAACTTAATCAATCTAATTGCGGAAGGTGTTTCAAAAAGAAAATATTAAGAGAGGAAAAGCTTTTAGAAGGTCGCACGCAAGGCTGCGCAAAATGGGAGCCTGTCGAAACCGAAAACGAAATTCAGGATATAGAGGAAGTATTAACGCAGACGGCAAAGCGCATTGAAGAAATAGCGTTGATTTTAAAAACAAATAAATCAAAAAAGCAGTAACGAATTATTTTAAACTTGCGAACATATGTTTAATGTTAAATTTGGTAGTTTATATAGAAATTAATTAAATTAAGGATGAATGATAATGAGTAAATTACTGAAATTAATATTTGATAACTTTAAAGTGAAAAGCGGTTGGGCAAAATGGTACCATTATGGAATTCCTGACCAAATTGGGAAAGAAAGGGAAGAGGCAAGAAACTTTGCTGAAATTAATAAGCATTGTGCAATTTGTACGGTACTTTCAGGTTGTTATTTCCCAAGGCAGAATATGCCTATGTTTCCTCGGCATATACATTGTGACTGTATGTTATTTTCTATAAAGAAGCCTGTCGGTAATGCGCAAGCAGAATGTGCATTGGAAAAATTTACGGAATACATATTTTCCGAAAAGTATAGCGATAACGGAAAAATAAAATTGTTTAGTGATTTAGGTTTTTCAATAGAAGATGCTGTATATTTAAAATCTGAATATGAAAGGCAAGCGATTAGTAAATATATAAATGGAGAATTTAATCTTGGAACGCTTAATCGTTTCGGGCAGAGAATAACAATAGCTATTAAGTTGAAAAGTGCAGTAAAAGATGATATTATAATTAAAAGCGGCTGGATGGTCAGACCGTCGGGTTTAATAACTTGCAATACGCCTTTGGGGGGATAGATAAGTGAAATTATATGATAGTGTAGATTTAAATTGCGAGTTGGACTATTTGGCGCAAATAGGAGTACATAAAGAGTGCAGAGGCAGAATTATAGAACAAACACCGTATAGATGTACGGTTATATTTTTCAATCCGAATTATTACGGTGATTACGCTTGTGCGGAAGTTAATAAAGAATATTTAACGTTAGTCCATACTAACAATAGCAGGGCGAATGCGGAATTTGCCGAATGGTTAAATAAAACCGACGTAAGAAACAAAACCAAATTCAAACCGATGCTGTTTCGGGAATACGACAAGGTTGAGCTGATAGCGGAAAAGAAAAAGTATGCAGTACAAGGAGTGCATAAGGGGATGACGGGTGCGATAACAGAGCCGTATTCAATAGGCGGGTGTTGGAACGTTATTTTTACAGGCAGTGACGGATACGATATAGCGGAACTTGAAGTCAATGAAGAGGATATCAGACTTCTACAAAGATAAATACCGTTCGGGTTAAATTTGCCCGAACGGTATATTAGTTAAGCGAAACGCTTACGCTTGATTAGTGATAAGTAGGTGTCCTGATTAGAAATCAAGATATATCGGTTAAGCGGAACGCTTACGCTTGATTAGTAATAAGTAGGTGTCCTGATTAGAAATCAAGATATATCGGTTAAGCGGAACGCTTAC
>CAJUKJ010000005.1:13155-36265 GCA_910587365.1 uncultured Christensenellaceae bacterium | reverse complement strand
GGAACGCTTATTTGCAATTTTTCTTCAACGTTTCAAGGCAATCCCAAAGCTCCTTGGGTATTCTCGATTTTATGGTATTGTTGTAATATCCCTCGATTTCTTCCGCTTCCTTGGCCCATTTTTCCTTGTCAACGGTAAGAATTTCTTTCAAAGCTTCGATATCGAATTTCTTCGTATCGGAAATGTTGTAATCGAGTTCGGAAATATCTATGTCCTCAGCCTTGGGAACGTATCCGATAGCCGTTTCGACGGCTTCTACGGGATTTTCGCCGCAACGCTTCAATATCCATTCCAAAACGCGCATATTGTCGCCGAAGCCCGGCCACATAAAGTTGCCGTCCGCGTCCTGTCTGAACCAGTTAACGTTGAAAATCTTAGGCGGGTTTTTGACCTTTTTGCCCATTTCTATCCAGTGTGCGAAGTAGTCGCCCATATGATAACCGGTAAAGGGCTTCATTGCCATAGGGTCGTGGCGGAGAACGCCCGTCGCGCCTGTAGCAGCCGCTGTCGTTTCGGACGACATTGCCGAACCGATGAATACGCCGTGGTTCCAATCTCTCGACTGGTAAACGAGGGGGGTAGTGGAAGCCCTTCTTCCGCCGAATATTATAGCGGAAAGGGGAACGCCCTTCTTTGAATTGAAGTCGGGGGAAACGCAGGGGCAGTTCACTGCGGGAGCGGTAAATCTCGAATTGGGATGAGCCGCGCAGGTCGATTTGTCCTTTTTGTCGAATTTATCTTTATTCCAGGGCTTACCCGTCCAGTCGATGCAGTGTTCGGGCAGCTCCTTTGAAAGTCCTTCCCACCAGACGGTCATATCGTCGGTGTTAAGAGCGACGTTAGTGAATATAGTTCCGCGCTTGGTAGACTGCAAAGCGTTGTAGTTGCTGTGTTCGTTTGTGCCGGGCGCAACGCCGAAGAAACCGTTTTCGGGATTGACTGCCCAAAGTCTGCCGTCCTCGCCGACCCTTATCCAGGCGATGTCATCGCCAACGCACTCGATTTTATATCCCTTGTCAAGGTAGTGCTTGGGAGGTATAAGCATAGCAAGGTTGGTCTTTCCGCAAGCGGAGGGGAAAGCCGCCGCAACATACTTCTTTTCTCCATCGGGATAGGTAACGCCGAGAATAAGCATATGCTCAGCCATCCAGCCTTCGTTCTTGCCGAGGAAGGAAGCAATTCTAAGCGCAAAGCACTTTTTGCCTAAAAGCACGTTTCCGCCGTAAGCCGAGTTCACGGAAATAATCGTGTTGTCCTCGGGGAAGTGCATAATATATCTCTTGTCCGCGTCCACGTCGCACTTTGCGTGGAAGCCTTTGATGAAGTCGCCATCCTTGCCAAGCGCGTCAAGGCACATCTTGCCTACGCGGGTCATTATGTTCATATTGAGTACTACGTAGATAGAGTCGGTAACCTCGATGCCGATTTTGGCAAAGTCGCTGCCGACAACGCCCATCGAATAGGGGATAACGTACATTGTTCTGCCCTTCATCGAGCCGCGTGCGATTTCATTGGTAAGCTCGTAAGCTTCCCTGGGATTCATCCAGTAGTTAATAGGACCTGCGTCCTCTTTATTTTTGGTACATATAAACGTTCTGTCCTCTACACGCGCAACGTCGTTGACTTTCGTGCGGTGCAAATAGCAGTCCGGCAGAAGATTTTCGTTGAGTTTAATAAGCTCCCCGCTGGTTACAGCCTCTTCTTTAAGGGCCTTAATCTGGTTCGCGCTGCCGTCAATCCATACAATTTTATCGGGCTGGGCAAGCTTCGCGCTCTCGGCAACAAAGTTGAGAACTTTTTGGTTTTTGGTAAGTGCCATATGACCTCCTATATTTTAAACAAATCTTTTCCGTATACTATTATAAGAAAAACGAAAATAAAATGCAAACAAATGAAAGTAATTTTCAAATGAAATTTGTGTGTGAAAATATTAACCAGATTATTTTAAATGCAAACACAGGTTGAATTTATACGGGTTATTGCAAAAATATTTGTGATTTTACATAAATCGCGGTTTTTTTCGGGGTGCACCGATAGTATAATAAAACTATCAAACGGCATTTTTGCGGAAACGAGGTTTTCATTATGGCGGGATATACGAAAAATATCGCGGTTATCCGCGAACTGAAAGGCGGGTTTTCCGCAAACGGCGGCTGCTTGTCGGGACTTGTAAAAGCCGAAAAATACGGGGCGTCTTTAAAGGTAGAAGTATCGTTAATAAACTTTGCGCCGCTTACCGAAGGCAAATACGTCGTCGCGCTTTCGGACGGGAAAAAGGTTTTAATTTTAGACGGACTTTCCTACGAGGGAATTTCCGAGGTGGATACCGGTAAGGGCTTCGCCGCGTTGATTTGCTTTGTCAAAGGCACCGTTTCCCCCGTGGCGTCGGCTATATGCGGCGGGTTCCAGTCCGCAGCCATAGGCTTGCGCGAAGAAATCGAAAAACAGGAAAAGGCAAATATTAATTTAAAGCAACCCGAACCCAAGACCGAAAAGTACGAGGACGAGGCGTTGGCGCAGGAGAATTATTATGAATACGAACAAATTGATGCGGACAGTGGGTCTGTACGCGAAGATACGCAAAAAGAAGAAGTCGGGCAAAGCCTACGTCAAGATGAAACGGCTGCTGGCTCTTTCAAGGAAAACGGCTTAGGCGGACTTGCACACGGCGAGTGCTTTTATAACTATATGAAGGGCGAAATAGAAAAAGTGCTTTCAACCTATCCAAAAGAGGACGCGCTTGAAAGCACCGTGGAAAATTCGCGCTGGGTACGCATAACTTACGGCGGAAATAAGTTTTACGTTTTCGGCGTAATTTACAGCGGAGAAAAGCCGCATTACATATGCTACGGTGTGCCGGCTACCGACAGCTACCGCCCGCCCGAAAGCCTGCAAGGGCTTGCGTCGTTTATACCGTCTTCCCCGACCGAAAGGGAAAAGGGCTATTGGGTTATGTACCAGGACGCCGATACGGGCGCAAGCGTGAAGATTAGTTACAAATAAGTTTTAAAATAGTTGGCTTCTCCATTGGTTATAACGGCGAAGCCATTTTTTATTCAATGGCGGAAATACATTCTAAAATATTTATTTTAACTGTTTTTATTATCGTACAGATACCGCAGATAATGGACAGGGGAATTGTTGTACAAAACAGTATAATAACGCCTATATGGCTTAAAGATACTGCGGCAACAACTATACCGAAGTTAATTACGAAAAAATAATTTATTAGTGCGCAGGCGGCAAGACTGAGCAATAAGGAAATAATAAATACAGTTAAGCCGGTTATAATACACTCTATTAAAAATATTTTTGTTATTTCGTAACCGTTACAACCGATAGCTTTTAAAATTCCGATAGTATGAATTTTTTCCTGTACGCTTTGAACTACAAAATAAATAAGCAACCCGACAGCTAAAAATCCCAATACCGACGATATTACGATTCCTGCGGTTTGTATATTACCCAACAGTAGCGTAACGTCTTCGATTTCTTCGTTAAGGTAACAAGTCAACTCTAATCTGTACCCGCTTTTTTGTATGGAATATAACGCTTTTTTATTGAAGTCAACGGCATTGGCAGGAACAATTAATTTATGATACTTATTCGCGCTTTCTTCTTCCGTAAAGATTAGGCTAAGTTCGTTGACATATATGGTCGAATGAACTCCATAATTTACGTAATTGTAAAATTCGGTAACGAATTGATTTAAATTTTGTTGAATGCTTTTCAGTTTGTCGTATCTTTCGTTATTGAAGCCTGTATCAATCAAGCCGCTTATCAAAAAGCTATCGCCGTTAATTTCAATGTTTTTGCCTATTAGTTGGTTTGTTTCGTTTGCTTTACCGTAATAGACAAAAACTTCCGCCATATAATACGGCAGGCATATTTCATTCGGTTTTTGCGGCAATCTGCCCGAAAGAGTAAAGCCGAAATCGTTTAATATATCTTCGTCAATAACTGCAACCGAGTCCGGTAAATTGCTGTAATAAACAGTATTCTGTTTATCTTCTGTAAAATCAAAGCGCAGTTCATCAACTTTCAATTTTAAAATGCGCGTATCCAATAATTCTTCTAAAAATATTCCGTCCGAGTTGTCAAGTATACCGCTTTCGCCGTTTTCGTACAATTTAATGTAATTAACCTGGCTTATTTTGCCGCTGTTAAGTGTGTTTTTCAGAATGGCAAATTTATTTGTTTCGGAAACCGTAAATGACGCAACAAACGTAGTAAACGAAAGTATAAGTATCAACAGTGTCGAAAAAAATCTCAAAGGATGCATTTTGAATGAATACGTCCCTAAATCGATTGCGGTTTTCAACGGCAATTTCGCTTTTGTCAATTGTAAGGCGTTATCGCTTTCGTTTATCGCGTAGTCTGAATTTGTGTCGGCAATAATTTTGCCGTCGGCAAGTTCAATAATTCTGTCTGCGTAACGCTGTGCAAAATCTTTGTCGTGGGAAACAACGACAACCAGCTGACCTGCGGAAATATCTTTAAGCAATTTAAAAATGCTTTCGCCCGTTTCCGAGTCCAGCGCGCCCGTCGGCTCGTCCGCAAAAATAATTTCCGAATGCTTTATTAAAGCTCTGGCAATGGCAACGCGTTGTTTTTGTCCGCCCGAAAGCTGGGTAACCTTTCTCTTTTCAAACCCTTCCAAACCGACTTGCTTTAATACATTGCAAACGGCAGAACGGTCGTCTTTACCCTGTAAGGACAGGGCAAGTAGAATATTTTCTTCAACGTTGAGTTCGGGAATGACGTTGTAATCTTGAAAAACGAAACCGCAAACGTTGTTTCTGTAACAATTTAATTCGCTTTGGGAAAAGCTTGTCAAGTTATTGTTTTTATAAAAGATATCGCCCGAAGTAGCTTTATCCAGTCCGCCGAGGATATTTAAAAGCGTGGTTTTACCGCTCCCTGATTTACCAAGCAAGAAAACCATACCTTTTTCGGGCAAGTCAAGCGAAACGTTTTGTAAAGCTTTTACTTCGTTTGTCTTATCCGTTTTATAAGTTTTCGTTAAATTATGTATGCGCATTTGGTACCCCTAAATTTTTCGCAAATGTTCTGACGGATATTTTTTTGATATTTTTAAAAGGGGGAATAGGCACGAAATCATAGAGGTAAAGGCAATTATTGCCAACAATATAATCGGTAGCCAAGCATTTAGCGATAAGAAATTTATTATATATTTTCTCTTGTTAATTAAAAACCCGTTGAGCGGGATATTGCCTACCAAAGTTATGACGTACGACAGAATAAAGGTGCTTAAGCCTAATATTCCCGTAGAGGTCATATATATTTTAAACAGCGATTTGTTATCTTCACCTAACGACTTTAATATGCCTATTTGTTTGCGTTGCGATTTAAGCGAACTTGAAATAAAGTTATTAAGCAATAAAAACGACAACAAAGTAAAGAGTACGCCCAAACACAGTCCTAAATTTTTGAATACGGGCGCACTTTGCTTTCCCCTGTCAAAGTCAGACGAAATCTCGTTGACGATATAGTAAGATTGGTTTTTGTTGGTATAATTTAAAATAAATTCAATACAATTTTTCAGTTGCGTCTTGTTTGTTGGAGTATTATAAAAAAAATAAGTAAAATCGCAGAAATCAGGGCTTACGAAAAAATAGCCGTGGCAAATATGGTTTTTGCAAGCCTGTGTATTTTTAAAATCGCATTCGGTATACACTATGCCCGTAATTCTACGGTAATCGGGTACGGAAGTAGAGGTATTTACCATTATATATTTGCCGATTAAATCTTCGGGAGTGTTAATTTCGCATATCTCTTCTTCAAATCTGTAACCGAAAAGGCGGAAGAGGTTATAAACACTGTCGGATACGGCAATCCCCGTTTTATCGGAGGGTAGTTCGCCCGATATTTCATAACCCCAGTCGTTTAAATTCTTTTGATTGACTGATATAAAACCTTTTTGGGTTAAACTTTTATTAATATCTGGATAATCTTCATAATTAGTTTGTATAGTTTGACTTTGATACCAGTGCAAATCATCCGTTTTTATTCTGACCATACTGTCAATACATAACTTTTCGCATAATAATGCGTAGTCGGCTATGTCAAGTTCCGCGTCCTCGTAAATATTATTATCTCCCCCAAGAATACCTTCAAGATTTGTCCCGTAATTTCCTTGAATAATTTGTTTGCGAATTTCTGATAAATTAACGTTGTTATCTTTAATTGCGTTGCAATAAGTATTTACGGGATTTATAAGAGCAAGTGAAAGTGACAGCCCGAGCAGAGAAAAAGCTATAACCGAGAAAATTATGCAGAAAAACAATCTGAAAGGGTGATACTTAAATGTTTTAACTCCTATATTAACGGCAAATTTGTTGGGGATGCCGTAACTTTTTTGTTTGGCGGGGATTTTTAAATTTCCATTCTCCTGTATTTCTTGCTTTTCGGTGTCGGTAATAATTTTGCCGTCGGCAAGTTCAATAATTCTGTCTGCGTAACGCTGTGCAAAATCTTTGTCGTGGGAAACAACGACAACCAGCTGACCTGCGGAAATATCTTTAAGCAATTTAAAAATGCTTTCGCCCGTTTCCGAGTCCAGCGCGCCCGTCGGCTCGTCCGCAAAAATAATTTCCGAATGCTTTATTAAAGCTCTGGCAATGGCAACGCGTTGTTTTTGTCCGCCCGAAAGCTGGGTAACCTTTCTCTTTTCAAACCCTTCCAAACCGACTTGCTTTAATACATTGCAAACGGCAGAACGGTCGTCTTTACCCTGTAAGGACAGGGCAAGTAGAATATTTTCTTCAACGTTGAGTTCGGGAATGACGTTGTAATCTTGAAAAACGAAACCGCAAACGTTGTTTCTGTAACAATTTAATTCGCTTTGGGAAAAGCTTGTCAAGTTATTGTTTTTATAAAAGATATCGCCCGAAGTAGCTTTATCCAGTCCGCCGAGGATATTTAAAAGCGTGGTTTTACCGCTCCCTGATTTACCAAGCAAGAAAACCATACCTTTTTCGGGCAAGTCAAGCGAAACGTTTTGTAAAGCTTTTACTTCGTTTGCCTTATCCGTTTTATAAATTTTCGTTAAATTCTTTATTCGCATTTGCCGCCTCAACACAAGCCTTTTTATTCTGTTTTATTATAACATTTCTGCACCGCGGTTTGCAACAGAAATACTTTGTTTAAGCAGTATTTCAATTTTTACGTGCGGAGCCTTGTTATTAAAAAAAACAGCATTTGCAAACGAACAAATAAGGTTTGCATTTGGCGTTCAAAAACAGGACTGGTATATTGATTAAAAAATTAACTTAAAATTTAAGCGCGCGGGCAAAAATCGTTTTTTGCCCGCGCAGTTAATTTATTTAAAATTTTATTTCAGTCCTTTGAAAGGTTTAAAGGCTATTAAGCTGTATACCGTAAACAGTGCCGCGCAGGCGTTGACCGCAAGCAAGCTCCTGTAAACGTTTGTTAAGTTAAAGCATAAAAAAAGCAACAGGTTAAAACCGCTGAAAGCGTATACACCCCCGCATATGGCGGTGACAATTAGAAGAGAAACGCAAAAATAACAGGTAAGCTTCATACCTTCAGTATGCGCGTATTCGTATAAATAAATACCCTGCGGGAGCGAAATACTCGCTTCGCTCGTGTTAAATACGCCTTTGGGCGTTAAATGCAACGCAAGCGTTGTGTTAAGGTAGAAATTATATAATACGACCTCAACATTTTGCGATAGCAAAATATTTCACATCAGCGCAGCCGATATTTAACATACGTAGTTTATTTAGCATACGAAGTATTAAATAATTATGTTTTCAAGTATAAGCTTGTCAAAGTCAACGCTTTCTGCAAAGTCACGGGGGATAAACCGGACGGTGCTGAATTTGGCGTAGTTGAAAACATGGGTTTTTAAAAGAACGGGTGTTGCAATGTCAAGTCCCTCGCATATATCCGCCAGGTAACTGAAAAATTGCGAGTAAGAAAATTTATCTTCCCGCTCGTAGGTAAGCTGCTTTATTATTTTTCCGTCTTTTAAAACCTTCGCCCAAATTTTAAACATTACGGGTAGTCAACCTCAACAGATACATTTTTACGGGCAAGCAAGCGGTCTATGCCCCTTAAACCGCCGCTCGGCATTGCGTACTGCTATGCGCGAGTTTAACGCAGATAAAACCACCAAGAGCCGTTATCAGGTGTATCGGTTGGGGTTGTCTACCCGTATAGCTATTGTATACTTTTTTTATGGCGTTGTCAACGCTTTACATTTTAAACGACTTCCGTTATAATAAGAATAATATCAAGGAGAATAGTATGAATAAAATTGAAAAAGACGTTCTCGCACTCATTGCGGAAGATTCCCGTCTTACCGCTAAAAAGATGGCGGCAATGCTCGGCGTTGAAGAAAGCAAAGTTATGCAGACTGTTTCCGCACTGGAAGCGGCGGGGACTATTGTCAAGTATACCGCGATACTCAACACCGACAGCGTCGACGACGAGTCGGTTGAAGCGTTGATAGAGGTCAAGGTAACCCCCCAGCGCGGACACGGTTTCGATATGATAGCCAATGAAATTGCCGCGCACGAAGAGGTTAAAAACCTTTATCTTATGAGCGGCGCATACGATTTGGCGGTTATCGTACAGGGCAAGTCGCTGCGCAACGTTTCGCGCTTCGTTTCCGAAAAAATTTCAACCTACGATACGGTCATTTCAACCGCAACGCATTTCATACTTAAAAAGTATAAGGTCGAAGGGGCGATTATGCGCAAAAACAACACCCCCGAAAGGCTCAGCATACAGGCGTAAATTCACGAAAATTTGTTTCTATTCTGCGAAACAAAATTTCCGTGATTTGAAAGGCGTTGCCTTTCTTGCCGCAATCATAAGGGCAAACTTATTATAAAATTGCGGCAATTCAATCTACTGAGGCGCAGGTATGCGCAAATTGAGTGCGCTAACCCAAAAATGCGATTTTGGGTTGCGCCGTAAATATTTTAGGCTTAATCTATGAGAAAGTTTGTAAATGACAGAGCCGCTTCGTTACAGCCCAGCGGGATAAGAAAATTTTTCGACATCGTCCAGAAGATGGAAGGGGCGGTTTCGCTCGGCGTGGGCGAACCCGACTTTATCACGCCCTGGAATATCCGCGACGCGGCTATACGCTCCGTCCAGCGCGGCTACACCCAATACACGGGCAACCGCGGGCTTCCCGAACTGCGTGAACTTATCTCACGCTATCTTGCGGAAAGGTTTAACGTGCATTACCCGCCCGAGCGTACTATAGTCACTGTCGGTGCGAGCGAGGCGATAGACCTCGCAATGCGCGCGGTGTGCGAAGTCGGCGACGAAATTCTCATTCCCGAACCTTCCTATGTTTCCTACGCGCCCACGGTCACGCTTGCGGGCGGGGTTGCCGTACCGTTGAAGTGCAGTGCGGATAACGATTTTATACTTACCCCCGATATCCTTGAAAAAGCTGTTACAAACAAGACTAAGGCGTTGATACTCGCATATCCCAACAATCCTACGGGCGCAATAATGACCAAAGCCCAGCTTGAAGCAATTATTCCCGTCATAGAAAAGCACGACCTGCTGGTTATTTCCGATGAGATTTATGCAGAGCTTACCTACGTCGGCGGACACGTTTCTATAGCTTCGATGGGGAATATGGCGGAGCGAACGGTTTTAATTAACGGTTTTTCAAAGGCGTTTGCAATGACGGGCTGGCGCGTCGGTTTCGTCTGCGCCCCTGCGGAAATAGATGCGGCAATGTTTAAAATACACCAATACACTATGCTCTGCGCCCCGCAGATGGGTCAGCGTGCGGCAGTCTGCGCGCTTAAAGACGGGTTTTCGGACGGCTTTTCCACAGTCGAGGAAATGAGGTCTGAATACAACAGAAGGGGAAACTTTTTGGTAAATGCGTTCAATTCGTTGGGGCTTAAATGCTTTAAGCCGAAGGGTGCGTTTTACGTCTTTCCTTCGGTAAAGGCAACAAAGCTCAACGGCGAACAGTTTGCAACCGCTCTTTTGGAAAAGTATAAGGTTGCGGTCGTCCCGGGTGCGGCGTTCGGCAGTGCGGGGGAAAGCCACGTGCGCTGCTCGTATGCAACGTCGATGCAACAGCTTACGCTTGCGATAGAAAGAATTACCGATTTCGTAGAGGGGTTAAACCCTTGACAAACAAATTATCGTAGTATATAATAAGGTAGCAATAGCGCGTGATTCCGCTTTCGTCGGAATCACGTTTGTTTATCGCTTGAACAAAACGTTTTTCAAATAACGGAAATTGCCCCTAAGTTTACGGGCAGAAAAAATAGTCTTTAAAATCACGGAAGATATTACGCGCAGAATAGCGTAATATTTTCGTGAAGTATAGAACAAATAACGGCGCAAGCAAAACCGCGTTTTTGCGCAGGGCACCCAATTTGTCGATACATAGACCTCGGCAGATTGAATGCCCGTAATTATATTATAAGTTTGCCCCTAATATTACGGGCAGAAAGACAGAGTCTTTAAACTCACGGAAATTGTTGTGCGCAGAATAGCACAACAATTTCGTGAAACAATAAAATATTTTTTGGAGTTATATTATGGCAGAACAATTTGTAATGACGCAAAAGAATTACGAGGATCTGAAAAAGGAGCTTGACTATCTCGTAAAGGTCAAACGTCCCGAAATAGTGGAGCGCATAGCCGAAGCGCGCAGCCACGGCGACCTTTCGGAAAATGCGGAGTACGATGCAGCGCGCGAGGAGCAGCGTTCAAACGAGGGCAAAATTGCCGAGCTTGAATACAAAATCAAAAACGCAGACGTCCGTGAAGAAGTGACCGATACAAGCTACGTCCATTTAAACAGCGTCGTTACGGTATATGACGACGATATGGAAGAAGAGGCGGTTTACACCATAACCTCCGTTACCGATGTGGACGTTATGAACGGAAAAATTTCAATCGACTCCCCCGTGGGCAAGGCTTTGCTCAAAAAAAGAAAGGGGGATAAGGTTAAGGTAGATTGCCCCGACGGCAGTTCGTACACCCTTAAAATTCTTAAAATTCAGTAAAAAGTCTACATCGGACAATACGGTGTTGAACTCCGCTTTTCTCGGGTCACTTACGCGATAGTAAGCTCCCCGTCGAAAATGCTCGTTCGCCTTGTCTTGTCCGCGTATCCTTTTTACTATTACTTAACTCAGGAGGACACAAGGACAAATGGAAGAAATATTAAACGCCGCGCCCACCGAGGAAGAGCTTGCCGAACAGGCGAGAATACGGCGCGAAAAACTGCAAAAGCTCGTTTCGGAGGGTAACGACCCCTTCGTAAAGGTCAAATACGAAGTAAGCGCAAATTCCGCGCAAGTGAAGAACGGCTTTGAACAGCTTGAAGGCAAAGAGGTCAGTCTTGCGGGCAGACTTATGTCCCGCCGCATTATGGGCAAGGCTTCATTTTCGCATATACAGGACGGCGCGGGACTTATACAGATATACGTCCGCCGCGACGACGTCGGCGAGGAAAATTATGCCTCGTTCAAAAAGGACTACGACTTGGGCGATATCGTGGGAATTAAGGGCTACGTTTTCAAGACGCAGACGGGCGAAATTTCAATTCACTGCAACGGTATAGAGCTGTTATCCAAATGTCTGCACCCCCTGCCCGAAAAACAGCACGGTCTGACCAACACGGATATTCGTTACCGCCGCAGAGAGCTTGACCTCATAGTTAATCCCGAAGTGAAGCGCACGTTCGTCCTGCGCTCCAAAATCATAAGCGCGATACGCGAATATCTCGACGGACGGGGCTGTCTGGAAGTTGACACCCCTGTATTGACCACGCTTGAAATCGGCGCGGCGGCAAGACCCTTCAAAACCAAGCATAACGCACTCGATATCGATATGTACCTCAGGATAGAAACCGAGCTGTACCTCAAAAGGCTTATAGTCGGCGGGTTCGACGGTGTGTATGAAGTGGGCAGGATATTCCGCAACGAGGGTATGGACGCATACCATAACCCCGAATTTACCACCGTGGAAGTGTATTGCGCGTACCTCGATTATATGGATATGATGGATATGGTTGAGGATATGTATTCGCGCATTGCGCAAAAGGTGTGCGGCACGACGGATATAGTCTATCAGGGAACGGAGCTGCACCTCGGCGGAAAGTGGGAAAGGCTTACTATGAAGGAGGCGGTCAAGAAATACAGCGGTGCCGACTATGACTTATGGACGTCTGACGAAGACGCCCGCGCCTGCGCGAAAAAGCTCGGCGTCGAAGTCCCCGAAGGAGATAAGGCGACCAAGGGTCACGTTTTAATCGCGCTCTTTGACGAGTTCTGCGAAGACAAGCTTGTCCAGCCTACGTTCATTTACGACTATCCCGTGGAAAATTCGCCACTTGCAAAGCGCAAAGAGGACGACCCCCTATTTACGCAGAGGTTTGAGTATTTTATCTGCGGACATGAGTACGGCAACGCTTTCTCCGAACTGAACGACCCCATCGACCAGAAACAGCGTTTCGTCAAACAGGTCGAAGAGAAAAAGGCGCAGGAGCCGAACTGCAACGCGCAGGTTGACGAGGATTACGTAACCGCGCTCGAATACGGGCTTCCCCCCACGGGCGGACTCGGCTTCGGCGTTGACAGATTGGTTATGCTTCTTACCGACAGCCCCACTATAAGGGACGTGCTGTTATTCCCTACAATGAAACCCAAAAGTCGGTAACGCATATACGTCGCAATACTGTGTTAAGCTTGCGTTTTGTTTTGGTCGTTTACCTCATTGTAAACTTCCTGCAATAAATCCGCGCTTTTATAGTCTTGCTCGTATCTTCGTTTCCGGGAAAAATATGCGGGTTTAGTATCTCCGCTGTTTTGATTAACAAAGTATTTAAAATATAAACGTCGGAAAACGCAAGGGCGGATTGACTTCGCCCGTTAAGCGTTTTCACGAACAAAGCAAGCTCGCTGCATTTTTGCGGAGCAAAAATGAGCGAAAGAAGATTTTTTATGTACGAATATCATATCTATTCGCGGCTGAAAAAGCACGCGAACGCGCAAAAATGCTTTCATATGCCCGGACATAAGGCGCGCGGGGACTTCAAATCAAAATTCCCCGACGCGGTTTTAGATGCAACCGAGCTTTCATATACGGACAATCTTCACAGCCCTGCGGGAATAATCGCCAAGGCGCAGCGCGATATTGCCGAAATTACAGGCGCGAACGCAAGTTATATTCTGACGGACGGTTCGACGAGCGGCGTTTACGCCATGGCGTACTGTGCCTCCAAAAGGGGCAACAAGATAATAGTTTTCCGCAATTCGCACCAAAGCGTTTGGAATGCTTGCAAGCTTTTCGGGCTTGAACCTTTAATAGTGCAGGGAGTGGAAAGGGAAGGCGTATTACAGCCCCCCGACGGCGATATAATCGAAAAGCTCGTTTCAAACGACGCCAACATTGCGGGCGTGCTTGCAACCTCTCCCGACTATTACGGAAACGTCGCGCCGCTTGCAAGATACCACGATATAGTAATAAAATACAACCGTCTTTTATTGGTGGACGGCGCACACGGCGCACACCTTGCATTCGGGGACAAAAAGAACTATGCGGGTTTATACGCGGATATGTGGGTGGACGGCGCGCACAAGTCTTTGCCTGCCTTGACGCAGGGTGCGGTGCTTAACGTAAGCTTTTCCGACCTTATTCCCGTGGCGGAGGAAGCACTTTCGCTTTTCAGAACCACTTCGCCGAGCTTTCCTATTATGGCTTCGGTTGAATACGGGTTTAAAGTTCTTGCAAATAATTCAAAATATATATACCGTGCAAAGGCGGCGGTAGAGCAGTTCAAAACCGAAAACAGCGGACTGTTTACTTTTTACCAGTCGGATGACTGGACAAAGCTGTTAATCGACTTCAAGCCCCTCGGGATATCTCCCGATAAGGCTGCGGCTTTGCTTGAAAAGAAGGGTGTCTACCCTGAATTTTCGGACGGAAGGTATATTCTTTTTTATCTCTCGCCCATGACGGAAGCGGGGGATTTGAATACCTTAAAGAAAAAGCTTACCTCTGTGCTTTCGGTCAGAAAGCTTAAAGGAAGCTACGTCGAAAAACCTGCTTTCCCCGTCGGCGACCGTTCGTACAGCTTCCAGTACGCGCTTCGTAAGCAGACCGAATGGGTAGAGCTTGACGACGCTGTGGGCAGAATGTGCGCAAAAAACGCGGGACTGTATCCGCCTTGCGTACCCGTCATCGTCACGGGCGAGATGATTACGCTTGCAGCGGTTAAAACGCTTTCGCAGGCAAAGTCCACCTTCGGCGTACAAGACGGTAAAATCTGCGTGGTAAAAAAATGGTAAAGGGCAAGTTTATTACGTTTGAAGGGTGCGAAGGTTCGGGCAAGAGTACGCAGCTAAGACTGCTTTCCGAATACCTCGGTAAAGAGGGTATACCCTATATATTGACGAGGGAACCCGGCGGCAGCTCCATTGCCGAGCAGATAAGAAAAATTATCCTCGACGGCAGGAATATGGAAATGTGCGACGAATGCGAAGCGCATTTGTACGCCGCCGCAAGAATGCAGCATTTAAAGGACACCGTCGTCCCCGCGCTTGAAAGCGGCAAGCTTGTTATATGCGACAGATATGTCGATTCTTCGCTTGCATATCAGGGCGAGGCGCGCGGATTGGGTATGGAATATATCGCAGCCATTAACTCGCAGGCGATAACAAACTATTCCCCCGATTTGACGGTTTTTCTCAATATTCCGCCCGACAAGGCTTTTAAAAGAAAGCACGGTGCGGATAAAAACGACAGAATGGAAAAACAGGGACTTGATTTTCATATGAAGGTTTACGGCGGATATTTGAAGCTTTTGCAAAAATACCCCCGCATATGTGCCGTCGAATGCGGCGGAACCAAGTTTGAAACCAACGCAAATATCATAGCCCTTTTAAAAGATAAGGGAATTATTTAACGTGAAACAACTCATTTTCGGAACAGCCGCATACAAGACCTTTGCAAACGACGCCCAAAGCGGAAGGCTTTCGCACGCATATATGCTGCACTTTAACGACGCCAAAAACCTTCGTCTTGCGTTGAAAATTTTTGCAACGCGCTTTTTCGGGCTGGACGGGGAAGAGGTGGACGGTAAGCGGTTAATGAACGAAACGCTTACAGATTGCCGAATATATCCCGAAGAGGGCAAAAAGCTTACCGCGGACGCAGTTTCGGAACTGTTGGCGGATAGCGCGCTGCAACCGTTGGAGCGCGAAAACAAGCTGTACATTATAAGCGGCTTTAACGAGGCTTTCGCGCTTTTACAGAACAAGCTTTTGAAAACGTTGGAGGAGCCTCCCCGCGGAGTATATTTTCTCTTGGGCGCAACGACGCTCGCACCCGTTCTCGACACGGTAAAATCGCGCGTTAAAACGCTGAGCATACCTTCCTTTCCCGAAGCGGAAATTTTAAAGGCGTTGGAGAGGAAATGTGCTAACCCGCTGAATGCGGACGCGGCAAAAAGTTGCGGCGGTATTTTCGGACAAGCCGAAAATATGGTCGGCGGCGGTTGGTTTAAAGAAATTTTATCCGCCGCGCGCGAAATTTGCACTACTACCGATATCGGCAGCGTCGGAGCAGTTGCCCTGAAATACGGCGACACAAAATATAAAACGGAGCTGCTTGCACAGGCGGGGCGTTTATACCACGACGCACTTTTAGAAAAAACGCGAAAAAGCGCGCTCGGCGCGGTTGCAAAAGCGTGGCAAACGGCAACGCTTGTATATGCGCAGGAAAGCATTGATAAGGCGTGCTCGGACGTAAAATTCAACGCATTTTTCCAAGGTCTTTTGTACGACCTGATGCTGAGAATTATCGAGGAGAATGAAAAATGGTTAAAATTACAGGCGTAACATTTACAAACGGCGGCAAGGTTTATTACTTTGCCCCCGGCAAAGAAAAATATTCCAAGGGTATGGGCGTTATCGTTGACACTGCCCGCGGGCTTGAATACGCTACCGTCATTATTCCTTACGGCGAGGTGGATGACGATAAAATAGTTTCTCCGTTAAAGTCGGTTGTGCGTATTGCAACCGCCCGCGACAGGGAAACGGTTAAAAAGAATGAAGAGCGCAAGCCAGAGGCAATGCGGCTTACGCAGGAAAAGATTGAAAAGCACAACCTCGATATGAAGCTTATCGACTGCGATTTTGCTTTCGACGGTTCCAAGGTTGTATTTTTCTATTCGGCACCCTCACGCGTGGATTTCCGCGAGCTTGTAAAAGATTTATCCGCCGTATTCAGAATGCGTATAGAATTAAGACAGATAGGAATACGCGACGAAATTAAAATGATAGGAGGAATAGGCGCGTGCGGCAGGGCTTGTTGTTGCGCGACCTGTATGCCCGACCTTAAAAAAGTAACTATAAAAATGGCTAAAACGCAGGGGCTTTCATTAAACCCCAGCAAAATTTCAGGTCTGTGCGGAAGGCTGATGTGCTGTCTTTCGTATGAAAACGATTACTATGCCGACGCTGGTAAAAACGTTCCTAAAATGGGCAGCGAGGTTACAACGCCCGAAGGAAAGGGGACGGTAGTCAACATAAATATGCTTAAAATGCAGGTGCGCGTAAGGATAGAAGATAAAAAGAAGGATTTGGTAACTTACCACGATTACCCCGTAGAAGCTATTAAATTCAAGCGCGCGGCAAAACCCGAAAAGGAATCGGAAGACGAGCTTGCAGAGGAAGTAAAGGAAATACCCGACTAATATTAAAATATTTGCTTTTCCCCTTTACAGGGCGGAAAAAGTATGATATAATTCAATAGGTTATTAAAAAACCTAAACGTATTAAAAATGGAGGAACTATCAATGGCACATACGATTTCTGACGAGTGCGTAAGCTGCGGAGCGTGCGCGGGTACTTGTCCCGTAGAAGCTATTTCGGAAGGCGCAGATAAATACGTCGTAAACCCCGAAATCTGCATTGACTGCGGAGCGTGCGAGGACGTTTGCCCTACCGGTGCAGTTAAAGCCGAGTAATTATAAAGCTTAGTGGGAAAAGCGGGGTTTTTTAAGCCCCGCTTTTTACTGTATGACGGCGTATATACTTCTCAATACTTCGTTGCGTTTGCGTTTTGTCTTAGTCGTGTACTTCATTGTACACTCCTTGCGCCAAATCCGCACGCGCCTTGTCTTGCTCGTATCTCCGCCGCCTGAAATCCTTTTCTGGAAATATGTCAAAATTGTTAAAAGAAAACGAAGTTCTCGAAGAATTTTTCGGGGATAAAAAAATAATCCAGAACGTTAATTTATACCGTTTCACTTCCGACAGTATTTTGCTGTCGCGCTTTGCGCGTGCAAAATCCGGCGATAACGTAGCCGATTTTTGTTCGGGCAGCGGGGTGGTCGGGTTTCACTTTCTCTGTCTAAATCCCAAAATATCAAGCCTTACCCTATTTGAAATGCAGGAAAGCCTGGCGGATATGTCTGTCCGCACGGCGCAGCTTAACGGCTTTGACTGCAACGTAGTCAATTGTAAAATCCAGGATATCGGCAAAGGATACGATGATAAGTTTTCGTTAATTCTCTGTAACCCGCCGTATGAAAAATCGGGTTTTGAAAACGAGGTTTACGAAAAGGCTGTCTGCCGTAAGGAGCTGACGCTTACGCTTGAAGAGATTATATCTGCGGCTTACAAAAAACTTAAATTCGGCGGGCGGCTTGCAATTTTAAGCCGTGCCGACCGTGCGGCGGAGCTTATTTATAAATTAAAATCGCACAATCTCGAACCAAAGCGTATGCAGTTTGTCAGCGGCACTTCGGCTTCAAAGCCCTACATTATAATGGTTGAAGCGGTCAAGGGCGGGAAAGAGGGCGTGGAGGTTTTGCCCGTTTCGGTAAACTTATAGAAAACCGTAAAATTTAAAATTATGAAAAATAACAAAGGCTATTTACGCAGGTTTGTAAAATACTATAAACCGCACAAAAAACTGTTTATCATCGATATGTTTTGTGCGTTTATAATTTCCGTATTCAACCTCGTTTATCCGTATATTACCAAAGAAATTATAAACAATTATGTACCCAACAAGCTTTTGACCTTGCTTCTGGCAGGGGCAGGTTTTCTATTGGGACTGTATGTGATAAAGGCGGTATTAAATTACGTTTTGCAGTATTGGGGGCATCTCGTCGGCGTGAGAATGCAGGCGGATATGCGTTCGCAGCTTTTCAACCATTTGCAAAAGCTGCCGTTCACTTATTTCGACAACAACAAGACGGGCGTCATAATGAGCCGTATGACTAACGACTTATTTGAAATTTCCGAGCTTGCGCATCACGGTCCCGAGGACGTATTTTTGTCAATCGTAACGATATTGGGTTCGTTCGTAATGCTGTCTTTAATAAACGTATATCTTGCGCTGATAGTGTTTGCTTGCATACCGATAATAGTTGTAGTTGCCGTGTTAATGCGCAACCGTATGCTTAAAACCTTTAAAGAGGTGCGCGTGGTGCAGGGCGAAATAAACGCAGATATTGAAAGCGCGGTTTCTGGTATGCGCGTATCCCGCGCATACGGCGCGGAGCAACACGAAAACGAAAAATTTGAAAAGGGCAACGCGCAATTCGTAAAAGCAAAGTCAAAACAGTATAAGGTAATGGGCGAGTTCTACTCGACAATGATTTTCTTTTTGGACTTTCTGTACTTTGCCGTACTGATATCGGGCGGACTGTTCTTTTATTACGATAAAATAGACGTCGGCGAATTTGCCGCGTTCGTGCTGTATATAACTACGCTCATTACTCCCGTGCGTACTCTCGTAAACATTTTCGAGCAGATACAGGAAGGCTCGACTGGCTTCAAACGTTTTTGCGAGATTATGGATATCCCCGAAGAAGAGCAGGATGAAAACGCACTTAAACCCGAAAAGCTTAACGGCGACATTGTATTCGACAACGTCAGCTTTGCCTATAAAAACGACGAGGAAGCAAACAGCGTCATAAGCGGGTTTTCAATGAAAATTTCTGCGGGCAGGACTGTCGCGCTTGTCGGACCGTCGGGCGGCGGCAAGACGACGATTTGCCATCTCATTCCCCGTTTCTATGAAATCGACAGCGGAAAAATTACCGTGGACGGCTTTGATTTAAAGGAGCTTGACAGGGCGGTTTTAAGGAAAAATATAGGCATAGTCCAGCAGGACGTTTTTCTTTTCAACGGTACCATACGCGAAAATATCGCCTACGGCGACTTCAACGCAACCGACGACGAGATAGCGGAGGCGGCTAAAAAAGCCAACATACACGACTATATTTTATCGCTTCCGGACGGCTATAATACCAACGTCGGCGAACGCGGCGTAAAGCTGTCGGGCGGACAGAAGCAGCGCGTTTCAATCGCACGCGCATTCCTCAAAAATCCGCCCATACTCATTTTAGACGAGGCGACCAGCGCGCTCGACAACGTGACCGAAACTCTTATCCAAAGCGCGCTTTCAAAGTTAAGCGAGGGCAGGACAACCCTTGTCGTCGCGCACAGACTTTCAACAGTAAAGAGCGCGGACGAAATTATCGTCATTACTTCCGAGGGGATAAAGGAGCGCGGCACGCACGACGAGCTTATGAAGTTAAACGGTATTTACCGCGGACTGCACGAACATAAACTAAGTGAGGACACCGCGCAATGATTTCATTTGTAGCAACTCCCATAGGTAATTTAAAAGATATTTCCCTGCGCGCGATAGAAGCTTTAAAGGGGGCGGACGTAATTTTCTGCGAGGACACGCGCCATTCCATAAAGCTGTTAAACGCTTACGACATAAAAAAGCCGTTGCAGGCTTGCCATAAATTCAACGAGCGGGAAGCGGCGCAACGGATTATAGAAGCCGCAAAAGAGGGGAAAGAGGTTGCCGTAATTTCGGACGCGGGTATGCCCGTAATATCCGATCCCGGCAACATAGTGTGCGCCCAATTGAAAGAAGCGGGCATAAGCTATACGGTTATACCCGGCGCAAATGCCTTTTTATCGGCACTTGTCCTTTCGGCAATGCCTGCGGACAGATTTGCGTTCATAGGCTTTCTCCCCGATAAGGCAGGGGCTAAAAAGCAGCTTCTTACAAAGTATAAAGACCTTGATATGACGCTGTGCTTCCACTGCGCCCCGCAGGACGTTGACCGCGACATATGCGCGATGTATTCGGTTTTCGGCGACAGATGCGCCTGTGCGGTAAGGGAGATAACAAAAATTCACGAACAGGCAATCCCCTTTACCCTTTCAAGGGGGTTAGAGGGCGAAAAGCGCGGCGAATACGTGCTTTTGGTAGAGGGAGCTAAAGAGCGAGGTAACGAACTCAATTCCCTATCCGAAAAGGAGCATATCCTGCACTATATGCGCGGGGGAATGGATAAAAAGGACGCTATAAAGCAAGCTGCGAAGGACAGGGGAGTTTCCAAGTCCGACTTATATAAATATTCAATCGATTTGTAGGTAATACTATGGCAAAAAAGCAAACGAAAAAAGAACGTCCCGCCGAAAGCGGAGACAAGCTGACCATTTACGAGTACGAACAAAAATATAGCAGACGGCAGAACGTGCGCGGCGCGAAAATTTTTTTAAGAATAATTGCCGCGGCAATAGGCGTGTTTTTGTTCTTCTGTCTGTTTTCGGTAACAATGAAGGTTTACGAAATTAACGCATACGCCGGCTACGGTACGGCAGGCGTAAGCGTTATTCTGTACATAATATTGTTTATAGTCCCCCTATACAAAATTATGAAGTCAGACTACTTTGTAGTAAACGTAAACGCTTATACCGCCCGTTCCGCCAAAGCGCACAATAAAAAGGTACGCCGCAACATAGCGGATAAAATAATAGATTTAACGGGAAAGGTGGAAGGAGTCGGCTGGTACGATTCCGCCGTGGTCGGCAGGCTTGCAATTGCGGTAAAGACTAACGACGAAAATTGCATTAAAAGGTCGCTTACGGAGCTGTACGGCGGCAGTATAAAAAAATCGGCAAACAGCCTCATTTTCAAAAGCGCGTTGAAATCGGGTGCGTATTCCGCCGTTTCGCAATCAAATAAAATCGACGCGGTGCTGGTTGCCGTAATTAATTTCCAGCTCGTTAAGGATTTGGTTTTTCTTTACGGCTTCCGTCCTTCGGACGCAAAGCTTGCAAGGATTTTCGGCAGGGTTTTGCAAAACTCGCTAATAGCCTACGGACTCGGAGGCGCGGACATCGGCGGCGGAATAGTACGCTCAATCGAAACCGTGGGCAGTGCCGTCAAAAAAATTCCTCTGCTCGGCACGGCAATTTCGGCATTGGTCGACTCGTCGGTGCAGGGGCTTACCAACGGAGTTTTAACAACCGTCATAGGTTATCAGACTATAAAATATCTGAATGAAGAATACAAGTTGCAGGATATTCTCGACGGCGTGGAAATAGAAGAAACGGAAGAAGAATTCAAACAAACCTGCAACGAGCTTGAACAGGAACTAAAAGGTAATAAAAAACTGCAAAAAGCAGGTTAAAAGACTATCCGTCGCAAACTACGGCGTCGGTTTTGCGTTTTCCTCGGGTCATTTAGGTCAGTAACCTCCCCGTCGGAAATCCGCAACTTCCTTGTATTTTGCCGACGGCTAAGCTTTTAAAGATAATATATAGGAGTGTTAAAAAATATGGACGAAACAACTTTAATAGAAAAACTGTGTCAGGCGCGCGGTGCGTCGGGGTTCGAGGATGAGGTGCTGGAAATTGCGCGAGAATACTGTAAGGACTTTGCTACATTTGAAGAGGACAGTATGCGCAACCTGTATATTTACCCTAAGTACAATAAGGGTAACCGTCCGTTCGTTATGCTGGACGCACATTCGGACGAGGTGGGCTTTATGGTTCAGGCAATCAAGCCCGACGGCACTTTACGTTTCATTCCCATAGGCGGTTGGAACGAAAAATCACTTCCGTCCTCAAAGGTTCAGGTTAAAACAAAAACGGGATATATAGGCGGGGTAATCGCTGCAATGCCCCCGCACTTAATGACGGCGGAGCAGCGCAATGCACCCGTAAGTTATGCGACTTTGACAATAGACGTAGGCGCAACAAGCGATAAGGAAGCGGAGGAGTTCGGTGTAAAAGTCGGCGCGCCCGTCGTTCCGTTGTCGCATTTTGAATACGATGAAAAGCACGGCTTGCTTCACGGCAAAGCTTTTGACGACAGGTTGGGCGTTTTCGCAATGCTCAAATGCCTTAAAAGCTTAAAGGAAGTACAGCTGAACGTTGATATAGTCGGCGTGGTTTCCTCGCAGGAGGAAGTTGGCGAAAGGGGGATAACCGCAGTAATGGGCAGGATAAAGCCCGCAGCGGCAATTTGCTTTGAAGGCTGTCCCGCGGACGACACTTCCGCCCCCGCGTATATGATACAGGACGCGTTGCGAGGCGGAGTGATGCTTCGCCATATGGACGCAACGGTTATATGCACGCCCCGCTTCACGGAATTTGCGCAAAACGTTGCGGAAAAGGCGGGTATTAAAGTTCAAATGGCGGTACGCTCGGGCGGCGGCAACAACGGCGCGTACATTATTTCGGCAAACGGCGGAACGCCCGTAATAGTTGCGGGCATTCCCGTAAGGTATATCCACACCTTTAACTGTATTGCGGCAATGCAAGACGTCGAAAGCAACGTAAGCTTCGGTGTTGCACTTTGCAAGTCGCTGACGGACAAAATTATAAAAGGATTTTAAAACGTAAAAGGGCGCGGGCGATTTTTAAATCGCCCGCGCCTTATATTGTATGTTGTTGTAGATTGTATTCCGCTTTGCAGTATTTTTGGGGACTTTGCTTTTTCGGCGGCGCATTATATCAGTACTGAACCTTTTCAATAACGCCTCCGCCTCGTCGCTACAAACTGCGCGTTAAGCCGTATCTGCAAGCAGAAACGGCAGCATTGCTCCGTTGTAGCTCCTCTTCCCAAAAATTCCGCTATGCGGTATTTTCGGGAACCCTGTTGCCTCGGCGGCGCATTATATCAATATTGTACCTTTTCGATAACACCCCCGCCTCGTCGCTACAAACTGCGCGTTAAGCCGTATCCGCAAGCAGAAACGGCAGCATTGCTCCGTTGTAGCTCCTCTTCCCAAAAATTCCGC
>CAJUKJ010000005.1:0-13055 GCA_910587365.1 uncultured Christensenellaceae bacterium | reverse complement strand
AACCCTGTTGCCTCGGCGGCGCATTATATCAATATTGTACCTTTTCGATAACACCGCCGCCGAGGCAGGAGGTTTCATCGTAAAATACGGCGTACTGTCCATCGGTAACGGCGCGTTGTGGCTGCTCAAATTCCACTTTGGCCCCGTCTTCGGTAAGCGTCACTTTCACTTTCTGTTCGCTTTGGCGGTAACGGAATTTCGCCGTACATTCAAAGCTTTTGCTCGGTTCGTATCCTATCCAGTTCAAGCCGCCGACAAAACAGGAATGCGAGTATAGCGGGCTTTCGTCCCCGTGCGAAACGTATAATACGTTGTTATCCAAATCCTTTTTAACGACGAACCATCTGCCCTCTTCGCCGTGTCTGCCGCCAAGGTCAAGCCCCTTGCGCTGTCCTATCGTGTAATACATAAGTCCGATATGTTCGCCGACAGTTTCGCCGTCTAAACTGACTATCTTGCCCGGTTTCGACGGCATATATCCTTGCAGGAATTTGCGGAAGTTGCGTTCGCCGATAAAGCATATGCCCGTGGAATCCTTCTTTTCGGCGGTAGCAAGCCCGTATTTTTCGGCAAGCCTTCTTACCTCGGGTTTGGGCAGGTCGGAAAGGGGGAATAACACGTTCGCAAGCTGGCTTTCGTGAACCTGGTTTAAAAAGTAAGTTTGGTCTTTGCCCTCATCGGCGGCTTTTAAAAGCCTGTGTCTGCCGCCGGAATGTTCAATCCCGCAGTAATGCCCCGTTGCCACGAAGTCCGCTCCCATACTCAGCGCGTATTCGCGGAAAGGGCCGAACTTGATTTCGCGGTTGCAAAGTACGTCGGGGTTTGGCGTTCTTCCCGCCTTGTATTCGGCAAGGAAGTACGAAAATACCCGCTCTTGGTATTGCTTTGCAAAGTTTACGCTGTAATAAGGAATTTCCAGCTTCGCACAAACCCTCTGCACGTCGGAGTAGTCGTTGTCGGCGTTGCACGCGCCGCGCTCGTCGGTTTCCTCCCAGTTAAGCATATACAGTCCTATTACGTTGTAGCCCTGTTGTTTTAATAAAAGGGCGGCGACGGATGAATCAACGCCCCCGCTCATACCTATTACAACTGTTTTATCCATAAAATAATTATAGCACAGGCTATTATAAATTTGCAATTAAAAATTTTTATGATATAATGTGTTTATGCAACTCCCCACGGACGATTTTATTTTGCTATCTGTTGTAAATACCAAGCTGCGCGACGAATATTCTTCTTTTGCAAACCTTTGCGAAGAGGAAGGTTTAAACGAAGATGAAGTGCGCGCCCGTCTTTTGTCGCTCGGTTACGTCTACGACGAAAAGCAAAATTCTTTCAGATAATATCGGTTTGCAAAAGAACAAGCTTTTATAAATATGTCTTTTAAATGCTTACTGTTTTAAGCCGTAATTTTTATATTGTTTATTTTCTTAATTTAATATTTTTGCGCCTGTAGTTCAATTGGATAGAACGTTCGCCTCCGACGCGAAAGGTTTCCGAGTTCGATTCTCGGCAGACGCACCAACGCCCACGAGCCATAAGGCTCGTGGGCGTTTTAATGGAATAATTTGTGCGTTTCAGAAGGCAATTTATGCGTTTTTGACATAATAATATTGACAGATTGGCTTTTGGGGTGGAAAATGAGGGTGGAGGATTGTGATGATTAATTTCTGTATTGTTGAAGATGACCCGGAAATGGCGAGCGGGCTGGCTGCCTTTATTAAATCGTACACGGGCGAAAGCGGAATAGATATAGAGCAGAGTGCCGAGCGGTTTCTTGAAAATAATCCGCAGTCGTATGATGTCATTTTTATGGATATAGATTTGCCTGACCTGAACGGAATGGAAGCCGTTCGTGCATACCGTAATGCAGGCGGCGAGGGCATCGTTATATTTGTTACTAATCTTGCCCAGTTTGCTGTCGGCGGGTACGAGGTGGGCGCGTTTGATTTTATAGTCAAGCCCGTGTCGTATCACAACTTCGCAATGAAGCTCAGGCGGGCTCTCAACGCCGTGAATATGCGCAGGGGCAAGGAAATATGGGTCGCAACGCGTCAAGGTAAAAGGCTGATCGATGCTAAAAAGCTTGTATACATTGAGGTAATGAAGCATCAGTTGACATACCATACGTTTACTGAAAACATTGTCGGCAGCGGAACTTTAAAAAGCGCGTTGGAAGCGTTGGAGGGGTTGCCGTTCGCGTTGTGCAACAGGTGTTATCTCGTAAATCTTGCATGCATTACAGAAGTAAGCGGTAATTACGTTACGGTCAGCGGGGACAAGCTTTTAATTTCTTCGCCGAAGAAGAAAGAATTTTTAAAGCGGTTCAACGAATATCTCGGAGCAGGAGGGCGCGGGGTATGAGTATGCTTGCAATATACAAATTTATTTTCATTACGGAAATAATTATTGCCGAGGGACTCTTTATGTACAAGCTGTCCCGAAGAAAATATTTTGCCGCAAGGCTTGTGCTGTGCATTGCCGTCTGCTATCTGCTTACGGCACTTTTTCCTGTTTTCCCCAAAGCGTTTAACGGCTGGTACGTTTCATTTATGTTCTTAACCCTTTTTGCGGTAACGCTCGGCGGCGCGGTTGTTTGTTTTTCCGCTCCGCTGAAAAATGTGTTTTTTTGTTGCCTTGCGGCATATACGGCACAGCATCTCGCTTACGAACTGTTCAAGCTTATCCTGTCGCCTTTTGACAGCGTAAGCGCGGGGGATATGTACGGAACGGGAATGATAGAGCTGGGGCGTTCGCCAAGCGCGATGGTAATAGCAATTGTTGTAGGTTACGTCGATTTGTATATAGCGGTTTACGCGCTTTCGTATTTCTTTATTGGTAAAAAAATTTCGGATAACGGCGACCTGCGCGTTAAAAATACGAGTTTGGTAATATTTTCGGCGATAATTTTGCTTGTCGATATTATACTCAATGCTTTCACGGTGTATATCGACGAAGATTATAATTTCGTGTACGACGTAATAATATGCGTGTACAACACGCTGTGCTGCGTTCTCGTATTCTTTATACAGAACAGCGTAATAAAGCGTAAGGGCATTTACGAGGAGCTGGAAGTTGTTTCTGCACTGCTTGCTACCTCTGAAAAGCAATATGAAATGCGCAAGGAAGAAATCGATTTAATAAACATAAAATGTCACGATATGAAGCAGCGGATAGCCGTATCGCCTCTCGATGAAGCGACGAAAAGCGAAATTGCCGAGCTGGTGTCTATTTACGACGCAAATTTAAAGACGGGCAATCAGGTTGTTGACATAATTCTTACCGAAAAGAACCTCATCTGCCACGCCAATGGCGTTCAACTGACCTGCATGGCGGACTGCTCCGCTCTCGGGTTTGTTAGCGAGGGCGATCTGTATTCGTTGTTCGGCAACATTCTTGATAACGCCGTTGCTGCCGTGCTGCGCATCGGCGATGTGAATAAACGGGGAATAAGTCTGCACGTCCGAAGCCAGTCTGGCGTAATTTCGATTATGGCGGAAAACCGTTATGAGGGGGAAATAAGCCTCGGCCGCGACGGTTTGCCGCGTACCATAAAAGAAGATGGGCGCAACCACGGATTTGGGTTGAAGAGTATACGCGCCGTAGCCGAAAAATACGGCGGCAACGCCGTTTTCGATTTCAGCGAGGAAATATTTACCGTCAATGTTTTGCTGCCCGTTCCGTCCGGAAACCCGAGTTCGTGCGCCTCAGTTTGAAGTTCGTTCATTGCCTATTGACTTTCTCCAAAGCCGCGGTTATTCTTTTTTCGCAAAGGCGCAAGCCTTGTATTAATTAAAAGGGAGGTTAAAAATAACCGTACGTCCGCGCGGCGAAGCGGACAAAACCACACAAAAAAAATCAGGAGAAAATCAATGAACAAAGAAAAATTGCAAAAACTCCCTTGGGGGATTTTTGCGGGAAGCCTCGCCATAGTCATATTCTTTTGTACGCTTGCTTTGGTCGTAACTTATATGGTTGACAGCGGCGTGGCTGCGCAGACGTCGGAGTCGGTTACTCTGTTCGAGGAATGGTACAGGGTTCTGCTGTTCGTTATCGACGTTATTGCGGCGTCGGGTTTTGCGGGTTCGCTGGTATTATGGATACTTCGTGCGACGGGTAAGCTTGGTAAAGACGGGGGAGGAACGGTATGAAAGTTTTCAAAAGGTCTGTTTGGGTTTTAATCAGCGTATTTTTAATTCTGCTGTTTATAGTATTAATGGCAGCTCAGCCGATAATGATGCAGAGCGAAGGCTGGATAAACAACTATCTGGGCATTAATCCTTACGAGGTAAAGCTTGACAAGGACGATGACAGTGACAGCGAATATTTCAAATCGAAATTCGTCAAAAAGGATGCTGCGGGCAACGTTGAGTATATTACTGACGAAAACGGCTATAAGCATCAGGCTTACGACCACGAAGCTATGAGAAAATATTCGCATAAAGTATCTAATCGGGTGGCAACCGAAGGTGCGGTGCTTTTATGGAACAATACCGCAAAGGACGGCGCGCCCGCGCTTCCCCTTGCAAAGGATGACAGCGTCGGCATATTCAGCACTCTCGCTTTGCCTGCGGTAAGGCGCGACGACGGATTTTACTATCACGGCGGCGGAAGCGGCAGGGTATACCAGACCTTCAACAAGTCAATAAAAGAAGCCTTTGAAAAAGAGAATTTCAAAGTCAACGAAAAGCTATGGACGGCTTATAGCGACATAAAAGCGTCCGACGATACGTATTGGACGTGGGGCTTCCCGAGGGGACTTTACGACGAAAGCGGCACTACCAATCTTGATAACGATTACCGCGAAGCGTGGCATCACGAAATACCTTTTTCCGAACTCGATAAAAAAATTAACGCTTCGGTCGATTTAAGAGGGGATACCGCGGTAATGATTATTAGCCGCTATAACGGGGAAAACTGCGATACCGACTTTTACAGCGAGGATTCGTTGGAAAATAATTATCTCGATTTATATAACGCCGAGGTCGAAAACCTCAACCGCCTTGCAGTGCTTAAAAAGGACGGTGTAATCAAAAAGGTAATCGTACTTCTTAACACCGGTACGGCAATGGCAATGAAAAACTTAACCAAGTTCGACATAGACGCGTGCATGTGGATAGGCTACGGCGGCGACAATTGCTTTGATTCTATGGCGCAGCTTTTAAGCGGTAAGGTAAATCCCTGTGGCAGGCTTGCGGATACTTACGCTTACGACGTAACCAGCGCGCCCGCAATGGAAAATTTCGGCGATATGACCTTTACAGAGTATGCGGGTGTTCCCGAAGCTCCGAATAACCGCGGCTACCGTCCGCATAACACGAAATTTTTGGTATACAGTGAAGGTATTTACGTAGGTTACCGCTATTATGAAACACGCTATGAAGATACTGTAATGAATAAGGGTAACGCGACGAGTCCTAAGGGCGTAAAGATGGGAGAAAGTCAATGGAATTACTCCTCAGAGGTAGCTTATCCCTTCGGTTACGGCTTGTCCTATACTTCATTTGAATACAGCGGATTCGACGTTAAGAAAAGCGGCGATGAGTACGAGGTAAGCGTAAAAGTAACAAACACGGGCAAAGCCGCGGGCAGGGAGGTCGTGCAGATTTATCTGCAAAAGCCCTATACACAGTACGACGTTGAAAACAGAATAGAAAAATCGTCCGTTGAGCTTGTCGGCTTTGCGAAAACGGGGCTTATAGACATCGGTGGCGAGGAAACCGTAACGGTTACAGTGGCGGCGGAGGAATTTAAGTGCTACGATGCCTACAACAAGGGGACTTATATTCTGGAAAAGGGCGATTATTATATCGCTGTCGGTTACGACGCGCACGACGCGCTAAATAATATTCTTGCTGAGAAAGGCTATTCCGTATCCAACGGAATGGATGCGGATGGCAACCGCGCGTTATGTGAAAAGGTACATGTTTCAAGGGACGATTTTAATAAATACGCAAAATCGTCGTATACGGGAGAAGAGATTAAAAATCAGTTTAACGACGCAGATGCTACACTGTACAGCGAAACAAAAAACCAGGGCGTAAAATATCTTACGCGCAGCGACTGGAACGCGACTTATCCCACGCCTGCCGTGCTTACCTGCAATACCGCTCAAATGGTTTCCGATATGCAGTACGGCGGCAAGACAGTGGTAGGCGGTAAGCTTACGGTCGATTACGGCGGCACTGTACCTCAGTACGGCACGGTTACTTCCGAATACGGAAAGCTTACGTTGGCTATGCTTATCGGTCTGGATTACGACAATCCGCTTTGGGAAGATCTTTTAAACCAGCTCACTTTTGAAGAACAGTGTACGCTTATTACTTACGGTTCGATGGCAATTGCGGGTGCGCCGAGCGTCGCTGCGCCCGGCTATAAGTCGGCAGACGGACCTCAGGGCGTAAAGGTGGGCAACACTAATCTTCCCGAAGACGGATACAGGCAGAAAGCGTTTGCAAGCAGTATGCTGCTTGCCGCAACGTTTGACCTTCCCCTCGCCCGCGAATACGGCGAAGCGTTCGGATATGAAATGCTGCACGTAGGCGTTACTGGTATATACGGTACGGGCGTAAACCTGCACCGCACGGCACACAGCGGCAGGAACTGGGAGTATATGTCGGAAGACCCCTTCCTCAGCGGAAAAATTTACGCTATGGAATCCTTGGGGCTTACGGGTACGGGTGCGGTTATGTTCACAAAGCACTTCGCTCTTAACGACAGCGAAAGAAACCGTTACGGCGTAACGACGTGGGCAAGCGAACAGACAATCCGCGAGCTGTACTTAAAGGCTTTTGAAATAGGCATAACCGAAGGTAAAACAAACGGGCTTATGAGTTCGTTCAACCGCTTAGGTACTACCTGGACGGGTGCGCACCGCGGACTGCTTACCGAGGTTTTAAGGAACGAATGGGGCTTTATCGGCGTTTGTGAAACCGACGCAAGCGTTAGCCAGCATATGTTTATGCCCGACCCTCTCGTTGCGGGCATAATTGCGGGGCAAGACGTCTGGATGGACGGCGGTCCCGAGGCGTTCGATGCGGACGCTCTTACCAGATGGGCTGATAATCCTACCGTATGTAACGCAATGCGCGAGGCGGCAAAACGCAACCTGTACGTTATGGCTAACAGCTCCGCTATGAACGGCATAGGCCGCGGTGCGGAAATAATTTATCATACGCCCTGGTGGCAGAACGCAATGCTTGCGGGACAGATAGTAACGGGAATACTTGCCGGAATTTCGGTAGCAATGGCAGTAGCCTCGTTTGTGCTTGCAAGGAAAAAGGAACGTTAAATAGCAATATGCATACCCGACGCTTTCATGCGTCGGGTATAAATTATTCGGCGTTAAGCAAAAAAATATAAAAAGGGGCGGAAAAATCATTTTGTTTCCGTCCCTTTTTATAATATAATTGAGTTGATTAGAGGTAAAAGATGAGCAATCAGGTATTCAATCCGTATTTGCCGAGCTGGGAATATATCCCCGACGGCGAGCCGCACATTTTCGGCGACAGGGTATACGTTTACGGCAGTCACGATAAATTCAACGGCAAAACCTTTTGTATGAACGACTACGTTTGCTGGTCTGCGCCCGTTGACAATTTGAAGGAATGGCGTTACGAAGGTGTAATCTGGAAAAAGTCCGACGACCCCAATTATAAGGGCAGGGGCAGTATGTACGCCCCCGACGTGTGCCTTGCGCCCGACGGCAGGTATTACATATACTATGCGTTTGCCCCCGGCATAACCGGGAAAAGCTGGGCAATACGATGTGCCGTGTCGGACAGTCCCGCAGGGTCTTTCAAGTATCACGGAGAGGTTAATTTATACCCGTACTCCAAGCAGTTTCTTCCGTTTGACCCCGCAGTATACGTCGGGGACGGCAGGGTGTGGCTGTACTACGGTTCCGCAATGTTTTTTCCCGTTTTGGGCGTTTCAAAGAAAAATATTAAGGGCGGAGCCGTTGTTGAACTTGACCCGAACGATATGCTTACCGTTTTAGGCAAACCTAAGCAGACGTTGCCTATAATGGGTAAAGAACTAGGCGAACACGGTTTTTTTGAAGCTTCTTCAATGAGGAAGATAGGGGATAAATATTATTTCGTATATTCCTCGTCTATCGGACACGAGCTTTGCTATGCAACGGGAAACAGCCCCGACGGACCCTTTAAATACGGCGGAACTATCGTAAGTATTGGCGATATAGGTCTTAAAAATCATAAAAACGTAAGATGCGCAAGCAACTATACGGGCAATACGCACGGCAGTATTTTAGAAGCGGACGGCAAGCACTATATCTTTTACCATAGGCAGACCAATCTGCACTGTTATTCGAGGCAAGCCTGTGCTGAAGAGATAAAAATAGAAAACGACGGAAGCATAAAGCAGGTCGAAGTAACAAGCTGCGGCTTGAACGGAAAACCGCTTATAGGCAAGGGAAAGTACGAAGCAAGAATTGCCTGCAATCTTTCGTCTAAAAAAGGGTGCCGCTTTTACGGCGGGCTTTTTAAATCGCCCAAGGGCTGCCACCCGTATTTCACGCAGAGCGGGAAGGATAGGGAAAACAGTCCCGACCAGTATATTGCGAATTTTTGCAACGGCGCGGTTGCGGGCTTCAAGTACTTCGAGTTTGTCGGTGCAAATAAAATTTCCGTGGAAGTATGCGGAAGCGGCAACGGCGTAATGACGGTAAACGACGGGGATAAACCGGTTGCAAGTATAAACATAAAGCCTTGCAAAACCCGAACGTGGTATTCGGCGGATATGAATATAGAAAACGGAATAAAACCCCTATATTTTACATATAGCGGTAAAGGAAAGCTAAATTTTATATCCTTTTCAATAGAATAGTTTCAATTAAAAAAAGTTTTTTAAGGACGGACGAATTAATTTTCGCCGTTCTTTTTTTATCAAATTAAATTAATTGCAGAACTGTTAATCACAGTTCTGTTTTTTTATACATAAGAACTTTTTTGCAACGGAAAAATTTTAAAAAACAACAAAAATATTAATTTAAATATGCCCGAATCTGTCAATATTACGCGTTTAAATATAGGTAGAAAACTTGACAGGAGGTCACATTATGTAATAACGCAAAAAAGTTCGTGTCCGTAAACTACTACCGTTTTGGCGGTAAAAAAAGTAAAAGGAGAATTAAAGATGAAGGCAAGAGAAAATTCAAAAAATAAAGGAAAGGAGAAAAACGAATGAAGAAAATTAAATTGGAATTGGAAAAGACAACGGGGAAAATCCTTGGTTATACCAAAACCGACGAAACAGGCTCGGACTGTATTCCCGACGGATATGCCGCCGTAATCGACAGTGCAAAGGCGCAGGGGGAAGAGGTGTACTATTCAAACGGTGCGGTATACAAACGCAGTAAAGACGGCTTGGAAAATGAAGAGGAAATAAGGCAAATTACGCTGGGGTTGGAAAATATGGAAAATCAATTGAAATTGCGTCTTGCGGAATATATCAACCTCAAATCAGAAAAGGCGTTGCATTTAGTAAAGGAACTTGCAGGGCAGAGAATACAAAAGCTTAAAGAGCGGGAAAGTCTGCAACGCGGACTTGCGAAAGACGTTAAAAGCAAGACGTTTGAAAAACTAAACAGCAACAGGTTCAAGTACAATTGCAGTATTTGCCTAATAATCCGCGATGAAAACGAATATCTCGAAGAATGGCTTAAATGGCACATAGGGCAGGGTGTAGAGCATTTTTATATTTACGACCACGGCAGCAAACAGCCCGTCTGCGAATTTTTGAAAACGCTCGGTAAAGAGGTGCAGGACAAAGTTACCGTCATTAATTTCGGCGGTTCGCACGTGTACGCCCAGCACGATGCGTATAACGACTGTCTTGAAAAATTCAAGTACGAAAGCCGCTGGATAGGCTTTATCGATTCCGACGAAATGGTAAGGATAAAGAACGGCAAAACCCTGCCCGAATATTTAAAGCCATTCGAGCATTATGCCGGGCTATTCATTGTCTGGGAAATGTACGGTGCTAACGGACAGGTTAAAAAATCGCCGTTGCCGCTTCGGGAACGATTTACAAAGCTTTCCCCGTCAACAAAATCTTTCGGGGTGGGGAAAGTATTCGTTCAGCCTCTGTTAATTAAAAAAATGCTTACGCATAACGGCTATACGTTAGAGGGCTGCTACGTGGTGGACGAAAACGAGGACTTCGTTGACGAGGCGGAAGCCTGGAAATTTAACGGCACGACGGAAACTATATGTTTAGATCACTATTACACCAAATCATACGAGGAGTGGGTGGAAAAAATGAAACGCGGCTCGGCAGACCCTCAGTATTTCAGGTACTACGAAGATTTCTTTGACTACAACCCCGATATGGAATATTGCAGGGAAAATATCTTTCCCGAACAGGAATACGAAAAATCGAAAAAATAATAAGGAGAAAATAAATTATGCAAAACAACAAGAAAAATTTAATTATCAACGACACGGAAAAACAGTTTAAAGACAGCGTAGACTTACAGTCCTACGCAAGCGACGGCACCGCAACTTGCGAAAATCTGCGGCTGGACGGCGGGGAAAACAAAAGCTGTATAGTCGGCGTTATAGATTTAAAAAATCTTGCGTCGGAAAACGAGGCTTCGCCAAAAAACGTGGACGGTTGCGAAGTCAGGCTTCGCGGTCAGGTCAGCGGCGAGGTAAGCGGCTATACCGTTTACGGCAGCGACGGCGAAGTCGCTTCGACGGGCGCAATAACCGCAACCGAAAACGGCGAGGCGGAAATAAGCATACCCGTAAAACAGCTTGAAGACGCTGCGGGCATTGCTCAATTCGGCATAGAGATTTGCGGCACGGGCGCAATGGACGTCAAGGCAAGCAGCGTCGCCATGGCTTTATACGCAAGCAGCGGCTCGGGCGCGGGTATAGACATCTCGCATTACGTGGGCATATACGTAAAAAAGGAACCCAACAAAACCGATTATGTAGCGGGGGAATATTTTAACAAATCGGGTATGGTCGTTGTGTTAATGCCTAACCGAGGATATGAAGAGCGTGAAATAACCAACTACAAGATAGATAAATCGGGAGCTTTAAAGGTAACGGATAATAATATAACCGTGTCTTACGAGGGCTTTTCAAGCAGCACGCCAATATACGTTTTCGACGAAAAGACTTATGCGGACGACAGCAAAGCTTCCGCCGATCACGGGGAAAGCTTAAAAGTAAACCTTGCAACGGGCAGACTTTTATATATCGACGAAGAACTTTCGGCAGGTGCAAACAGCTATAAAATAAGCGTTTCCCCCGTGTATAACTCTAAGCTATACAGTTCGCTTTCAACATATTTCGGCGGAATGCCGCGCGGCTGGAAGCTTGACGCACACCAGTGCATTATGCCCGTCGGCAATAAATATAAGTACGTGGACGGTGCGGGGTATATACATAATTTCATACTGTTTGACAGCACGCGCGGCAGATACCACGACGAAGAGGGACAGGGGCTTATACTTACGTTAGGCAGCGGCAGGTATATCACGGACAGGCAGGGCAACAGGCTTGAATTCGACTCCGCGGGCAGACTGGTAAAAAGCATTTCCGCAAAAAGTAATTCGATAAGTAAAATATACGAATACAGCGAAAACCTGCTTACAAAGATTTACGACGCCAGAAAAAGCACAACGTATTTGCAGTTTGCATATAAAGACGGTTTGTTGAACGGCATCCACGTTGTGGAAAACGGCAAATACAAAAAAAGTGTTACGTTTGAATACACTGCGGACAAGCTTTTGCAGTACAAAACCAAGGTTTGCGGAACGCTGAGTAAATGCGAATTAAAGTATACGTATGACGGCAGAAAACTGTTGCAGAGTATAGAAAAGAAGTTGGATAATTCAAAGGTAATAATATCTTACGACGAGTACAGATGCGTAAAAAAGCTTGAATCGGGCTATTTATCGGGGGCAGCGTACACATCGAAGTCAAGCCTTGAATATAACTACTTAACGCCGTATGGGGACGGAAGACTTAAAGCATATTGTAACCAAATAACCAATTCTGACGGCATAAGGCTCAATTACTATTTTAATGCCAAGGGCGAAGCGTTAACCGTATTTGAAAGAACGTCAAACGGACTTTTAACCACCCAGAAAGAGCAGGGCGAGCTGCTGTATACGGACAGCGGAAGTAACGGCATAAACGGAATAGCCGCAAAAAACGTATCGGATACGTATACAACTCTGAAACCGGAAGAAACCGAATTTAAAGACAAAGGCAAATATTTTGCGGTAACTATGTGGGTAAACCATTTTTGGAAGGACGCAAAAGCGCGTATATGTCTAAAATATAAAAACAACGGGTCATATAAATATGCGTATGCAGATATAGACGGCAGGGCATACGGTGCATGGCAGTACGTAAGTATACCCTTTGAATTAACCGAGGTAAAGGACAAAATAAAAATAAGCGAAATAAGCGTAAAAACAACAAAGAGCGGCGGCAGCGGAAGTATAAAAGTATCGGATTGCCGCATAGTCCCCTCTACGTTAAGTACGTTAACGATAGGCGGAAACGCGGTAGAGCTTATGGATATAAAGTCTGTTAATCTGTACGGAAGTAGTAACCGCACTATAAGTTGTGATACGTCTTACAGGGGCGAAAATTTTATAACCTACAACGATTTATACTTAACGCTTTTAAATATGGCGCATAACAAAATGGGGGACTATTTCGACTTCGTCTACTGCAACGGCACAAAAGTAATTAGCGGCGTGTCGGGTGTGGAGCTGGTAGATATATCAGGGCAAAAATATCCGCTTTGCCTAAACTCTGACGGAAGTGCCAACCTTGTAAGCATATCGCGCTCCGGAAACGATAATGAAACTCAAAGCAGTATAAAGTTCGGTGCGGCGGAAATTACTTCAACGGTAAATTATAAAAAAGGAAATGCAGAAAGCAATACCCGACAGGTAGTATCATATAACGGCAACGTAATGTCCGAAACGGACGAATACGGTGTAACGAAGAAATACGACTACAATATATACGGCGACTTAAAGAAAATAACGCTTATCGGCACGGACG
>CAJUKJ010000004.1:112496-143601 GCA_910587365.1 uncultured Christensenellaceae bacterium | reverse complement strand
ATGCGCACCTCCTTCCGAGAGAAGCAAATGTCGAAATTTGCCCTATAAATTGAGATTTCACCAGCTCATCGGTGCTTTTTACAAGGTTTCTGTATGCTTTCTTCGTTGCATCCATCGACCAAAGCACCTCAGCAAGCTGCCTTTGCTTATCCATTTCCGGCAACTCAAATTCAAACTCACGCAAGTGCTCCCACTTTACGCGGGGTGAAAGCGAACCCGCCGATTTCTCAACCGCAAAATCGAAAAGCGCGTCATTTTGAATAATGAACGGGAGCAGTTCCGGTGCAATTTTATCCGGTTTTGCTTCGATAACAGTTATATCTCCAGAGCATATTCCATCAAAAGGTGCAACAGCAGCCTTTTTCAAATACGCACGCCGCCGCCCGAACAGAACATTGCCTTTGCGAAACACTTTAGTAAAGGTATTACCGCTACCTTCATCCCACGTAGTCAACGTTACTTCTTCGGGAACTAAGTGTTCAAGTCCGACCACTGGGTAATTGTTTTTATTACATTTGCACGTTTCCTTATGCTCGAAAGCAACATCACCCAAGCAAACACTACTCATCGATATCATCCTCCTTTCCTAACATTGCATTTAATTTCTTAAAACTTAACTTCATCATTTCTGAAGAAGCCCTCCAGCTTTCGTAATGCTCCTGAATGTTGCGGTCATCCACCTGACCTCCATCCATTGCCTGTTTCACATAAAGAGGAATACTCAAAGAAAAGTTGTTATCATCAATTTCCTGAATGGTTGCAACTTTCGCAAAGCCATCCTCATCCGTGTATTTTAAGTATGCTTCCGCAATTCTCTTGATGTGCTTATCTTCCAGGTAGCTTTGTGCATTCTTGCGTTCAACTTCATTTATGGCGTTAATAAAAAGTACCTGACCTCTGCGCTCAACCTTTTTATTCATACGGCATATCAAAATACACGCTTCCATTGGCGAGTTATAGAACAGGTTAGGACCAAGACCTATCACGCATTCCACTGCATCACTGCGCACCAGCTTTTCGCGCATCGCGCTTTCTTCATTCCTGAAAAGAACTCCATGCGGTAAAAGCACCGCACAGCGCCCCGTGTTTGGCTTCAGGCTGGCAATAATGTGCTGGATGAACGCATAGTCAGCTCTGCCCTGCGGCGGCACACCGAGGAAATTACGCCCGTATTTATCGTTTTCAAATGCACCCCGGTTCCACTGACTGATGGAGTAGGGAGGGTTGGCAAGTATGAGGTCAAATTGCTGCAGCCTGCCGTTTTCGATAAACGCCGGTGCTGCCAGTGTATCACCGTTTACAATATGAAAATCTTTCAAGCCGTGCAGGAATAAATTCATCTTACCGATTGCAGAAGTAAGCGCATTGATTTCCTGCCCATAAACTGCTACATTGCGCCACTCTTTATTCTGGAACTTCAAATAAGCAATTGCAGAAATAAGCATTCCCGCGCTACCGCAAGTCGGATCATAAATTGATTCACCAGAAGCGGGTTGTAACATTTCTGTCATTAAATGAACCACTGTTCTATTGGTATAAAATTCTTGCGCAGTATGCCCGCTGTCATCTGCAAATTTTTTGATAAGGTACTCATATCCCTGCCCCAATTCATCTTCAGGGCAATTAGCAATAGAGAGAGTTTTGGAACTGAAGTGTTCCATTAGGTCTTTTAATAATCTGTCCGGCAGACGATTTTTATTCGTCCACGCGCCATCTCCAAAGATACCTTGCAGCTTATCGATATTTGCATTTTCAATCTTCCGGAACGCTTCAACTATCGCAACTCCAACGTTCTCAGAAACTGCACGCACGTCGTTCCAATGATAGCCTTTCGGCACAACAAATGCATGGATTTCCTGCTCTTCAAATTCAGAAGCATCTTCACCATATTCAGCTACTGCTTTTTCGGTTTCCTCATCGTAAACATCGCAGATACGTTTGAAGAAAAGCAGCGGGAATATATACTGTTTATAAGAGCCTGCATCGATGTTGGTTCGCAACAGAACAGCGGAATTCCAGAGATAGGTTTGCAGTTCTTCAAGTGTTATTCTCTTATTCACGGACATAACCTCCTTTCAACATTAATTCCTGAAATTCTTTCTCTGCTTCGAGCATTTCCTCATACGCCGCAAAATACTGCTTACGGACCTCTTCCGGGGGGACGGTTTTTTGTTCTTGCTTTTCTATGTAATTGTTAATAGCCAGCGTATATCCCTTGTCCTTTATCTCAGCAAGCGTAGCTATCTTTACGAAATCCACCTTATCTTCATATGCTTGATATAAAGAGAAAACCTTCTGAATATCAGCTTCCGTCATAATGTTTTGAGCGCGTTGAGCCGTATATATGTTGGAAGCATCAATCATACAGATGCGCCCTTTGTGCGTATGCTCTTTTGCATTATTAAGGAATAAAATGCAAGCCGAAACGCCGGTGGCGTAGAACACTCCGCTGGTCATCGTGATTATACATTCGAGCTTATCCGACTTGACAAGTTCTTCACGGATTTCGCCTTCCTTACCGCTGCGGAAAAGAACGCCTTGTGGAAGCACTACCGCACAACGACCGGTTTTCGGATTCATAGATTTAATCATATGCTGAAGCCACGCATAGTCGCCATTCGAATCCGAAGGGGTCCCCCAAATATTCCTTCCGTAAATGTCCGAGCTGAACTGGTCTGCACCCCAGCTTTTCAAAGAGAACGGCGGGTTCGCAACCACACAGTCAAAGGTTTTTAGTGACCCCCTTTCAAGGAAGTGCGGGGAACGAAGCGTATCGCCTTGTAAAATTCGAAAGTCTTTTGCTCCGTGCAGGAAGAGGTTCATTCTGGCAATTGCAGATGTTGCAAGGTTCTTTTCCTGCCCATATATGCGCCCGTAAGTTGCCTTATCTCCATTCATATAACGGATTGCTTCAATAAGCATTCCACCGGTTCCGCATGCAGGATCATACACAGTTTCACCCGCTTTCGGGGCAAGCAACATTATCAGCAATTTTACAATAGAGCGCGGAGTGTAGAATTCCCCCGCATTCTTTTTTGACAAGTCGGCAAACTTCTTTATCAGAAACTCATAACTGTCGCCCATCACATCCGCAGAATAATTGTTATTACCGACCTTGATTTTCGACATATGCTCGATGAGGTCTTTAAGACGCTCATCCGACAGCTTGGTTTTGTCCGTCCAATTCGCATCGTCAAAGCTGCTGAATACGCCGTTCAAGGTATCCGGGTTCGCGCGTTCTATTCCGTTCATCGCGTTAACGATAGCAACACCAACGTTCTCGCTGGCTTCGCGCACATCTTTCCAATGACAGCCCTTTGGAATTACAAATCTGTGATTTTCCGGGAAACTTGCGTATTCCTCATCTCCACCAGATTCTTCAAGGGCGGCTTGTGTTTCTTCATCGTACACATCCGATAAACGCTTATAAAAAAGCAACGGCGTAGTATAGCTTTTATATTCATCCTGATTGATAGGACCACGCAGGATATTACAGCATTCGAATAAATGCGAGAAGAGCTTCTGGCTGGTGGTTTCCTCAGCATCAGCGCTCGTGGCATTCAACTCGTTGTCCGCTACATCCATAGCCGACTCTATCATTTTATCTCTTGCGCCCACTTTCGTCTTTGCCACGGTAGATGGAGTAAAACCTACACTTCCGGTTGCTTGTATCTTTTCTATTTTACTTGGATACTTGTTTTCAAATTCAACAAGTATAGCCAAGAGTCGCTCGTCCAGAAAGGTCAACGCGTGTTTGCGTATGCCGGTGGGGATGCCATAGTATGCCTCAGCAACGGAACCTGTAATTGCTGCAATAGTATCACTATCACCGCCGATTGATATGGCGTTTCGGATTGCATCTTCGAAATCGGTTGATTCGAAGAATGCTTCCAGTGCCTGCGGCACTGAACCCTGACAGGTTACATCAAAATTATAATCGGCACGGATTGAATCCAGCGTAAACCCAATGTGATAATAATTTTTTACAATATAGTCCCGAATTTCAAGCATATTCCATCCAGAACGCGCAAGGAATACCGCAACAGCAACCGCCTCCGCACCTTTCAACCCTTCCGGGTGATTGTGTGTAACAGCCGTTACTGTCTTTGAGAGTTGCCTCGCTTGCTCAATAGAGGTGGCTGCATAGCCGCATCCGCTCACACGCATTGCTGCCCCATTTCCGAAACTATTATAAGGTTGAGGATTATCAGAAACGAGCCAGCGAGAGAAGCCGCCTCCATACCCGACATCTGGATAATGCTTTCCAAGTTCGCGCATACACTTTACTGCACGCTCACTCAAATCAACGAACTCATTCTCATCCTGCAGAAGCGCTTCGCAAAGGGCGAGAGACATAACCGAATCATCCGTAAAAAAACACTGATGGTTCAGTAGTTCAAAGTCTTTTGATTTATGGTTGTCCCACTCGAAGCGGGAACCTACAATATCACCAATAATTGCACCTAACATATAAGACCGTCCTCCGAATTAATAGTACTGCTCTATATAGCTGTAAGCCTTTTCAAAAACCTCTTTGTCCTTGATTTTGTATTTAATCCACACAACGCTGCGCAGAGCCTTCTTCACTTCCTGTCTTCCCGCTGTTGTGTTTTGCCATCCAGGAAATCTAACTATCTTGACGATATTGTCAATATCCGCAACGATACGCTCAACTATAACCGGCGTTTCGCGGTTCTTTACGCCGTTGAAAAGCTCCGTAAGCGCAGCTATACCTTTATCGATTTCCTTTTCGGGTACGATTTCCTTTTCAGCCTGAGCCGCTTCCTTTGCCAACTCCAGAAGGAGTTTCAAAAACTCAATACTTGTTACGAGTCCCTGCTCGTGCTTTTCACGAAGTTCTTCCAATTTTTCACCAAGGTCAATGAACCTTGGATCGTTTGCGTGCGCGAGGATTTTTGCAACCAGATTGATTTCTATTTTTTTTGTAGTTGATTTGTTGTCCTTATGCTTTTCAAGGAAGTCATCAATCAGGTCCGCATCCATTTCAAGAATATCAACATCCTCATCAACACTTCCAACTTCTATGTTCTGATGAATGAGTTCTATGGTCTTATTTCCAAGCGCCGCCCAAATCAAACTGCCGCGTCCGTCCGTAGGTTTAACCGACTCATAAACGCGCGAAAGCCACTGATAATCAGCTTTATATGTATTCAGGAAAAAGTCCGGTGAAAGAGCATCCCAAGCGCGGTTCAGTACACGATAGTCTGCGGCAAATGCATCTTTTTCCTTATTTGTGGGTAGGCAGTCTTGCGCCGCCATAAGCCCTTCCCAACCCTCAACTGTGCGGTCCACGCCAGGGAAGTATTCAAGGCATTTATTAAGCAAAATCGGAAGACGCTTTTTGATTTCATCAATATTGGTTATAATCTTCCGCATCGTGGTTTCATCGAAATTTAACGCTTGCGCAACATCATCGAAAATTCCAATATAGTCAACTATCAATCCAAAGGTTTTGCCCTGGTCATATGTGCGGTTTGTGCGGCATATTGCCTGCAAAAGAGTGTGATCTTTCATAGGTTTATCCAAATACATAACCTGCAATATAGGCGCATCAAATCCGGTTAGCAATTTGGAGGTAACGATAACAAGTTTAAGAGGGCTTGACGAGTCTCTAAAGGTATCCAGAACTTTGCCTTCGGCATCACGGTCCCTGCGGTATTTTTTGTATCTATCGCCCTTATCGTTATTTGTATCCATAACGATGGTGGATGCTTCTTCACCGAGCAGCTTATCAATTTCCTCCTTGTACATCAGGCAGCATTCACGGTCATACACAACTACCTGTCCCTTATAGCCATTAGGTTCAATCTGCTCTCTAAAGTGCTTGACAATATGCTCACAAACGCGGTGAATTCTCTTCCGGTCATACATGAGCGCCTTCATATTTACGCGCTTTGATAACTCATTTTTTTCGTCTTTTGTAAGTCCAGCTTCGTCCGTCATCGCGGCGAATTCACGGTCCAATTTTTCTTTATCAATTTTCAGTTCAACCGGTCCCGGTTTGAAATGTAACGGCAGCGTAGCACCGTCCCTGATGGAGTCGGAAAAGGAATAACGGCTCATATAACCGGTCCGGTCTTCTGCCGCGCCGAAAGTCGCGAACGTATTCTTATCAATACGATTTATGGGAGTACCGGTTAACCCAAAGAAGAAAGCATTCGGAAGCGCCAACCGCATCTTTTCGCCAAGATCACCTTCCTGCGTTCTATGCGCTTCGTCAACCATAACAATGATGTTATCTCTCGGATTGAGTTCGCAATCGACCTCCCCAAATTTAAATATCGTTGTTATGAGTATCTTGCGCATATCCCCGCGGAAAAAGGACAGCAGTTCCTCTTTCGAAGAAGCGCTTTGAAGGTTGGGAATATCCGAAGCATTGAATGTTGCGGTGATTTGCGTTTCAAGGTCAATACGGTCATCAACTATAACAACCGTGGGGTTCTTCAGCTCCGGAATCATACGCAGCTTCTGGGCAGCGAAAACCATCAAAAGTGATTTACCGGAACCCTGGAAATGCCACAAAAGTCCCTTCTTCGGGTAGCCGGCTTTAACACGATCCACTATAAGATTTGCCCCTTCAAACTGCTGATAACGGCAAATGATTTTATATTTTCTGTATTTTTTATCCGTAGCAAACAACGTGAAAAACTGGAAAATATCCATCACGTTGGAAGGCGTTATCATATCCTCAATGCTAACCTTAACATCCGAAAGTGTGCCTTCGTCCTTATGATTAGGCGTATGCCACGGTCCCCAAAGGTTAATTGGCATATTCACAGAACCATAACGGTAGCATTTTCCTTCTGTACCAAAATTAAAAATATTCGTTACAAACATTTGCGGAATACTTTTTTCGTAATCGCTAATATCCCCTGCCGCATCTAACCAGGTAATGCACCCGCGAACCGGGGTTTTCAGTTCACCGATAACAACAGGGAAACCATTAATAATTAAAACTATGTCAAACCGCTTGCCACCTTCTGCCTGCGGGTATTTCCATTGGTTCGTTACTACATATTCGTTCAGCGCAAGGTCCGCTTTTGTCATCGTTCCGAAGAAGCGAATGGGGATCATCCTTCCATCTTTGCCGAAAGGATATGAGTTTTCCTCAAAAATCAACTTTTTGAAAAGTTCATTCTGCGTTACCAGGTTGTGTGCCTGAACCGAAAGGATGAGAGTGCGCAATTTGTAAATAACTTCATCTGCGCGGGACGGTTCTTCTGCGATTGCCGGGTTCAAACGAATAAGGGCTTCCTTGACCATCGGCTCAACCAGCACATCCGAATAATCGCGCGGGAGTTCTTCTGCCGGAACATACTTCCAGCCGTTCCCTTTCAATGCGGCAATAACCATCTGCTCTATCGTATTATCTTCGTTAAACAAATTCGGCATAATTTTCCTCCTTATTCTTCCGGGATGATTTCCATAATATCATCGAAATTACAATTCAACGCAACACAAATTTTCGCCAACGTATCTGCGTTGACGTTTTCACCGTGTTTCAGCTTATTTAGAGTGTAGCCGCTCAGGTCCGCAATCTGCGCAAGGTCCTTCTTTCCCATATCACGGTCAATGAGCATTTTCCATAGTTTCTTGTAACTAATAGCCATAGCTCCGCATCTCCTTAAAATAATCGCTTTTTAGTATAGCATATAATTACGAAAAAAACAAGTTTTTTTAGCGTTCGCTAATTTTACTCTTTGAAGTCAAATTCAACTTGCCTTAATAAGTCAAAAGAACCGACATAAATGCCGGCTCTTTCTTCATCTTTATGTATAGCAATAAACGGTTTATTTGCCGATTTTGCTTTCTCTGAAAGTAAGAATATCTTTGACAAGCTCTTCATCCGCAAACTGTGTCCCCGCAGGGTTTTCGAACGGTACAGGCTTAGCTATTCCATTTGCAATAGCAATAACTTTTCTTCGTATATCAGCTTTATTCCCTGCTGCTGCGTGAGCAACCCCAACAGCTCTCGCAGTTTGCCTTAATTTAAAAATTGTTAGTTGTTCAAGCCGAGCCTCAATATTCTCAATAGTTAATTCTTGCATAAGTTCCTCCTTTAAAATCAAAAGTATTCAACACTATCCAGAAAAGCTTTAACGCTTGGCAGTTTAAGAACATCATAGATTGTTTGCCCCAGCTTCTTCCCTTTCATCCGCGAAAGCTGAATGGTTATCGATACTTGATTTTGCTTGAGACTGTTTTCCGGGAAGTCATACCTTTCATCATAAATGTAGGTTACCCTGCCACCCGTGTAAAATGCGCCGAGCGCTGTTCCTTGTCCTCTTGTTACAGGGAAGAACTCACCCTTGTTTTTCAATTCATTGTTTTCCATAAATTCCTCCATGTTTTCTTGGACTGTCATTTCTGATTTCTCAAACTCTATATTGATGTAAACAATCCCGCCTTTTACAACTTCGTTTTCTGATTTGAACTCAAGTACGTGGTAGCCGCCGCCAGGCATTCTCAAATCAAGGGTAAAGTCCTCTGGCAATGCAAACGACATATTTGATGCTATTAACTTTCCTTCTTTAATCTTAAGCATATGTTCCTCCGTTTTCGATAAAATCAGTCAGGGTTCGATATTCTTTCCCTTTTCCGAAATTACCATATTTTGATATAATTATTACGATAAATACCATTTCACGCCGTCAATATCCCTTGGCGGCTTTTTTTGCTGTGTAATCATATGATTAAGCGACCTCGGTAACCGAAAGCTGGAACACTTGACCGTTTTCCAACTTCATTAATATTCCCTTGGTATTCTTTGCAAACGTGCCGCAAAAGTAATCATCCAATAACGGAAAAATCTGCATTGCCAAATCAAGTCCCGTTGATTTTGACTCCTGCGCTAATGTCTCAAATTCCATGTTTCCTTCTCCGATGCAAATGTTAAGTTTTTCTTCCATAATTTTTTAACTCCAATAATTTTTTCACTTTTTTCGCGCGTTTGAAGTGTACCTTCATTATACTCTCCCATCGGCGCAGATTGCAACAGAAATGTGCGCTTGTGGGAGAGAATAAATTGTAGAAAAAGGACTAATTTATGGATAATTTGTCGAAACTCTCTGAAATGCTCGATTCCTTGATGTTTGAGCATGAAATAAACCTTACGCAACTTGCCAATGAAGTAGGTATCGATGCAACCACTATTGGACGATATTTACATTCGCGCTATACTCCAACCGTTGCAAATTTAGTTAAGTTAGCAGATTATTTTCAATGCACTACTGATTTTTTATTAGGGCGCGAATCTGAGAACTACCCCACTGTGTTTTATTCTTGTCCGCCATTTTCGGAACAGCTCAAGGTTCTAAAAGAACACTTCAACTGCCCCTGGTGGAACTTTTACAAAACAGCGCATATTTCAAGTTCTCGATTTTATGAATGGAAGAATGGAACCCGCACGCCAACCCTTGACTGTATTATTTTCTTAGCGGATGGATTCGGATGTACTGTTGATTTCATTATAGGAAGAACAAAACAATAATTTCTATTTTAATACGCAATTTCGCCGTTTCAGGGTAATTGAAAACTCCCTATTACGGCGTTTTTTATTTTCAAAAAATATGTAAAATGCACCTATTAAGGTTTAATAACAACAATCTTTAACCCCTGTTTTTTTGCATATTCTATTGTGCTTTTGGTACCACCAGGAAGCCCGTCGAATAGAGCTATCATCAAGGAAGAATTATTCACCATGTATCGGTTCCTTTCAAGCATACATTCTGCACCGATATATTCATCATAAATGCAACGCACTCCGTCGAGTTTAACCAGTAGATTTCTATACCTTTCCCGGTCTTTTGCTTGCCACTTTATGTCCTGCGTTTTACAAGGCAAAGCACCAATAATTTTTATATCAGGATATTTTTCTTTAAACGCGAGAACCGTTTCAGCGCATATCATATCAAATCCCAAAGCCATACCGCTCAGAAAAGTACTATAGCCGTTTTGAATTGCCTTTTCTATTTCGGATGAAAGCGCAGCTTTCATTGCTCTACACCGTATATCTTCCTCATTAAACCGCCAAGGAAGTTTTTGACTTCGATGCCCGGTGAAACACGCCGTTGATGAATTCAGATCTTTTATTATTTTTCCGATTTCAATTTTTGCCTCTTCAAGCCCATTTCCTTTAACCAACATATGTACCTTCCTCCCAATACGACCAATTCACAATACCTATTGTAGCACAAATATAATAAAAAAGAAAGTTTCTGACCAATCCACAATACATATTTGTTTTCGCCCGTATGATAAAATATACGTAGTTTAGATTAGTCAAGTCAGGAGATGCGAAAATATGACATTAAATCAGGCATTTGCAATCCGGGTACGGGAAATCTTGAAGGAAAAGAAAATGACACAGTATCGGCTGGAACAGGAAACCGGCATTTACCATAGTACAATGACATCAATTCTCGGAAATAAAACTAAGGCTTCAAACTTCAAAAATATTGCACTTATTATACGAGAATTGGGACTTTCAATGACGGACTTCTTCGATAGCCCCGTTTTCGAATTTGAAAACATTGAAATAGATGAATAACGCCTTTCAAACATAAATTTAACGATTACCCATAATTTTAACGATTGCGTTTTCAATCATAATAAGAAAAACCCGTGGGAAACAATCCCGCGGGTCTATTTTTACTGTGTTATCGATTAAAACCTGTAATATTACGAAAAAAGCATAGAAAAAGGACGGAAATCTTGATATATTTGTATCAAAATGTCCGTCCTTTTATGGTGCTCGTGGCCGGACTTGAACCGGCACGATGTCTCCATCGAAGGATTTTAAGTCCTTTGCGTCTGCCTATTCCACCACACGAGCGCAATTTTTGCATATTTATGCCTTTTTGTATGGCGGTTTGGTTACGCAGGGGTTTTTAAGTCCCTTGCGTCTGCCTATTCCACCACACCAGCAGGTGTTTTTGTTAAGTTTTCAGTTTTTATGTTATTTTTCTGTTAATTATTTTCTGCCAAAAATTTTAAGTCCCTTGCGTCTGCCTATTCCGCCACACAAGCGAGAGAAAGTATTCAGTTTGTAAAAATTCAAGTCCGTTTTCAAAAAGCAAGGGACTTAATATATAGGGTTTCCGAAAATATGCAAAGCAGATTTTTGGGAAGAGGAGCGGCAACGTAGCGTTTTTGGCGTTTGCAAAGCCAACGGCATTAAGCGAAGTTCGCCGTGACGAGCGTCTGCCTATTCCGCCACACAAGCGAGAGAAAGTTATTCAGTTGTGCCGCTTCATAGCGATGCAAGGAACAAAACCTTTCACAAACGTGTGAAAAATCGGTCGGTTTAAAAACAACTGTTCCAAGAGAGCGAATTTATCTTATCAAATATCAGGGAAATTGTCAAGCGCGAATGGCGATTTTTCGACGCTAATATAAAATTAATTGCAGTACGGATTATTTAATGATATAATGCAACTGTTATGGAAGAAGAAATAAAAGAGGAGCAAGCCGTTGCCGCCGCAGAAGACGGGCAAACGGTAAAAAGCAATTGCGGGGCAAAAACCGAACAGTTTATACAAATACTCAAATTTACGGGATTTTCGATTTCGGCTGGGGTAATCCAGTTGGTTTCTGACGGAATATTATGTGACTGGACGGGCTGGCTGCCCTGGTGGCCGGCATATCTTATAAGCGTTGTGCTGTCGGTTATATGGAACTTCACGTTTAACCGTAAGTTTACGTTCCGTGCGGCGAACAACGTTCCGCTTGCAATGGGCTTGGTAGTAGTTTATTATTGCGCATTTATTCCCGTTTCTGTGCTTGGAGGGGACGCAATTGCCGCAAAGCTGCCTGCTAATCTTGGTTTGCTCGTCACGTTTATGATGATGCTTTTAAATTTCGTTACCGAATTTTTATGGGATAAATTCGTGGTTTTCAACTCAAAGGTAACAGATAAAATAGAAAAGCTGTTTAAAAAGAAAAATAAAGAGGATAAAGAAAGAACGGATTCGTAAAGAATCCGTTCTTTCTTACAAATACAGTCCCCATATCTTGCAAGACATGGGGACTGTCTAACCGAAAAATATATTGCTTAGTGCGGACTTTGACTTAAACGTTTAGTAATTGCTACGGACTAAAAAGCGTAATTATCCCTGACAGCGTAACATCAATTGGTATTAAGACTTTCTATGGCTGCACTGGGATAGCAAGTATAACCATCCTTGGCAGGGTAACTTCTATCGGGCTTGAGACGTTATACAATTGCAGTGGAATTATAAGCATAACCATAGGGAACAGCGTAAACTCTATTGAAGTAATGGCATTATGTGGTTGTAGCATTCTTACTACAATAAATTTTAATGGAACAAAAGCGCAGTGGTAAGTAATTAAAAAAGAAAATTATTGGAATTATGAAACAGCCAATTATACAATTTACTGTACTGACGGTGTTATAAGCGAGACATAATAGTATAATTTATTACACCCCGTCGTCGTGGTATTTCAAACACGGGGGACGGGGTGTACTTACTAAAATTGTTATATGTTAAAAAGACAAAACCCCGCTGACGAATGTCAACGGGGTTTGTAATGGAGGCGCCACCCGGATTTGAACCGGGGGATAAAGGTTTTGCAGACCTTGGCCTTACCACTTGGCTATAGCGCCTTAAAAAAATACAGTGCGGAAGAATTTTTTGGAGCGGGAGACGAGATTCGAACCCGCGACATTCACCTTGGCAAGGTGACGCTCTACCACTGAGCCACTCCCGCATATTATTCTTCCGCACTGTTCTGGTGGGAGCTACAGGGCTCGAACCTGTGACCCACTGCTTGTAGGGCAGTTGCTCTCCCAACTGAGCTAAGCTCCCGAACGCTTAATTAATATATCAAATATGATTGTAAAAATCAAGCGTTTTTTAAGTGTTTTTTAATTTTTTTAAATTCTAATTAATATGCGTCGGTTTCTTTCGGGCTTCCGCCTTAATTCATAGTATGCGCGGCGTTCAAATAACGATACGGAATTTCCGGGATTAGGGCGGAAGGCGGGTTGAATTTTTGAAACGGAAAAAATATTTATATTGACTTATGCCTTAATTTTTATTATAATAAAACAGGTCGTTTCCTATGAACTGCGTATAACCGCGTTAAACCGCGCTTTGCATATGAAAATATTTTGGTTTGTTTATTGAAACCGACGAAAACTTCTTCTGCTATATAATTATGCAGACAGTTAAACACCAAGGAGAATATGATGTATTCGCTCAAAGATTTGTGTACGCAGTTTTTCGGACTGGTTACGCCGGCGGAACAACGGCAGGACGTATCTGAAAACGATTTGCTCTGTTTTAAAAACGCCGTGCGGCAATTTCTCGGCAGCGGGAGAAAGGAAGACGCTTTTTCCGTTTACTTTTGTTTCTGCGAAATTTTTAAATTGTTCGGGCAGGGTTACGACAACACGAAAAAGCTGCTTGAAATGCTTTCCGACCACGAATATCATTCGGGCGAGCTGTTGTCTAAGCACCGTGACCATTATTCGCATTCCGTGTACGTTTTCGCTCTCGGGCTTGCCATATATAAACACGACGGATTTTTCCGTAAAACCTATCTTAACTTTTACGGGCTGAAAGACGGTGGGTATTCCGCTTTGCAGTTTATGAAGTTCTGGGGGCTTGTCGCGCTCTTCCACGATATCGGCTATCCTTTCCAGCTTGCGCACGAACAGATTAAAACCTATTCCGAAGAGGTATGTGGCAAGGATATAAAGGTCAATCCTTATGTTTCGTTCGGCAATATGCAGGAGTTTATCAGATTGGACGACGGCGTTAAAGAGATTTTAGACAATGCATTCCCCGGGCGCGACGCCTTTGAAAATCTTAACGAATTGTTTGCATACGGCTTGAAAAAACGCGACGGATACGACGAAAAGAAGGTTTGCGAAATTCTTTTGAAGCGCGTAGAACGCCAGCCGCACTTTATGGACCACGGTTATTTCAGCGCGGTAATACTTGCGCGCAGGCTGTTCAAAACGCCTGATTTTAAATTCGGAATGCGCGAGCTTGACGTCTTTACCGCCATTCTTCTTCATAACAATTTCAATAAATTCGACGCACCCGACAGGCACCTTATCGATATAGCCGAGCATCCGCTCGCTTACCTTTTAATGCTTTGCGACGAGCTTCAAAGCTGGGACAGGCTTGCTTACGGCAAGGTCAGCAAGCGCGACCCTATCGCCTGGGATATTTCCCTGAAAATTACCGACAGCAATATTTTAATCAAATATATCTACGACTCGTACACGGTGCGTACCGAGGACAAGGACGGGCAGCTTGAAGTCGCGCTAAATAAAAATTACAGGGAAATGCGCGAAGGCGTGTTTACTGAAAAAATCTTCGGTTCGGCGGTTGTGAGGGGCGAAGAATACGTAAAACGCATATCCGAAGAAAACTCGCATACCGCGGACGAAAAGAAGAGGACGAAGCTGTATGACGGGTATATAGTTTCGCCTTTGAAGCTAAGCGTGCAGACCGAAGAGCGGATAAAGGAGAAGAGGTATAAGCTTTACACTTCTGACGACAGCTTTATAAACATTTGCGATTTGGCAAAAGCCATTCACAGCAGGTATAACGAGCATTGCAAGGGCTTTTCAGGGGCGCGCATTGACGCCGATTTCGGCAAGCTCCCGCTTGAATTTAAGCTTTCCAATATCGAACAGGCAAAATCGTATGCGGAAAAGTTAGAGCTTATAAATTGCTTTTACAGCAGTAAAGAACTCGATTATCCAGTAGTCAACGACTTCAACAACGCCAGGTTCAGTGAATTTAAAGACAATATCGGCTTTTTAAGCCGTGAAGAGCATGCCCGTTGGGTCAAAGAAAAGCTTGCAATGGGCTGGAAGTACGGTACCGACTACGACGAAAACAACGTAGAAGAGCGCAACGCAAAGAAAATACACAAGTCGATAGTGCCTTACGATTTGCTCGATGAAAACGAACGCTCTAAGGATATGCTTATGGTAAACAATATCATAGGGCTTCTGAAAAAATTCGACAGCAATATACGCATATACAATTACCGTTCGGGACGTAAGCCCAACCTTGAAATTGCAGGTACGGGACACAGATTTTTCACGGATAACCCCGAAGTCTTGAAAAAGGATATAAAGGCTATTTTACGGGAATACAGCAAAGATTACAGGGTAATTGTAAGAAGCTGTTTCGGTTTCGGCGCGGACCAGCTGATTGCGGAGTGCGCGGTGGAAATGGGTATAACCCTCAAAGCCGATTTGCCTATGGATTACGAGGATTTTATCAACGACGTAAAAACCGATACGGTTTTGAACGGTCATCCTTTTACCGAAGAGGACGAGATGAAGATGCGCCATTTGTTGGCGCAGGCGGTAGTTTGCAAAACCATTCCCGACCCCGTGCATACATATGCCGAGGCAAGCCGCTATATCGTCCAAAAGTGCAACAAGTTAATCGTGCTTTGGGACGGTATTCAGACGCCATTGTACGACAGCAACCATAACCCCATAAACCGCGGCGGCACTTACGATACCCTGTGTATGGCAAAGGACTTTAAGCTCGGCAAAAACGATATACATATTATCAGTTGCCACAGATAGCTTGGCGCGCTAATTCGGAAAATTGCGGGAGCAAAGCATATTTGCAACAGACGGAAGAAAAAACTTATGTATCTGATTTTGGGAATAATATTTTTATTGGTTTCCTTGCTGATGGCGGCGGGAATAATTTACACGATATGCCGTTCGGCAAAGAACGGAGGCGAGCTGATAACGAAAAAGAATATGCTTTATCTCGCGCCTGCGTTTCTTATTATTTACCTGATGCACCTTACCGCCTCTTTTTATAACGGGGAAGACGTAGATTTCTTTTACTGTTTTTCATTGATAGGCATAGTTTTGGACGTGTTCAAGTTTGACGCCGACAAAAGTCTGATATTGCCTATTTGCAGAGAAAATCCCATATTTTACGTTGATTTCGTTCTTGCGTTCCTAATAGGCGGTGTAACCGTAATATTAAGCGTTGCAAGCTTTTTCAGCCGCAGGATAAGCAATTTTATACGCACAAGGCTTGCTCTTTGCAGACAGTGCGATATAGTGGTGGGCGATTCGCAGAACTCCGTAAAGTACGGTAAAAGAACGAATAACTGTATACTGCTTTGCCCAGATATAACAAACCAACGCTATACCGATTTGCTTAAACAGGGTATTTTGGTAAACCGCGTTCCGCTTGATAAAAAACGTCTTGCCCGCAAGTTAAAATATGGCGGATACAACATAATCGTTTTCCGCGACGCAAAATACTCATATACGAAAATAATAGAAACTTTTATACAGTTGACAGGCGGAGTGAAAATCCATCTTGAAGCGAACCAGCAGGAGATGAAAATTTTAAAGGAAAAATTTATAACGAAAGCGGATAAAAACCGAAATTTATACATTACGGGCTTCAGCAAGTACGAGCTTATGGCAAGAAGATTTGTAGTGGACTATCCCATAACAAGATACATACCGCGTTCGTTTTATAACGGCAACTGCACTTTAAAAAACGATAAGGAAATAAACGTAGTATTCGTCGGTTTCGGTAAGGTCAATTACCAGCTTTTCAGAATGTGCGTAATGCAGTTCCAGTTTGCACGCCAAGACGGGGAAAAACTTGCGTCCAAGCCCGTGCATTATTACGTTTTGGACAAAAATAAACCCGCGCTTCACAACGAATTTTTTTCACGGATTGATTACGAGTTTGACGAAGAATTTTCGGATTGCGACTTCCCCAAGCCCGAAAAAATTTGCGAACTCGATATCAGCGAAACAGATACCAATTCGGTGGACGCAAGAAGGAAATTCAAGTCGCTGGTAAACGAAAACAGCTTTACGTACTTTATTATATCGCTTGAAAACGATTTGGAGGACGCGTCTTACGCCCAGACGGTAATGAGGCTGTTCGGCGACAGGGAAAATTACCGTATTTTCGTAAGGGCGAAAAACAACAACGAAGAAAAGCTTAACGAAACAGAGGACAAAATTATTTACTTCGGGGAAGAGAAAAAGCTATATACCCACGGGAACATAATTAACGACGATTTAACCGAGCTTGCGCAAAGGATAAATCTTTTATACAATAAAACTAAAAATCCGCCCCAATGGCTGGGTAAATTATATGAAGGGAAAAGTGCGGAAGAAAACCGTCAGCTTTTAAACGCAAGCCTTTCCGACCCCGCGCACATGGAATATATGCTTGAAAAGTGGAATGCCTTGCCCTATATCGAGCAGGCTTCAAACCTTTACCACGCGTTAAACCTGCCGTTCAAGCTTAATATGCTTGGGCTGGATATGGTTAAAAAGGACGTCGCGGGCATAACCGAAAAGGAGTTTAACGAATATTACGAAAACAGCGGCAGGGAAAATAATTATAGTGACTTTTCGTTTTTCTTCAGCACACAGTCAAGCAACGTTTTGGCGTATGTCGAGCATTCCCGATGGAACGCGCTGTATATCCTGTACGATTATAAGCAGATGAACAAGGACGGCATTCATTTTGCCGAGGAAAAGGACGACGAGGGGAATACGGTAAAGGTTTTACGCCATAAAAATCCCGATTTGAAGCAACACGCTTGCATAACTACCTATTACGGACTTAAAGAGCTTGTCGCTTACGAGTATTCGATGTGGTACCCGTGCGAAGAATTGCGCGAAGAGAATTATAAGGATAATCCCAAACTTCAAAAGGTAAGTAAAATATACGCTTACGATTATATGGATTTAGACAGACTGTACGGCGAAATAACCGCAATAGGTTACAAGCTTGTGCGTAACCGTGATAAAAATTCTGCGGCCGAGCCGTTGAAATAAATTACTGCCGCTTTCAGGCGGCAGCCGTTTTGAACAGAGGTTTAAAAATGAAAATACTGCATTGTGCCGATATACACCTCGGCTCTAAAATGGAAGCAAAACTCCCCAAGGAAAAGTCCGACGTGCGGAAGACGGAAGTCAGGGGTGCGTTCAACCGTGCCGTAGAATACGCGCAACGCCACGGAATTAAAGTAATTCTTCTCTGCGGCGACGTGTTCGACAGCGACCGCCCTTTAAAAAAGGATAAGGACTTTTTTTACAGCGTAGTAAAAAACAATTCCGATATCGACTTTTTATATCTGCGCGGCAACCACGATACCTTGGAGTCGTATACCGAATACGGGCTTGAAAACCTTAAAACCTTTTCAACCGCGTGGACGTCTTACGAATACGGCGACGTCTGCATAACGGGCGTCGAGAGCGCGGAAGAAAACTCGGTGGCGATGTACTCCTCGCTTAATCTCGATAAAACAAAAAAGAACATAGTTATGCTTCACGGACAGATAGGCGATACAAGCGGTAAGGACAAAATCAATCTTAACAAGCTCCGCAACAAAAATATAGACTACCTTGCTTTGGGGCATATCCATTACTTCAACGGCGGCAAGCTTGACGAGCGCGGAAAGTACGTGTATCCGGGCTGCCTTGAAGGCAGGGGCTTTGACGAGGCGGGGGAAAAGGGCTTTGTAATAATCGATACGGATTGTTTTTCGTATGACTTCGTCGGTAATTCCTGCCGTATGATACGGGAGGAAAACGTAGATATAAGCGGTGCGGCGGACGCATACTCTTCGTATAAGATAATAAAAAACATTGTAAATTGTCCGTCAAAGGATATCTTAAGGGTAAACCTTACGGGCGAGGTAAGCTTTGACGGCGACGGGCTTGAAAGAGAGCTTGAAGAGCTGCTTTCAGGCGACTATTACTTTGTTTCCGTCAAAAACAAAACCTCGCGCCGTTTTTCCGCGGAGGAGCTTGCGGGGGATATTTCACTCAAAGGCGAATTTATCCGCACGGTGCTTAAAAGCGATTATCCCGAAGATGAAAAAAACAAAATAATATCCGTGGGTTTAAGGGCTTTAAGCGGTCGGGAGGTTGAGTAAATGCGGCTTAAAAATTGCCATATCGAAAATTACGGAAAATTTACAAAAACCGATTTTTCGTTTGAAGAGGATATAACGCAGTTCTGCGAGATGAACGGCTTCGGCAAAACCACGCTTGCGTCCTTTATAAGGGCAATGTTTTACGGTCTGCCTACCGCAAAGGAAAACGCAAAGGACTTTAACGACAGAAAAAGGTTCTACCCCTTCGGCGGGGGCAAGTTCGGCGGAAACCTCACTTTTGAAACGGACGGTAAAGAATACAGGATAGAAAGGTTCTTTGACAAGAAAAGCGAAACCAAGGACGAGTGCGCGGTATATTGCGGGGGCAGACCTTACGACGGGTTCGGCAGCGATATCGGCAGGGCGGTGTTCGGGCTGGATAAGGACTCTTTCGAGAGAACGGTGTTTATAACCTCCGATGCGGTGGACGTGCTTGCGACAAGCAGCATAAACGCAAAACTCAACGATTTCGTTGACGACACGGCGGACGGCGTAAGCTTCGACGACGCGCTCGGTAAGCTGGAAAAGGCGAAAAAGCAGCTTAAAGCCGCCAAGGGCAGTAACGACTTGATAAGCCGCACGCAGACCGAAATTATCAATATCCAAAACGCAATCAACAATATAGAGAGCATAGCGTCGGGGCTTGAGGACTTATATTCCCGCTCGGGCAAGCTTAAAGGCGAAATAAGGGATTTGGAAAAGCGCAGGGACGAAGCTTCCGCGGAAAATCTTTTAATCGAGCGTTGGAACGCTTACGAAACTATGCTTGCAAGAAAAACCGCGGACGGACAGGCATTGAAGGAGCTTGAAGGGGGATATCCCTGCGGCATACCGACGGACGGACAGCTTGCTTCAATGAAGCAAAGCAGTAACGAAATTATCAGGCTTACGGGACGGAAACAGTCTGCGGGCTTCGACGAAATTAAGTCCGCACGGCTTTCGGTATTGTCCGAAGCCTTTTCAGTGGGCGTACCCGACGAGGACGGACTTCAGGGAGTCCGTCGCGACATCGACAGGGTAAAAGAGCTTGAACTGAAAATCAATTCGCAAAAATCGGTCGTAGAAACCGAACGCGAAAGGCAATTACGGCAAAATTTCGGCAGGGGAATACCGACGGACGCGGAGGTGGAACGCGTTGCGGCAAGTGCGGAAAGGTACGGACAGCTTGACCGCGAACTGAAAATATCCTCCGCCCCCGATGAAGAGGTTAAGCCCAAAAGGTCGGGCAAAATATTTATTATCATAGCCGTAATTGCGGCAATCGTAGTCGCGGCGGGCGCGGGACTGCTGTTCGTAAATACGGTTGCGGGCGGCGTAGTTATTGGCGCGGGTGCGGCGGGTCTGCTTGCTACGGGCTTTGTGTATCTTAAAAACGCAAATCCCGCCAGACCTGTGCGAATAAACGAAAACGCGGTTAAGCTTCAAGCCGAAATGAAGGGGATTGAGGACGCAGTGCGGGAATTCCTCGTTCCATACTCGTATTACAGCAAAAACGGCATAGTGTTCGACTTCGCGGAGTTTAGCCGCGATTTGCGCGACTATAAGCGGCTAATCCAAGACAATGCCGCCGCAGAAGAGAGTTTAAAGGCGATGCAAACCGAGCTTTCATCCTTAACGGAAGGGCTGAACGGATATTTTACAAAATACAAACTTCCCGTCGGGGATTTGCAGAAAAATTACCTGACCTTGCAGACGTCGGCTGCGGAGTATGCTTCGCTTACCGAAGAAAAGCTAAGGGCGGAGCGTGAGGTTGCCGCTGTCGATGAAAAGCTTGAAATGCTGCGGGCGGGGATTGAAAGGGTGTACGCAGAGTATAAGCTACCATTACCCGGAAACGTGCCGTCGGGCATAGAAACGCTTGAAAGGCATTCGGCGGAAATGCAGCGGCTGCGCGAAAGTATCGCGGCGGCGGAAGCCGAAGCGGGGGCTTACGCAAGAAAATACAATCTTACCGAAAAGCCGCAGGGCTGTACGTCGGACGTGTCCGAAATAACCGCCGCCATTTCCGAAAAACAGCGTGAAAGCGCGGCTTTGGACGGAAAAATTGCGGAAGCGGAAAGCTATGCGGAGCAACTTGACGATAAGAAGATACAGCTTGAAAGGTCGCGGGAAAGCCTTGAAGAATACAAACAAAGGCACAAAATACTTACCGCTTCGATTGATATGCTTAAAACCGCTGAAAATAATTTAAAGGAAAAATACGTTGCACCGATAAAGGACAAATTCCTCGGCTATGCGGAAGTGATTGAAAGCACTTTGGGCGAAAAAGTCAGCCTTGACCGCAATTTCGGGATTTCGTTCGAGCGGGGCGGCGAAACCCGCAGCGACAGGCATTTAAGTGCGGGGCAGCGCAGTATTTGCGCTTTATGTATGCGAATCGCGCTTATCGACAATATGTTCGGGGGAGAAAAGCCCTTTATAATAATGGACGACCCGTTCGTTAATTTAGATGGCAAGCATATGCAAAAAACGGCGGACGCGGTTAAAAAAATAGCAAAGGACAGGCAGATTATTTATTTCTGTTGCCACGAAAGCAGAAAGATTTAATTGAGCTTTGTAGAAAAGCGTGATATAATCAAAGAAAAAGGAAGTATGTTATGAATATCTGGCACGACATAGAAGAAGAAAGAATAGCGGAAAACAGGTTTGAAGCACTTATAGAAATTCCGCGCAGCAGCAAAGCCAAGTACGAGCTTGACAAGGAAACGGGGCTTTTGCGCCTTGACCGCGTTTTGTACACGTCAACGGTGTACCCTGCAAACTACGGGTTCATACCCCGAACGCTTGCCGACGACGGCGACCCTTTGGACGTGCTTGTTTTATGTAACGAAACGATTTTCCCGATGACGCTTGTTACCTGTATGCCGATAGGCGTAATAAAGATGGTCGACAGCGGCGAGCTTGACGAAAAAATTATCGCCGTACCCGTAAACGACCCCAATTACAAGCACTATTACGACATTAAGGAGCTACCGGGACACATCTTCGAGGAAATGATGCACTTTTTCGAGGTATATAAATCGCTTGAACACAAGACGACTGCGGTAAAGGAGATTTGCCACAAGTACGAGGCGATTGAAATAATAAGAAAATGTATGCAAAACTATAAGGATAAATACGGAAAAGGTACTAAGTAATGGATTACAGACAGCAATCACTTAAAAAACACGAAGAGTGGAAGGGCAAAATAGAAACGGTTTGCCGCGTCCCAGTAGACAGCAGGGAAAGCTTATCGCTTGCGTACACCCCCGGCGTTGCCGAGCCGTGTATGGCAATCCACGCCGATATCGAAAAATCGTTTGAGCTTACGCGCCGATGGAACACCGTACCCGTAATCACCGACGGTACTGCGGTTCTCGGACTCGGCGATATCGGACCCGAAGCGGGTATGCCCGTAATGGAAGGCAAGTGCGCACTTTTCAAGGCATACGGCGGCGTGGACGCATATCCTTTGTGCATAAAATCGAAGGACACCGAAGAGATTATACGCACAATAAAGCTTTTGTCGGGTTCGTTCGGCGGGATAAACCTTGAAGATATTTCCGCACCCCGCTGTTTTGAAATCGAAACGCGGCTTAAAAAAGAGCTTGATATACCCGTTTTCCACGACGACCAGCACGGCACGGCGATTGTAATGACGGCGGCTTTGATAAACGCTTTAAAGCTTGCGGGCAAGAATAAGGAAGATATTAAGCTTGTAATAAACGGCGCGGGTGCGGCGGGAATTGCCATAGCCAAATTTTTGATAGACTTCGGGGTAAAGGACGTAACCCTGTGCGACAAAAACGGAATAATATCGGCAGGCGAAAGCTGGCTTAACCACGCACAGGCGGAAGCGGCGCAAATTACCAACAAACGGCACATGACGGGCAAGCTTGCGGACGCCGTAAAAGGCGCGGACGTGCTTATAGGCGTTTCGGGTCCGCACTGCGTTACTAAGGAAATGGTAAGGTCTATGGCGCAAAAGCCCGTGCTTTTCACTTGCGCAAACCCCGTTCCCGAAATAGACCCCGAAGACGCGAAAGAAGCGGGGGCGTTTATCGTCGGCACCGGTTCTTCGCAAAATCCCAACCAAATTAATAACGTGTTGGTGTTTCCCGGGCTTTTCCGCGGCGCGCTTGACGTAAGGGCAAGCACGGTTAACAGGGAAATGATGTTCGCCGCCGCATACGGAATTGCGGACTGCGTTACGGAAAAACAGCTTTCCGTTGAATACATATTGCCTTACGCTTATGATAAATCCGCGCACGAATGCGTTGCAAAGGCAGTTGCGGACGCGGCTGTAAAAACGGGCGTCGCCAAATTGAAAAGCTGATTGAATATAGCACAACCCTCATCCGTCTTTGCCTTATCGGCAAATCCACCTTCCCCCTTTATTATGGGGGAAGTCAAAATAAGGATAAAAACAAAGCCTTCCTTTATTATGGGGGAAGGCAAAATTAGGATAAAAGCAAGAGGCTTCCCCTCCCCCATTGCTAAGGGGGGGGAAGCTGTTTTTTTACGGACTGATGAGAGTTTAATACTTTTATAGTTAAACGTTGCCCTTTTGCCGAAAAACCTATAACGCATTGTAAAATTGACGAAAATTGTCACAATCTTGTAAAAAAAGTATAAATTTGTTAAAAAAGTATTTGCAATAGGGGTTGACGAATGGCGAAACGCATACTATAATAAGTATTAAACAATGAGTATAAAACAGGTTAATTGTCGAACTGTATCAGTTTTGGAATAAATTTATCAGTCTGTATGTGAAAATACGGTAAAAATATGACAGGAGGAAGAAAAAATGTTAAAATTCAAAAAATGGAATTGCGTTTTGCTTGCGGCGGTTACGGCAATTTGCCTTTCCGTCGGCATTTTGCTACTCGCACCCCTACCCGAAAAAGTTGCCAACGCAGCGACTACTTATACAATTTCGGACAATGCAGCCGATACTGTTGAAGGAACGGTATTTTTAAATGCTGCCGATTATTTGAATACGTTAAACGGCAGTACTGTGACAAAGACTATTTACGGCATTAACGCTAAAAACGGCTTTGACCCCAAAGTGGACTATTTTCATTTAATAATACCAGATAACGGTAAATACACCTTGATTGCCGGCGGAGCGTTCCAAGGAACTAACGTTCTTAGCGTCGAATTTAGATGCGGGATAGAAATGAATACAGTTAGTTGGGGCGATACTAAGTATCAGAAGGGACCGTTTGCGGATTGTATATTTTTAGACCGCGTTGTTTTCCACGAAACGAAAACCGTTACATTTAAGCAGGGAGCGTTTAACGGCTGTACCAGTCTTAAAGAAATTACTTTTCCGTCCTGGTATACAAACGTTGCTCCGTATACGTTTGCAAATTGTAGCGGGCTTGAAACGGTAACGTTCAAAGGCACGGTAACAAATATTTCCGATAACGCATTTTTAAATTGTAGCGAATTAAAGTTTATCAACAATACTTCGGGCGTAAAAACTATCGGGGAAAGTGCATTCAATTATTGTAATATGCTTACCCATTTAGACCTTTCGGGTATGACAGAGTTCGATACAGCCCATATCGGTGCGAATGCGTTTATGTATTGTTTCAGATTAGTTAGTGTTTGCGTTCCCGATAGCGTCGTCGGTACAAACGTTAATCCGAGAGGAGTTCTCGATTACGCGCTGGATTGTCACAAAAAAGCCGATCACGATGCATGCTATAAGGTTATCGGTGAAAAGGTTCAAGACGGCGACGGAAATTATACAGTAAGCGGTAACGGAAATTACGTCTTAGTTAAAAATAATTATAAAAGCGGAAACGTTGCAAGAAGCGGAAACGACGGAAACAGAAGTCCCGTTTCAAACGTTGCATACGCAAATACCAATACAAACTCAAGCCAGCCCATATTTGAAGCGTGGAATTACGGCTATGAAAACGGCAGGTGGTATCTCTGCGGGTATACCGGCGGAATAAACGACGCAGGGTATGATACGGGACACGTAATGCGGTTTCCGACCGTCGAAGAAGTAGGCGCGGAATACGATATAAACGCTTATGCGTTCTTTCAAAGGCATATGCACAACGTAAAAATTCCTTCGTTTGTTAACGCAATAGGTAACGAAAGCTTTTATAGCTGTGCAAATAAAGTGCTTGATATGTCGGACGCGGAAAATCTGCTGTGCGTCGGCTACGGCGCGTTCTATGGTTGCGGCGGCTCGGTAGTATATTTGCCCGACAGGCAAAACCTTAACAGTTTCGGTAATAAAAACGACGTTATCTGGTACGGTATGGGCAATGCTTCGGGTAACGGCGTTCCCGAATTAATCATTACGCCCAATATGAACGCTTACGGAGCTTTGTACAGCTCGACGCACTCTTATTGGGGGCCTTTTGCCGAACATACCTATCTTATAGATATTAACCTGCACTACGTAAGCGGTTCTGAAACTGTGAAAACGGTTACGGAAAAAAGACTGTGGCAAAAGCCTTACAACTACGACAGGCAGGAAAACGGACAATGGTTATACGTTGGCAAAACATTGCCTTTAATGGACGGGTATGATTCGTCTGTCTGGTACACGTCTATGAATTTCATTTCTACCAACGTAGCGACGACGGCGTATCTGACAAATGCTTTATCAACACAGCAAGCTTCTTTTGATTTGTATGCCGTCAACGTCTTAAAGCCCGACGGTTCAACCGACGGGACTGATGAAATTGAAATTGGTTATACTTTCAACGGTAAGTCTTACGGAATGGGGCAGTTCAACGGTTCGGAAGGATTGTTTGGTGCGGCAAACGTTGCCGATACTTATAAAATTTATGAAGGCTCAGTTGCGGAAATATTAGAGTACCGCCCGATAATCGGGTCAAGCGATACGAAACCGACGGAGGTAAGAAACGCAGGCGTTTATTCGATTAAGGTATCGTTATCCAAAAGCGGTTCTGTCGGCTATGGCGAATGGAGTTCGCCCTTCTATATAACGGTTACGGTAGAACAACAGGTAATCGACCTATCCGAAAATGCTAACGACGTTAATAACATGCTTAAATATTTGTATTTTACAGGTTCGCCCCAAGGTCTTTCAGACGGGCCTATAAACGTTATAGACGGTGTTCCCGTCAGAAATAATGACGGAACTTATAAAGCGTATAACTCGGTCGCAAACAGCAGCGGCGGCGAAATATCCATTTCGCTTGAAAGTTTTAATAGCGATATATATGTTGTCAATCCTGATTTGGTTTTAAACAACAAAGGACAAAATCCCGGAGTGTACGACACTACGAGGTTCGGGCTTGAAATAGAAGACAACAATTATACGTTTGCGGAATTGACCGCCGAAAAGATAGCAAAGCTTAGCGATTACGGCATTACCGTTACGATATCGGGATACGGCAGTATAGCAACTATTAACAAAGTGTGGTATATTATCGGTTCCGATAACGCGTTTATAATAAAAGACAGTACCGCAGATTACACGGTGTTTAACGATAAAACCAAAATAACCTTCGGCGAAACGGCAACCGTCAATCTGCCCGACGTATCGATACATAGAACTGACAGCCAGAACGTAGTCAGCTTTACGCTTCAAATTTTAAGCGATAAAATCGTACAAAACGTATATACTACTGTCGGAACGGAAAAAGAAAATTCGGAAAAATTAACCGATTATATCAATTCTTCAATGCCTGTCGGAAGTTACAGATTATACTTGTATTACCCCGAAGTTCCTGCAGAGCAAAGCGGAAGTACATACTGCTCCGCATTGGAAAGTCTTTACGAGTTCGAGGTTGAAAAGGCTAAGCTTTCAAGCATTGCCAAAGTTAACGCGGTAACCGACGTTCTTAAAACAAATCCCAAATACGAACTTAAATATATACAAGAAACGGTGCAGTTCTATGACGCCGACTTACAGGCAAAGGTTTCAGCTTTGCAAGCCGTTAACACAGGTGCAAACAGAACGGGCGTTTGGAATAGTGAAACTTACAACGCTTGTTACGGCAAAGTGGCTGTTAAGTTCAATTTGGACAGAATGAGGAGCAATAATTATTTAGCTCCCGATGACAAGTCGCTCAATGCAAGTAATTCCCCCATAAACCCCGATACGTACAGGGTTTACTGGCAGATTACCGCAAACAATTACGAAGATTCGGTAGATATTACAAATTATGAAGAACGTATAGCGTTTAATTATTCGATAGTGATATACGGCTATGTACACGTTAAAAAGGATGTAGACAGTGTTACGTATACGGGCGGCAGGGTACTTCCCAAATTTGAAGAGTCAGAGCATTACAGAATTTCCTGGACGGACAATGAAAAGTGGGAAACAAATCCTTATGTCAATAAAGGTCAGCACGAATTTAAGTTGATTCTCAACGACCCCGACCATTACAGGTGGGAAGACAACACCGTTGAAAGTCTTACGTTAACGTTTGAAATTACTGCTGTTGAGAACAATTGGAGAGCTTATCCTAAAATTCAAGGCTGGACATACGACGGCAATGCAAACGCTGCGCCCACGGCAGTATGGCAGTACGGAGAAGAGGTAATTTATACCTACTTCAAGGCGGTGCTTAACGCCGACGGAACATATTCCAAGGGCGAGGAGCTTGAACGGGAAAAGGTTACGGAAGCAGGCGAATATATAATGCACGCCCGTGTTCCGTCAAACAGCACGAACGATTGGGGCGAGTTGAATGAAGATATAAGATTTACCGTTTCAAAGCTCGGCGTTGCCGCTCCCGTCGTTCAGGCGGTGGAATATAACGGGTATATCCAATCTTTGGACAAAGATATTACGGATAGGGATTATTATACGGTAACAGGTAACGACGGCTGGTCCGACGTAGGCAAATATACAATTAAATTTACCATAGACAACAACCATTTCTGGGTAGTGGACAGTTCGGAAACGGGACTTGACGAAACGGGCAGGATTTTATCGCGAGTCTTTGAAATCAAGCGCGTTACCAACGAGTGGGCGGCTGACCCTTCCGTGCTTGGTTGGAGTTGGGGACAGTACGACGATACGGTCAACGCATTCCGCGGAATTCCCGTAATTTACGGACACACCAACAAAACCGCGGTTGAATCGGTTTTATGGTCTGTTTATTCGGACGAAGCAAGACAGAAGCTGGAATTCAGTTTCAGCTATGGTGCGGACGGAACGCTTTCAAGCGTTGCCCGCGGCAGCCTGAACAATCTACTTGCAGGCACGTATTACGTTACCGCAAGGGTTTCGGGCAACGATAACATCGGCGACCTTACCCGTAATCTTGTGTTTGCGGTTTCAACAGTTAAAAATACCTGGACGCATACGCCTAACGTGTTCAACTGGACTTATGCCCAGTTCGAGGACGGAAAGGTTATTACCGCAGGCGAACCCGAGGTCGGCGACTGCAACACCGTTAAATACGCAGTATACACCGACAGAAACTGTACTAATGCAGTTGCTGGACTTGAAGAGTTCGCGCTTAACGGCAACGGCGACGTATTGCTGCAAACCGTTAAAAGCAAGCTCAATTCGCTTGAAGCAAACGCTTACTATCTGCGCGTCACGGTTGACGCGGTTGAAGGAAAGTATTCGGGACTTACGTCCGTAATTCCTTTCAGCGTATTGGAAGCGGTCAATAGCTGGCTTACCTCGCCCTATATTTCGCCGTGGGTTAACGGCTATTGGGAAGGTATTGACAGTGATGGAAACCTCAACAATACGCCTACGGCTATTGCAAAGTTCGGCAATACGAATATTATCATAACCGATAAAGGCGGCAAAAAATATTACGAAGCTGTTTACCATAAGGCTACTGCGTCGGCAGAGGCTTACCTCGAAGAAATAACCAACGTGTTCAGGGGTAACGAAACGGATGTTGCGTCGGGCGTGTATATGCTTATTGCAACGGTTGAAGGCGTACCCGGACAGTATACGTCGATTACGGCGCAGCAGGGAACGGTAGAGTTTGAAATTTACGCTTCGAGCGCGTCGATACCCGCCAACTTCTGGACGGAGCTACCCACGATAGCAAGCTGGACGGCGGGCGACAAGGCAAGCACCCCTTCGGGCAAGCCTATGCGCGGGAATACGGTAAGGTTTACTTACTGCTCCACCAGGCAAACGGAATCTGGCGCATACGAATTAGACGAGCCGCTCGACGGCGTGCCTACGGAAGTGGGACACTACATTCTTGTAGCAACCGTTTATTATCCCGGCCACCGCGACTATCTCGAAGAACGTATTATGTTTGAAATTTACGAGCGCGTCAACCGCTGGCTGGTAACGCCGTCGATTAAGGACTGGTTCCTCAGCGAAGGCGCAAGCAACCCCGTAGCACAGGACGCCGAGGGCGGAACGATTACTTATCTTTACAAGCTTGCAGACGCGGCTGACGAAACCGCAACGGAAACCATTCCTACCGCGAACGGCGATTACGTAATGATAGTAACAGCCAAAGCCCAATACTGTAAAGACCTTGTCGAAAGAGTAAGTTTCAGCATAAGGCTTGCAACAAATAAATGGGAAAAGCTTCCTTCAATAGAAAGCTGGTCAGAGGAATTTGCACCCAACGAGCCTACGGGCGAGGCTGCCAACGGCGAAGTGGTTTACACTTACTGGACTACGGACGGAAAGCAGCTTGACGCCAAACCCACGGCGGAAGGCACTTACATTATGCGTGCGACCGTTCACGCTTTCGGTTACGAAGACCTCGTTGAAGAGATAGAATTTACTATCTCGCCCGCCTGGGACGAAACGTTCCTTATAATAGATACCGTACTCGCCGTTGTTGCCGCAATAGCAACAATCGTAGTAATAGCAATAGTAATCAGGAGGAAAAACAGATGTTAGAAAGTTTATTGATAAATCTTTCAATCAGCAACAAAACGCTTCTCATAATTCTTATGGCAGTGCTTCTTGTTGTTATAATTGCAGTGGTGGCGTTGGGTATCGTTTACGCGGTAGGCATTAGAAAACGCCAGCCTGTGGTCAAGGTTGTAATGGCTCCCAAGGAAGAGGAACCCGAGAAAGAGCCTGAGCCCGAGCCTGTAATTGAAGAACCCGCTCCCGCGGAAGAGGTTGTGGAAGAGCAGCCCGAGGTTGAGGAAGAGCCGATAGTTGAGCCTGAACCCGAACCCGTCGTCGAAGAGGAACCCGAAGTAATAGTGGAAGAGCCTGCCGCCGAAGAGGTCGAAGAGGTTGCCGAAGAGGTCGAAGAAGAACCCGCCCCCGAGGAAGAGATAGACGTGGTAACCGAGGAGGAAGAGCCTGTCCTTACCGTCAGCGAAGTAGTTGAAGAGCAGGAAGAGCTTGAAGCAGCCGAGGTTGAGGAACAACCTGTTCCCGAAGAGGAAGAAGAGGTTACCGTCGAGGAAGAGGTAATTGCTCCCGTTCCCGTGTTCGTTCCCGAGCTTGTCGACGAAGAGGGCGAAGAGGAAGAGGAGGAAGAAGAGCTTTCCGTCGCTGCCGAAGAAGAGGAAGAGGAAACGGCAGTCGTCCGCAGCGTAGACGAGCAGACGGGTATGGCTATCGTCGTCAGATTCAGAAAATCTTACACGGCAAAGCTTATCCAATCCAAGGACGAAACCAAGTCGTACTATACATACCTCAAAAACGTTATGCTTTCCTATAAAAAGGTAAAAAGCAGAATTTCCTGGGGACACGAAAATTTCAATTTCGGCAGAAACAATATTGCAAGATATACTATGCGCGGCAAGTCGCTTTGCATTTACTTCGCGCTTGACCCCGACGATTACGCAGATACCAAGTACAAGGTAGAGCGTTCGCTCAGCAAAAAGTACGAGGGCGTGCCTTGCCTGTACAGGATAAAGAACGCGCGCCGCGCTAAGTATGCCGTTGACCTCATCAAAGCGTTAATGGATAAATACGGCATTGTACCGGGTGCGGATCACAACGAAAATTACTATATGCCTTACAGGACGACCGAGCAGCTCGTTGAAGAGGGATTGATAAAGGAACTCGTTAAGGAAGAAATCTATAACGAATTTATTAATAACGGTAACCCCGAAGAGCTTGACGCTGTTGAAGAAGCGGCAATTGCCGAAGCTGTTGCCGAACCTGTCGTCGAAGAGGAACCCGAGGTAATCGAGGAAGAACCTATCGTTGAAGAGGAACCCGAGGTAATCGAGGAAGAACCTATCGTTGAAGAGGAACCCGAGG
>CAJUKJ010000004.1:42890-112396 GCA_910587365.1 uncultured Christensenellaceae bacterium | reverse complement strand
TCGAGGAAGAACCTATCGTTGAAGAGGAACCCGAGGTAATCGAGGAAGAACCTATTGTCGAAGAGGAACCCGAGGTAATCGAGGAAGAACCTGTCGTTGAAGAGGAACCCGAGGTAATTGAGGAAGAGCCTATCGTCGAAGAGGAACCCGAGGTAATCAAGGAAGAACCTATCGTCGAAGAGGAACCCGAGGTAATCGAGGAAGAGCTTATCGTTGAAGAGGAGCCCGAGGTAATCGAGGAAGAGCCTATCGTCGAAGAGGAACCTGAGGTAATCGAGGAAGAACCTATCGTTGAAGAGGAACCCGAGGTAATCGAGGAAGAGCCTATCGTTGAACAAACCGAAGAGGAAAAGGAAGCTATACGCGAACAGAGCAGGCAGGAAGTTGCCGAAAAACAGCGCGAAGAGGTTTCCGCCGAAGAGGTTAACGATATTATCGCCGACAAGGTAGCCGTATCCTTAGTGGAAAGCAAGCGTGAAAACGCCGTTAAACCCAAGGGTAAAAAGGCAATTATAAATATCGACACGCTGTCGGCTAATTATGAAAGGGACGAGATAGTAAGTCTTGAAAGCCTTAAAGCGAAAAAGCTTGTAGATAAAAACATCGGCTACGTTAAAGTGCTTGCGCGCGGAACGCTTGCCAAACCGCTTACGGTCGAGGCGCACTATTTCTCGATAGAGGCGGTTAAGATGATTATTCTTACCGGTGGTTCTGTAATCAGGGTTTAACCTTTAAAGGAGGGTAAATATTATGTCCAAAAAGCAAGATTTAAAGAACGCTATAGATGACTGCGAACAGGAAATTGAGGCACTCGAAAAGAAACTTTTGCGTTCGCAAACGGTTTTGATGCTTGCCCTTCTCGAAGGTACCGAGCCTGACAAAAACGAGGCTGATTATTTCAAGCTTTACGCTTCGCTCATAGACAAAGGGCGCGAACGTCTTAAAAAACTTAACGAAGAGTACATTAATCTCTACGGAAAGAAGTAATAAAATTAAGCGTTTTCCCGCACTCACTGCGCAATGCAGTCCGTGCGGGAACTTTTTTTATGCCGTTTGCGGTGTAAAAACAGCAAGTTGTGCAACAAATGTTGACATATTACTTTTTTTGTGATATTTTATAATAAGTAAAAAATTAATAAGAAGGGTAAAATAATGGATAAGCAAAAAGTAGTGTCAGAGATGACGCTTGAACAGAAGGCAGCTTTTCTTACGGGTAAAGATTTCTGGCAGACACAGGATTTCCCCGAGCTGGGCGTGCCTTCGTTGTTTTTGGCTGACGGCCCGCACGGACTGAGGAAGCAGGCTGCTGCGGCAGACCACCTCGGTCTTAACGCAAGTATTCCCGCGACGTGCTTCCCCACGGCTGCCACTATGGCTAATAGCTGGAATGAAGAACTCGGCGAGAAAATGGGCGAAGCTCTCGGTAAGGAAGCGGCGTCTATGAACGTAAACGTTCTTTTGGGTCCCGGCACGTGTATGAAGCGCAACCCGCGCTGCGGAAGAAACTTCGAGTACTTCTCGGAAGACCCTTACCTTGCAGGTAAGATGGCAGCGTCGTATATACGCGGTATTCAGGAAGCAGGTACTTCGGCTTGCGTAAAGCACTTTGCAGGCAACAACCAGGAAGAAAGGCGTATGGTTTCGGACACGGTAGTGGACGAAAGAACCCTGCGTGAAATCTATCTTACCGCATTTGAAATTGCTGTCAAAGAGGGCAAGACGCAATCTATAATGACCTCTTATAACCGTGTAAACGGAACACACGCAGATGAAAACACCCATCTTTTGCGCGATATACTGCGCGGAGAGTGGGGCTTTGACGGAGTGATAGTTTCCGACTGGGCAGGTACAAACAACAAAGTAAATTCCACGGTTGCAGGCAGCGACCTTGAAATGCCTTCGTGCAAATACGGCTCTGCCGATATAGTAAAGGCGGTCAACGCGGGCGAGCTTGATATTAAATACGTTGACGAATGCGTTATGCGCATTTTAGACCTCGTCGAAAAGACCACCGTAAGCGAGAAGGGCAAACCCTTCGACGTTGAAGCGCACCACGAAATTGCGCGTAAGTGTGCGGAGGACAGCATTGTTCTTTTAAAGAACGACGGCGTGCTTCCTATGTCTGCCGAAACAAGAACGGCTATCATAGGCGATTTTGCCGCAAATCCCCGCTATCAGGGCGCGGGTTCTTCCGTCGTCAATCCTACAAAGCTTACCACAATGCTTGAAGGCAGACACGCCGTCAACTTTATAGGCTATGAAAAGGGCTTTGACCGTTACGGAGCAAAGAAGGGCGGACTTGCCAAAAAAGCGGCAAATCTTGCAAAGAGGGCGGAAGTAGTTATTCTTTGTCTCGGTCTTGACGAGGTTTCCGAAGCCGAAGGTCTTGACAGGGAGCATATAAAAATTCCCCAAAACCAGATAGAGCTTTACAAAAAGGTAAGAGCAAACAGCAAAAAGCTTGTTCTCGTGCTTTCTTGCGGAAGTGCGGTTGAAACGGAATGGTGCAAGGACGCGGACGCCATCGTTTACGGCTGTCTGACGGGTCAGGCGGGTGCAGGCGCGGTTCTCGACGTTATCGTCGGTAATGTTAACCCTTCGGGTAAACTTGCGGAAACTTTCCCTGTAAAATACAGCGACTGTTCTTCTGCTTCGCACTTCCCCGGTAAGGAAATGACGGTTGAATACCGCGAAGGACCTTACGTCGGGTACAGATATTACGATACGGCAAACGTTCCCGTTGCTTATCCATTTGGGTTCGGTCTTTCGTATACGACGTTTGAATACTCGAACGTACAGGCGGGCGAAAACGGCGTAACGTTCACAATTACCAATACGGGTTCGGTAGACGGCGCGGAAATCGCACAGCTTTACGTCGGCAAAAAGGACGGTAAGGTGTTCCGTCCCGCAAAGGAATTAAAGGGCTTTAAAAAGGTATTTATAAAAGCGGGCGAAAGCGCGCAGGTAACTATACCTTTCGATGATAAAACATTCCGTTACTTTAACGTTAAGACGGAAAAGTGGGAAGTCGAAGGCGGCGAATATCAGCTTTACATAGGCGCAAGCTCGGTTGATATCCGCCTTACGGCAAGCGTAACCAAGGCGGGTACTACCGACGTAATGCCTTACGACCCTGAAAAGCTTCCTTCGTATTACAGCGGTAAGGCAGCAAACGTAAGCGCGGAAGAATTTAAAGAGCTTTTGGGCAGAGAAATTCCCAAATCGGGTTATAACTTCTATAAAAAGAAGAGAATGGTAATAGAAGAGAACAGTACTATATCCGACCTAAGATATTCAAAGCGTTGGGTTGGCAGAGCGTTCTCGGGCGTTATCCGTTTTGCGATAAGCGCGTGCAGGGCGTTCGGAATGAGGACGCTTGCAAATACCCTCGTAATGGGCGTGTTACACCAGCCTATCAGGGGTCTTGCCAAGTTCGGCGGTATGAGCCGCAGGCAAATGGAAGGGTTACTTCTCATGTTCAACGGTCATTTCTTTAAGGGCGTTGGCAGATTCTTATCAAAAGAAAAGGTAAAAAAGGAGGCAAAATAGATGAGTGATGAAGTAAAAGCAACCGCCGAAGCTGTTGTCGAAACAGCGGAAGCAAAGAAGTATTCCGTCGAGGAATTGCAAAAACAGCTTAAACCGCTTTCAAATAACGGTTTTGTAAGGTTTTTCCAGAAGATTTGGCGTTGGTGGCTGGGCGTTTGGTACGGCTTCTGCGACAAGCACCCCAAGGGTTCCAGCATTTTACAGAAAGCGTTCTTCTTTATCGTATTCTCGGAAGGCGTTACAATCTGGCAGTTCATTGTAATGACGTTCCTGCCTTATGCGTTTACGGGCATATTCCCTAACGTAGATGGCGGCGTAGGCTGGCCTGCCGTAACGTTGTCTTTCGCAAGTAACAACGGCGCATCGTATGTAATTTTCGGCGATGCTAACAGTTGGGCGTATTTCATTGCATTTGAAATTGCAGTATTCACGGCTCAGTGCATAAACTTCCCCCTTCAAAGAAACATTACTTTCCGTTCGCACGGAAACCCTTGGTGGCAGGCTATGTGGTACTTCATCGGTTGGGTACTCGTTTCTATCGCAACAAACGCTGTCTGGGGCTTCATTAACTGCTTCTTTACCCACTGGGGCTGGTACTTACCCGGTAGCGAAGGTCTTGCAACGGTAGCAGGTCTTATTAAGACTGTACTTACCGGCGGACTTTCAATGGTTGTATTCTTCTTCATCTTCCTCGTTATCTTCCCCGATAACAGCAAGATGGCTAAAAAGTCCAAGGCTAAGTACGACAAGCTTGTTGCGGCAAACGCTTCTACGGAAAAAATCGTTAAAGCTGAAAACGAGATGAAGCTTTGGGAAGACAAGAATACTAAGTCTACCGCGGAAAAAGAATACTTCCAGGCTAAATCTCAGGTAAACGCAGCGGTTATGAAGTATAATGCAATTGTAAAAGCTTCCCAGAAGGAAAACCTTAAAGAAGAAGATAAGGCTGCTTATCCCGAAAAGATTGAAAAAGCTTTTACCAATGCTTGCAATGCAATTACCAACAAGTATGAAAAAGAAGCTGCTTTCAACGCAATAAATTATTAATCGCAGAAATTCGGTTTAGTCTACGGAATTATCCCGATGCAAATAACACAAACTAATACGGAAAACTTTTTCCGGAGAATAAAATGAAATTAATAAGCTTTACCGTGCCTTGCTATAACTCGCAAAGCTATATGCGCAAATGCGTCGACAGTTTACTTACGGGCGGCGACGACGTTGAAATTATTATTGTCAACGACGGCTCTAAGGACGATACTATCAATATCGCCAACGAATACGCCGAAAAGTACCCTTCGATAGTTCGGGTTATAGACAAGGAAAACGGCGGGCATGGCTCGGGCGTAAACGCAGGTTTACGCCTTGCGCAGGGTCTTTACTACAAAGTAGTTGACTCTGACGACTGGCTTGACGAAGAGGCTCTTACAAAACTTATAGCAAAAATAAAAGAGCATCTCGAAGAGGGAACCGTACCCGACCTGTATATAACAAACTTTATTTACGACCACGTTCTCGATAATACGCGCTATGTCAGCGCGTATATCGATAAGTTGCCCCAAAACGTAATTTGCGGCTGGGACAATATGAAAAAGTTCAAGTATTCGAGAATGCTTTTAATGCACGCGCTCTTATACAAGAGGGAAAACCTTTTAAAAAGCGGCACAATCCTTCCCGAACACACTTTTTACGTAGACAACCTGTTCGCATACAAACCGTTGCCGTTTATGAAGACGGTATGTTATTTAAACCTTGACCTTTATCATTATTTTATCGGACGCGAGGATCAGTCGGTTAACCGAAAAAACTTCGTAAAGCGTTACGAACAACAGATACGCGTAATGTTATGTATGACGGACGCATATAAGTGGGACGAAATAAAGAAGATGCCAAAGGGTTTAAAAAACTATATGTGGCATACGCTTGAAGTTATTATGATGAACACGCTTTTCTTTACCTGTGCGGAATATTCGCCCGAGCGTAAGGCGGCACTTAAAGAAATGTGGAATCATATAAAACTTAAAGACAAAAAGCTTTATAAAAAGCTGAGAAGCAGTTCTTACGCAACGGTGGTAAACTATTTACCCTGGCGGCTCCGCGGCTGGGTAATGACCAGGGGATACAATATTCTTTGCAGAACAGTTAAGCTTGGATAATAAATATGTCAGATAAAAATATTAACGCAGAAAAAAAATATATAGGCATAGATATCGGCGGTATGACCGTCAAGGGCATTATTATAAGGCACGACGGCAAAGTGCTTGCAGAGGATCGCATAGCTACCGGCTGTGAAGACGGCGGAAACGCGATGTGCAAAAATATCGTAGTCTTAATCAATAAAATGCTTGACAGCATAGGCGGTAATAAGGGCGATATTAAAGGCGTCGGCGTCGGCTGTCCGGGGCTTATCGACAGTAAAAACGGCGTTGTGGTGTTTTCGGGCAATCTCGGTCTTGAAAATTTCCCGCTTGCAAAGGCAGTTTCGGATAAAGTAGGGCTGCCCGTTAAAATTACCAACGACGCAAACGCTGCCGCCCTCGGCGAAGCTAAATTCGGCGCGGGGCAGAAATATTCCGATAGTATTCTTGTTACATTAGGTACGGGCGTAGGCGGAGGAATTATAATTGACGGAAAGCTTTTTGAAGGCGGAAATTCCGCAGGCACGGAAATAGGACATACCGTAATCGAAATGGGCGGATATCCTTGCACGTGCGGAAGATGGGGCTGTTTCGAGTGTTATGCTTCGGCAACCGCGCTTATGCGCAAGACCAAAGAGGCGATGGAAGAGGATACGGGTTCCGAAATGTGGAAAACGTATACCCCGCAGACAATTTCGGGAAAAACCCCCTTCGAGTATGCCGAAACGGACATCTCGGCAAAGCAAGTCGTTGACTGGTACGTAAAACACCTTGCGTGCGGCATTACAAATCTTGTAAACGTATTCCGTCCGCAGGTAGTAATGCTTGGCGGCGGAGTGAGCGAGCAGGACGAACGGCTTACCGTCCCCGTGCAAAGGCTCGTAGATAAAGACATTTTTGCAGGCACCGACTTTGCTCCCGTAAAAGTGGTAAAAGCTTCTCTCGGAAGCAGGGCAGGCGCGTTCGGTGCGGCAGCCTTGATAATGTAAATGGGTTCACGAAATTGTTGCGCTATTCTGCGCGCGACAATTTCCGTGATTTGAAAGGCTCTGCCTTTCTTTGTGTGATTTTAAGGGCAAACTTATCATATAATCACACAAATTCAATCCGCCGAGGTGCAAGTATGCACAAATTGGGTCTGCCTGACAAAAAGCGTGATTTTTGTCGGCAACATTAATGATAGAATATTTAGCAGGCGTGATTTTGCCTGCTAATTTTCGCTTGATTGGCGGGAAAGTTTGTTAAATTTTAAAGGAGTTAAGATACGTTGATTAAACGGTACGTTTATGGCAAAATATAATTATTTAGTTGTTGGTGCGGGACTGTTCGGTTCAGTCTTTGCACACGAAATGACGAAAAGAGGCTTTAAGTGCCTTGTTATTGACAAGCGCGGACACATCGGCGGCAACGTCTATACCAAAACGGTTGACGGCGTAACCGTACACGAATACGGCGCGCACATTTTCCATACAAGGAATAAAAGGGTTTGGGACTATGTAAACCAATTTGCGGAATTTAACCACTATATAAATTCCCCTGTGGCGTTCTATCACGGCGAAGTGTACAACCTTCCCTTCAATATGAACACCTTTTCGCGTATGTGGGGTATTAAAACCCCTGCCGAGGCAAAGGCAAAAATAGCCGAACAGGTAAAAAAGGCCAATATTACAAATCCGAAAAACCTTGAACAGCAGGCAATAAGTATGGTCGGCGGGGATATATATTTAAAGCTCGTCAAGGACTATACCGAAAAGCAGTGGGGCAGACCGTGCAGCGAACTGCCGTCGTTTATAATAAAACGTCTGCCCGTGCGTTTCACTTATGACAATAACTATTTCGACGACCCTTACCAGGGCATACCTAAGGGCGGCTATACCCCCATAATAGAAAAACTGTTGGAGGGCTGCGACGTAAGGCTTGGTTGCGATTTCCTCGAAAACAGGGAAGAGCTTGAAAAGCTGGCGGATAAAGTCGTCTACACAGGTCCCGTGGACGCACTGTTCGGTTACAGTCTGGGCAAGCTTGAATACCGCACGCTGAAATTTGAAACGCAGACGCTGGATATGGAAAACTATCAGGGCAACGCTGTCATTAACTACACCTCGCACGAGGTTCCGTTCACGAGAATTATCGAGCATAAGCATTTCGAGTTCGGCAAACAGCCCAAGACGGTTATTACAAGGGAATATCCCAAAACGTGGGAAGAGGGGGACGAGCCGTACTATTCGGTAAACAACCAAATAAACGACGCTTTGGCGGAAAAGTACATTTCGCTTGCAAACCAAAAGGGGTATATCCTCGGCGGGCGTCTTGCCGATTACCGCTACTACAATATGGACGCCGTAATAGAAAAAGCTTTGTCGGCTGCCGAACAAATTAAATAAAATAATCGCAATAAAACTTCCCACTTTGATAAAGGGGAAAGCAAAAATAATGGAATGTTATCTTTTACAAAACACTGCCTTATAAGGGCAGTGTTTTTGTTATTTTATAACATTATGATTATATAAAAAAAATAATTGACATAGCTGCGGTATAAATATATAATCATTCTTGTTTTGGGTTTATTTTTATTAAACTTTTTGTTTAAAATTCCTAACCGTTTAATAAAAGTAAACCTAAAGTTTACTTATTCCGCATTGAAAAATTAGCAAGTTGGTACTTGCGTTAAAACTTTTCAATGCAAATATTAACACTGGCAAATTTAAAATTATTTATGTCGGCAAACGCAAGGTTGGATTAATTTCAACCGTTAAGCGTTTGCGCGACAAACCAATATCACGGAAAATTTGTGTCAGCAAATTTTCGTGAAATAGGTATTTATGGAAATAGGCAATAAAATTAAAAGATTAAGGCTTCAACTTAATTTATCGCAGGCGGAGCTTGCCGACAGGTGCGAGCTGACGAAGGGCTATATTTCACAGCTTGAAAACGATTTGACCTCTCCGTCGATTTCAACCCTTTGCGACATTCTGTCCGCGCTCGGCACCGACCTTGCGGAATTTTTCAAGCGCGAGGACGACCAAAGGGTAGTGTTTTCCGACGATGACTTTATCGAAAAACACGAAAACGGAATGCTTTTGAAGTGGATAATCCCCAACGCGCAGAAAAACGAAATGGAACCCGTTTTAGTCGAGCTTTTGTCGGGAGCTTCAACCTCGGTTGATTTTCCGCACGAGGGCGAAGAGTTCGGTTACGTTTTAGAGGGGAAAGTCTGTATAGAGCTTGGCAAAAACAAATATGTCTGTAAAAAGGGCGAAACCTTTTACTACGCCGCCGATAAAGCGCATTGTATAATAAATACGGGCAAGACTACGGCAAAGTTTATCTGGATTTCAACCCCGCCCAATTTTTAAAATATTTCACGGAATTATCGCGCTATTCAGCGCGCGGCAATTTCCGTGATTTGAGGGCTACTCGCCCTCTGCCGCAATCATAAAGGCAAACTTATTATATAATGCGGTCATTTACTTCGGCGAGCCGCAAGTATGCGCAAATTGAGTGCGCTTGCAAAAAATATGATTTTTGCGCGCGCCGTAATTATTTTCAGAATTATTTTAAGGAGTAACTATCTTGGACAAAGGCGAAAACATAATCGAACTTATCGACGTAAAAAAGGTGTTCGACGACGAAACGATAGCGGTGGATAATTTTAACCTTGAAGTTAAAAAGGGAGAGTTCGTAACCTTTTTAGGCCCTTCGGGCTGCGGAAAAACGACGACGCTTAGAATGATTGCGGGGTTCGAGCTTCCCACTTCGGGCAAAATTCTTTTAAGCGGGAACGATATAAGCAATCTTCCTCCCAACAAACGCCCTGTAAATACGGTATTCCAGAAATACGCGCTTTTTCCCCATCTTAACGTCTATGAAAACATCGCGTTCGGGCTTCGCCTTAAAAAAGTGGAAAACACCTTCAAAAACAAGAACGGCGAAACGTATACAAAGCTTCAAAAGCTTACAAAAGCCGAAATAGACAAAAAGGTAAAAAAGGCACTTGAAATAGTTGACCTCGAAGGCTTTGAAAAGCGCAGCACTTCCACCCTTTCGGGCGGGCAGCAGCAGCGTATCGCAATCGCAAGGGCAATAGTTAACGAGCCTGAAATTCTTCTTCTTGACGAGCCTTTGGGCGCGCTTGATTTAAAAATGCGTAAGGAAATGCAGATAGAGCTTAAAAAAATGCACAAAAAGCTTGGCATTACGTTTATTTACGTTACCCACGACCAGGAAGAGGCACTGACGATGTCGGATAAAATAGTCGTAATAAATGACGGCGAAATACAGCAAATCGGTACTCCCGACGCCATTTACAACGAACCTATTAATACCTTCGTAGCCGACTTTATAGGCGAAAGCAACATTTTCAACGGAACCGTGGTCGGCAAGCTAAGGGTTAAATTCTGCGGGGCTACGTTCGACTGCCTTGACGATTACGAAATTAACCAGCTTGTGGACGTCGTCGTCCGCCCCGAAGATATCAAGATATGTAAGCCCGGCGAAGGACAGCTTAAAGGTAAGGTAATATCCTCGGTTTTCAAGGGCGTGCATTATGAAATTACGGTGGAAATAGGCAAGTTTGAAATTGTAATACAAAGCACCTCCACTGCGCCGGTGGGTAGTATTATAGGGCTTAGAATAGAACCCGACGGTATACATCTTATGGAAAAGGTTTACACCGTAAACAAATACCACGGCGTAATTACTAAAACGAATAACGTCGAGTTCGGCGACGGCGAATTTGAATGCGACGTAACGCAGCTTTATAAGGGGGCGCACCTCGACGAAGAGGGGTATCTCATTACCGAAAAGGGCGAAAAGGTTGACCTTACTGGCGTAGAGGTAAACGTCGAAGTGGACACGCACGACATCGTTATGACCGACGATACCCAATCGGGCGGGGCGCAGGGCAACATCATTTCAATGATTTACAAGGGCGACCATTACCGCTACATAGTTAGGACGGAAGAGAATGAAGAGGATTACGTCCTGTCCTGTCCCGACTTGTGGAACACAGGCGACCTTGTAGGCATTATAATTCCCAAAGAGAAAATTAAGCTTTCCTTAAAAGTCAAAGAAACAGAATAATAGAATTGCATAAGCTTCGCAATTCTAAAAAATAAGAGGTACGCGCGAATGAAAAAATTGCGTTTCAGTAGAAGCCAGCTATGTATACCGTATGCGGTGTTTTTAATATTTTTCGTAATCGCACCCCTAATCGTTATCGTGTATTATGCGTTTACGAACGGAGAGGGGAAGTTTACCGTAACGAATTTCGTAAACTTTTTTACAAGCACGAACACGCTCGGCACGCTTTTGTACAGCTTTACCTTAGCAATAGTTACGACGCTTGTCTGCCTTTTGATTGCCTATCCTACGGCGTATATTTTAGCGAGGAGCAACTTGAAAAAGAAATACGTGCTGCTTATGCTGTTTATATTGCCTATGTGGATAAATTTCACGTTGAGAATAACCGCGCTTAAAGAAATACTTTCCGCCATAGAGGGCAACATTTCCGCATATCCCTTTTTAAATTCGGTAATCGGTATGACCTACGACTTTTTGCCGTTTATGATACTGCCCCTGTATACTTCGCTTTTAAAGCTTGATAAAAGCCTTTTGGAGGCGGCGTCCGATTTAGGGGCAAGCAGGGTTACCGTGTTTTTAAGGGTAACGCTTCCCCTGTCCGTGCCCGGAATAATTTCGGGTATGACGATGGTTTTGCTGCCTTCTATGACAAATTACGTAGTGCTGGATATGCTTTACAACAGTACTTACATAATGGGCAGCCTGATAGGCAGTTATTTCAGCGCGTATGATTGGAACAACGGTTCGCTTATATCGCTTGTCCTGCTTGTAATTATTTTAATAGTAACGCTCGTTACCAACCGTTTCAGCGATAAGGACGCGAGCGCGAGGGGGGCGGTACTGTGAAAAAAGTTATTCAGATAGGCTGGCTCGTGCTTGTGCTGTTGTTTATTTACGTCCCCGTACTCGTACTTGCCGTTTACAGCTTTACGGACGCGACTATGGTCGGCGCGGGAATCGGCGGGTTCTCGTTTGACAACTATATAAATCTTTTCAAAAACGAAGACCTGAGAAATATGATTTTCGGGACGGTGTTGCTGGCTTTGGTGTGTGCAACGATATCTACTATACTTGCAACACTTGGCGCAATAGGCACGTTCTATTCAAAGAAGCTTCCTAAAACGCTCATAAATACGGCTAACCAAATCCCCGTAGTCAATGCGGATATAGTGACGGGCTTTTCGATTTGTATTCTGTTAATAGTATTTATGCACGTCGGCAAGGATACGTTTGTTCCCCTCGGCATAGGACACGTGGTTTTAACCGCACCGTTCGTATATCTTTCAATACTTCCAAAGCTGAAACAAATGGACAACAGCTTGTACGAAGCCGCGCTCGATTTAGGCGCAACGCCCGCGCAGGCATTGTTTAAGGTGGTTATGCCCCAGCTTGTCCCCGGCATACTTTCGGGCTTTATGCTTGCGGTCACGCTTTCCTTAGACGATTATTTCGTAACTACGTACACTAAGCCGTCCACGTTCGATACGATAAGCACTTACGTCGTAAACGCAACCAAGGGCAGCCAGACGGAAGTTAAAACCGCACTATGGGCGTTGTCAACTCTTATTTTCCTTATAGTTATAGTTGCGGTAGTCGTAATGAACGTACTCGGTAACAGAAAGAAGGGGGCTGCAAAATGAAAAAATTTTTGGCGGTAGCTTCCGCCGCAATCTTATCCTGCGCAAGCCTTTTTGCCTTTTCCGGCTGTTCAAAAGGCGAAGAAACGATAGTTTTAAGGGTGTGCAGCTGGGAGGAATATATCGACCTCGGCGAATGGGACGAGGACGAGGTTATCGACCTTGAAAGCGGAGATATTTTCGGCGAAAACTCAATGGTGGACGACTTTACCGAATGGTTCAATTCCACGCACGACTACAATGTAAAGGTAGAATATTCGACTTTCGGCACAAACGAAGATTTGTATAACCGTTTAAGCCTTGGCGACGTTTACGATTTGGTCTGCCCGTCCGACTATATGCTTATGAAGCTTATCGACGAAAAGGACAAAGACGGCGAATATAAATACCGTATGCCTTTTTCGGAAGATTTCTGGAACACGGAAACGCAGGAAAATTACTACGCAAAAAATGTATCGCGCTACATCGACGGCGCGGACGAAAGTATTTTCAACAGCTACGGCTGGCACGGTTTGGCGGCGTGCTATATGTGGGGAACGACGGGACTTGTATATAACCCCGACGAGGCGGAAACCTCCGACGTATCCACTTGGAATATCTTTTTAAACGAGGACTACAAAAGGCAGGTTACCATAAAGGACAACGTGCGCGACGCGTACTTTGCCACTCTCGGTATAATAAACGCGGATAAGCTTACGGGCGGTAAGCTAAGTGAAGAGCAACTGAGTTTAATTCTTAACGACACCGACAGCGCGACGATTGCAGAGGCGGAAGAGGTATTAAAAAACATTAAAGACAACGTCTATTCGTTTGAAACAGACGCAGGCAAAGCGGATATGGTTACGGGCAAGGTCGTTGTAAACTATCAGTGGTCGGGCGACGCCGTGTATATTATGGACGAGGCTGACGGCGACGAAAGCAACGCGTTGGAGCTGTGGTATTCCGTTCCCGAAGAGTGCGCGAACTTATGGTTTGACGGCTGGATGATGATGAAAAACGGAATTGGGGAAAGCGCGCAAAAGCAGGAGGCTGCGGAAGCGTTTGTAAACTTTCTTTCCCGCCCCGATAACGCGGTAAGGAATATGTACTACATAGGTTATACCTCGGCGATAGCGGGCGATACCGTGTTTGAATATATGCAGTGGAACTACGGTGCGGACGAGGAAACGGAAAATACTTACGAGTATGATTTAAGCTATTTCTACGGCGGAGAATGCTTCCTTACGGCGGACGCGGACAATTTCGGCTTTGACGGGGAATATATAAACAGGGGCAGGCAGCTTTTCGCGCAGTACCCTCCGCAGAACGTAATAGACCGAAGCGTGGTTATGCTCGATTTCGGCGATAAGCTCGGCGAAATTAACCAAATGTGGATAAACGTGCGCTGTCTTGACTTAACGGATATTTCCCCCGTTACCGTCGGAATAGCTGCGGGCGTGATAGGCGCGGCGGCAATAGCAATTTGCCTGTATGCATTCAGGTACAAGCTGTTTATAAGAAACAAACCCAAAGACGGGTACGAAAAGGTGGAAAAATAAATTTGCTATGCAAAGTTAAATATTGCAGCGCAATGTTAAATAAACTGCGTTTGTTAAATATCGGCTGCGCCGATGTGAAATATTTTGCTTACGCAAAATGTTGAGGTTGTATTATATAATAAAAAACCGAAATAAAGCCTTCCCCCTTAACAAAGGGAGAAGGCTTTATAATGTACCCAAACGCCCGCAGGACATTTAACAAGGTATCAGTCGCAATTTAAAATCAAAAGTATGTCGGTTAATTGCTTTGCCATATCTTTTAACGCTTCTTTAATATCTTTATTCAGTGTTGTGCTGTCCGCCTGTTCCCACTTGTCGCAGTGTTTGTTATCGGTATAGATATGCAGCTTTGCCTTGCAAACACAGTGTCCGAAGCCCGTCTTTTTCAAACGTTCTTTTCTTATAACGTAGTGGCGGTTGAAGTGCTTGCAGTTACCGCATAAATTTTTAATATCCATAAATGCACCTCGACTACTAAAATTTAGTATTATTTTACTACTAAATTTTCGTAGTGTCAACTAAATTTTAGTAGTAAAATGTAAAATGGAAATATGAATTATGAAATAAGACATAAAATTAAAGAGCTGAGAAAAGAAAGAAGCTTGACACAAAAGCAGGTTGCAGAACTTTTGAGTAAGTCGGAAACAGGATATGCAAGCTGGGAGCAAGGTCTTGCAGAGCCAAGCGTAAACGATATTCGTTTGCTTTGCAAAATATTCGATGTGTCGGCAGATTACTTATTGGGAATAGATGAAAAATGACACATAGGCTTTAAGCCCTCCCCCATAGAAAAGGGGGAGGGGAAGGGGTGAGGGTTGTGAAATTTCACATTATAATTTTGTAGAATAGCACAACCCTCATTCGTCATTTTCTTACGAAAATGCCACCTTCCCCCTTTGTTAAGGGGGAAGGCTTTATAATGTGAAATAGAAGAGTAAAAACAGGCGGGACGCATAAAGCGTCCCGCCTATATTTTAGTTTGCTATTAATTTATTCGTCGGTAGGGGGAGTGTCGGAAGAAGAGGTTTGTTCAACCGTTGCTTCCGCCGCGTTTTCTTTCCTGCTTCTTAAAATAGCTTTTATAAGGAAGAAAGCCATCACGCCCGCGCCTGCCGCAAGTGCGACTTCGCCGAGAACAACGTATGCAACGAACGTCATATTGTACGCCGCGCCCACTGATAAGTCGGGACGTGCCGCATTAGGGTCGAACGCCGCTTCCGCGTTGGTCGTATCTACAAACGTCCACAGTACGTGGTGTGCTACGTTTTCCAACGCCTCGCACAACGCCGCGTCGTTTTCCATACCGCTGAACTGGTTTCCGAAGCCTGCCGAAAGCCAGGTGTCGCTGCCTGCCCATACGCCCTTGAAGGGGGGCATATAATCGTCGCCCGAGTTTACCCAGTCGGTAACGATAGTGCCTTTAAAGCCCCATTCGTTTCTTATAATCTCGGTGCAGAGTGCGTAGTTTGCGCCCGACCATACTCTGCCTAAACGGTTCATACTGCTCATAAGCGCGTTGCCGCCGCCGTCCTTTATCATAATTTCAAAGGGTTTAAGGTAAATTTCACGCAAGGTCTGCTCGGTAAGGAAGGTAAACAGTCCCGAACGGTTATATTCGCTGTCGTTTACGACAAAGTGTTTAACGTAGGAGTAAACGCCCATATCCTTTGCGCCCGAAACCGTTCCCGCGCAAATCTGTCCTGCAAGCACGCCGTCTTCGGAGTAGTATTCGCCGTTTCTTCCGCCGAAGGGATTGCGGTGTGTGTTTGCGCCGGGTGCGTACCAGCCGCGGAGTCCGTCCATAGACTGACGCTCCCTGCCCACGCTAAGACCCAATCCGTAAGCCTGTTCGCTGCTCCAAGTCTGCGCAAGCATCGTTCCGCTGGGATAAGCCATAAACTGGCAGGTGGTTCCGTTACCACCCGTAACGCGGGTGTTGAAGCCGAGGGGACCGTCAAGGTCTACGTATTCGGGCTTATCTATGCTTGAAATAGCCGCAGTCTTGAAGTAGCCGTCCTGCGCAAGGTTAACAAGCTCCCTGTTTGAAATGTTTGCAATTACATCCTGCCAGATTTCGTCGTCGTAATTCGTTTCCTCCAACAGGTCTTCAAACGTTAAGCAGTTATTCTGCTGCTGGCGCATCGTAACGTTGCTGTAACCCGTTGCCGCCAACTGTGCGGTTGTGGGCTTTTGTGCTTTCGCAACCGATACGGCTTCCGCCGTTGCCGTTCTCACGGTTGCCGACGTAATTTTTTCGGGATAAGTGTCTTTGAAGTTTTCCCTCGACATATATTTGACGGGCGTTGCCTCGCGGCTGCCGTCAAGGTCGTTGTTGTCTACAACTTCGTCGTTTCCGTCGCCGTCCTTGTTGGTAAAGCGGTTTTCAACGGTGTTGCCCGTCTTGTCGTCCGCGGTGTATTTTATTGTGTCTTTAACGGTGTAGGTTATTACCGATTCTTTAACTGCCGCCGAAGCCCCGTTAACCGTTCTGTCGCCCATAGTGCCTGCTTCGTGCGAGTTTTTCATAAGGCGGAGATTATATTCGCCCGCTTCAACCTCATAGCCCGCATGTCCGTTGTTGTTTACGTCGTAGCAGTCGTATGAAGCCATATCCTGTACGGTAAGCTCCAATTCAACCAAATCGGCTTCGCCCGGCTGGATAACGCCTGTTTTTGCAAAATCGACAAGGTTTACGTAAGCCTTTTCAATTCCGCCGGGGGTGTAGGGTGCGGTGTAGTAAAGTTCAACTACGTCCGCTCCGGGGTAATTTCCCGTATTCTTAACCTCGACCCAAATTTTAATAGTATCTTTTTCGGTAATTTCGCCTGAGGTCTTATCTTTTCCGCTGACTTCGACTTTTGTTACCGTCCATTCAAATTCCGTATAGGAAAGACCGTAGCCGAAAGGGTACTGGACGACGCCGTCGTAGCCCGTTCCGTAATCGTTGCTTACGTCATCCCAGAATTTTTCTGCGTCTGCCGTTTCAAACCATTTGTAGCCTACGTATATACCTTCGGAATAGTCCACATAAGCACCGTATCTGTCGTTGCCGCCCGCCGTGCCGTTGGAATATACGGTAGCCGCGCCCTTCTCGTTCTTTCCCTTGTTGCCCTGGTTTACGGCAGAGGGAGTGGTGCCGATAATATCATAAGCGTAAGTGTCCGCCGTTCTGCCCGAAGGAGATACCTTGACCGTCTGTGTTTTAACCGAGCCGTCCGCGTTGGTTTCATACTTGGGTGTTCCGTCGTCGTTATAAACGGGGTTGCCTTCACTGTCGCGCACAGGGATAGGTTCTTCCTTTTCGCCTTTAAGTACGTTGACAAGCCCGTTAACGCCCGTAAGACCCGTAATGCCTACCAAAAGCGCGCCGTCAATGCCGTCGTCCTCGATAAAGCCCGTTTCCATAGTGTTTGCGGTGTTGAGGATTACAATAACCTTTTCGCAGGTGTTTTTTGCAACCTCAATCATATCCTCTTCCTCGGTGGAAAGTTGAAGGTAGTGCCTGTCGGTTATCGTTTTCTTTGTGTTGCTGCCGGGGGTGGTCTGTTTTACCTGTTGAAGCTCTAAGTCCTTACTTTCGCTGCCCGTTCTGCCTATAACAACAAGTCCGACCTTGGAAAAGTTGACTATGCTGTCCGTCAATGCTTCGTACTGGGCTTTGCTGGGTTCGCGCAATACGAAAATTTCTTCCGAGCCGAACGCTACGCCGCCCCTGTATTCCTCATAGTCGCCTTCGCCGTAGGTTTTGTTGTGTGCGGTGTAGTAGTCCTTGTATAGGTTATAAAGGTCTGTGTTATAGCCTATACCTGCCGCTTCCAATGCGGGGAAAAGCTTGGTTCTTTGCAGGGACGTATTGGAATAGCCCGAACCGAAAGCCATACACATCCAGTCGTAAGCCGCCCAACCGAATACGTTAACCTGCTTGATTTCGTCTTTGGTAAGGGGCAGGGCGGGGTTGCCCTTTGAGTCCTTTTCGTTCTTTAAAAGAACTGTTCCTTCTTCTACGATGTCCTCGCAGAGTGCTTCGCCGTCTGCCAATGCCGCAGAGTCGGCAGTCTGCGGACGTCCGCTTATGAACATACTGATCTGCTTCCAGAACATTGACACGAGTATTGCAATAACAAGCATAAGCACAACAACTAACGTTATGCAGGGCGTGAATATCGCAAGTGCCTTTTTGGCTGACATTTTCTGTTTCATCTTTTTCTCCTTTTTGTTTATTAGGCGCGGGTTGCACCTTAACATTACAGTGATTATATAATATCGAAGTATGAAATTACAATAATGTTTCTCAAATTGTAAAAAACGTTTCGCAAACTGTCATATAATATATTTTACATTAAAGAACTTTTTAATTCAATTGCAATTCGTATTCAAAATATTAATATAATTGTAAAAAAATGCAATAAAACGGTATTAAATCCCGTAAAAGGTATTTTTAAAAACTCTTGCAATAAGCACGGGGAAGTGATACAATATTTTTAAGGTTATATATTGAGGTATATATTTATGAAATACGAAAATCCCGTAGTTAACGGTGCCGACCCCGACGTAATACGCGTCGGCGGCGACTTTTTTATGGTAACGTCAAGCTACAACCTTGCTCCGTGCGTTCCCGTCCTGCACTCTAAAAATCTCGTTGAGTGGCAGCTTGTAAACCACGTGGCGGACGGGCTGCCCTTTCCGCTTGCAAGCGTGCGCTGTCCTTCTATAAGGTATCATAACGGCAAATACTACTGTCTTATCGGCTTGCCCGATTACGGCATTTTCGTCAGCGAAACGTACGACCCCTGTAAAAATTGGTCGCCTTTAAGACCTCTTGTCGAAAGGGAGGGATTGGAAAGCCCCTGCCCCGTATGGCATAACGGTAAATGCTTCGTCGTGTTCAGCATTAATTCGCAGATTGCGGTGTTTGAAGCGGACGAAGACCTTACGCAAGCGGGCGAAAAGTTTACCGTAATTTATGACGGTCGGCATAATTTCCCCTTGACGGAAGCCCCCAAAATTTACAGATACGGCAGATATTTTTATATATTTGCGTCGGCGGGCGGCACTAAAAGCGGTTGGCAGATTTGTCTGCGTGCGGAAACTGTCTACGGCCCTTACGAAAGCAAAGTCGTGCTTATGCAGGGCATAACCGACGTTAACGGACCCAACAACGGTTCGCTCGTCAGCGTTGACGGCGAAAGCTGGGCGTTTTTGCATTCGCAGTACAGGGGCGCGTATGGCTGCGCCGTGCATCTTCAACCCGTAAAATACGTCAACGACTGGTTCCTGTGCGGCGAGGTGTTCGACGAAAATCTTGCAGGTATTCCCGTCAGCGGCGGAAATTATCCCGTAGATATCCAAACCGATTATAAGACGGAGCCTTCCGACGAATTCGATTCGGAAACCCTCTCCTTGAAATGGCTAAACCCCGTAACCCGCCAAGCCGACTGGTTTGAAATGAAAAAGGGGTTAAAGCTAAAATGCCGTTATTATGAAAACAGTACCCTCGCGGATATTCCGCAGCTTTTTTTGCAGAACGTGCAGTATCTCAATTTTTCCGTTAAGACGAAGTGCCGTCTTAATCTTTTGAACGACGGCGACGAGGTCGGCTTTTGCGTATACGGTATAGAGTACGCATATATATGCGTGGTGCGGCGCGACGGACAGAATTTCCTGGAAATAAGAAAGGGCAATGTCGGCGGAAGCGTGGACGAAACGCTTTGCCAAAGCCAGCCCTACGACGAAAATTACGTAACATTCCAAATTTCAGCAAAGTATGAGGACAGGCATAAGCTTACCTATAAGGTTACCTTCGGCGGAAGCGCGTTCACACATAAGTTTTATGCCAAGGGCGGGGTGCTGTCTGGTGCGCAGATAGGAATATACGCCCGCGCAAATTCGGAAAGCAAAGGCTGCGGAACGTTCAAATTCTTCCGCGTTGTATGTACGGATAACAGGGTTTCAAAAACTTAGCGTTTTAAACACAGATTGGCATTTTGCACACAAATTCCTCCTTGGTATGGACTTTGGCATTTTATTCAATTATAATAGGTTTGCAAAAGTTTTCAAAAGGAGAACGGCAATATGAAAAAAATTGTGACTATGGGCGAAATTATGCTTCGCCTTTCAACCCCCTGTAATGAAAAGTTTATACAGGCGGACGAATTTGACGTAAATTACGGCGGCGGCGAAGCCAACGTTGCGGTGTCGTGCGCAAACTACGGTCATATGGCGGAATTTGTGACCGCCGTTCCGGATAACGAAATAGGGGAATGCGCGGTTGCCGCCCTCAGGAAGTACGGAGTTGGTACCCGACACGTTGCCAGATGCGGCGAAAGGCTTGGCATTTACTATCTTGAAACGGGTTCGGCAATGCGTCCTTCCAAGGTCGTTTACGACAGGGCGCATTCATCGATAAGCACCGCAACCGAAAAGGACTTCGATTTTGAAGAGATTTTCAAGGATGCGGACTGGTTTCACTTTACAGGCATTACACCCGCCCTTTCGGACAGTGCGGCAAAGCTTACCGAGGACGCGTTGAAGGCGGCAAAAAAACACGGCGTTACCGTGTCGGTTGACCTGAATTTCCGCAAAAAGCTATGGTCAAGCGAAAAAGCGCGGAAGATAATGACCGGGCTTATGAAGTATGTTGACGTTTGCATAGGCAATGAAGAGGACGCCGAACTCGTTCTCGGCTTCAAGCCCGGCAATACCGACGTGACGGGCGGCGAACTCGAACTTGCTGGTTATAAGTCTATATTTGAACAGATGGTTGAAAAATTCGGGTTTAAATATGCGGTAAGCTCGTTGCGGGTAAGTCATTCCGCATCCGATAACGGCTGGTCGGCATGCATTTACGAGGCAAAGAGTAAGCAGTTTTACCATTCCAAAACGTACAGGATAACCCCGATAGTAGACCGTGTCGGCGGCGGCGATTCGTTCGCAGGCGGCTTAATCTGCGGTTTCCTCGACGGCAAGGACTTTAAGTCCGCGCTTGAATACGGCGTTGCGGCGTCCGCCTTAAAGCACACAATCCCCGGCGACTTTAACCTCGTTTCGCGTAAAGAGGTGGAGGCTCTCGTCGGCGGCGACGGGTCGGGCAGGGTACAGCGTTAAACCGCGTGTATACGTCGCAATACTACGTTGAACTGCGCTTTATTCCGGTCATTTACATCTGTGTAAACTCCCGTCATAAATGCTCGTTCGCCTCTTGCCTGCATTCCTGCGGTTTGGTAAAAACCGTTTTCACAATTCGGAGTAAACTTTTTAATGAATGCTTTTATGGATAACGATTTTCTTTTAGATACGCAAACGGCAAAGGTTCTGTATCACGGTCATGCGGAAAATATGCCTATAATAGACTACCATTGCCATTTGTCGGCAAAGGATATTTACGGGGATAAAAAATTCCGTAACCTTGCCGAAGCGTGGCTGGGTTCGGGCGACAGGTGCGGCGACCATTACAAGTGGCGCGCTCTCCGTGCAAGGGGCTATGAAGAGGACAGTATTTCGGGTTCGGGCGACGATTATAAAAAATATGTCCAGTTTGCCGATTCTATGCCGTATTTAGTCGGCAACCCTCTCTATACCTGGTCGCATCTCGAACTTAAAAGATATTTCGGGATTGAAGAGGTAATAAATTCCGAAAATGCAAAGTCTATTTGGGATAAGGCAAACAAAGTCCTTGAAACGCTTACCGTCCGCGGTATGCTTTACAAAATGAACGTGCAAACGGTATGTACTACCGACGACCCGACAGACAGCCTCGAATGGCACGCCAAAATGCGTGAAGACGAAACGCTTAAAGTCAAGGTTCTGCCCGCGTTCCGCCCCGATAAGGCCTTGAATATCGAGCAGAATTTTTTCGCGTGTTGGATAAACAAGCTTGCGGACGCGGCGAAAAAGCCTATAAAAAACTTAAACGATTTTTGCGACGCGCTTGCGGAAAGAATTAAATTTTTCGACAGTATGGGCTGTAAGCTTTCAGACCATTCGCTTGAAGAAGTTCACTTCGCGCCCTGTACTTACGACGAGGCGGATAAGGTCTTTTTAAAGGGTCTGAAGGGTCAGTCCTTAACCTGTGAAGAGCTGGATAAATACAAGGGCTATCTTTTGATTTTCCTCGGCAGGCAGTACGCAAAGCGTGGCTGGGTTCAGCAATATCATATAGGCGCGCAAAGAAACAATTCAAAGCGGATGTATGGAAAAATAGGCCCCGATACGGGTTTTGACTGTATGGGAGACGGAAGTTATATTTCAAAGCTTTCCGCAATTTTAAGCGAACTCGACTGTGACGGAAGCCTGCCTAAGACCATACTTTACAACATCAACCCCCGCGATAATTACGCGCTATCCACGCTTGCGGGTTGTTTTCATAAACAGGGGGTAAAGGGGCTTGTCCAATTGGGTACGGCGTGGTGGTTTTTAGACCAGCAGGACGGCTTGCACCGTAACCTTGAAACCGTAATGCAGACGGGACTTATTGCGCAGTCGGTAGGTATGCTTACAGACAGCCGCTCATTTTTAGCATTCCCCCGCCACGAATATTACAGGCGGATATTGTGCAGTATGCTCGGTAAATTAGTTGAAAGCGGACAGTATCCCGCGTCCGAGCTTCCCGTTCTCGGCAAAATAGTTGAAGATATCTGTTACAATAACGCTAAGGAATATTTCGGTTTTTAAGTAACGGGCGGTTATTATTAGACTAAAATAATGATAAGGGGAGTTTAAAAACTCCCCTTAATTACAACAATGGATACGCTGAGCGGTAATTAAGTTGCCGCTTTTATATTTTTTTATAAAAAATTTTAAAAAAGTTTATAAAAATGCTTGCTTGTTACGCAACGTAATATTGTAAGATGCCTTTAAAGGAGGTAAGTATGTCATATTCAACGGGAGAAATAGCCGAGCTTTGCGGGGTTACCGTAAGGACTGTGCAGTATTACGACAGAGAAGGGCTTTTAAAACCCGAAAGGTTTTCCGAGGGAGGAAGGAGGCTTTACGGCGAAGAAAGCCTTAAAACGTTGCACCTAAATTCGGAAAATGGTTTTTTGCCGCACATACGCCGAAAACACGCAAGCTTACCTGCACGCATTGCGGAAAGAAAAACTACCACACGGAAACATATTCCGAGTAAAGGAGTACGGGGCGCGATTCCGCGCCCCGTAAATTTTATATAAAAACTTAATTGCACACCCCTCATTCGTCTTTGCCTTACGCCAAATCCACCTTCCACCCTTACTATGGGGTAAGGCAAGAAGGATTTTGCAAAATATTAATTAACGTTGCGTAAACGCTTTGCATTTATTTTTTGCAGTGATATAATACGTGTAGTTTGATTAGCGGTAAACAAGTCTAAGGAAAGAGTAATTAAGATACGTTGATTAAACGTAACGTTTACGTTTGATTAGCGGTAAACAAGTCTGAGGAAAGAGTAATTAAGATACGTCGTCGACGTAAGGTCGTTTATGGGAGAGATATTTTTAAAAGTACTGCTTATTATGGCGGTAATGTTTGCATTTATGGTGCCGGGGTTCGCCCTTAAAAAATTAAAGCTTTTCGGCGAGGGAACGACCTTCGCGTTAAGCAATTTACTGCTTTACGTCTGTCAGCCCGCGCTTGCAATCAAGGCTTTCTGTACTTTTACAAAGCAAGATTGGGAAATAGTAAACGCGATAAAAAGGACAGACATTGCGGCGAATTTCGGTCTGGTTGCGGCAATAGCCACAATTTCGATGCTGTTGATGATGGGGCTGTGCAAGCTGATTTTCATTAAATCGAAAAACAAAAAGGCAACCGACGTTTACGCGTTTATTGCGGCATTTTCCAACTGCGGCTTTATGGGCATACCGTTCGTTGAAATGTACACGGGCGGCGACCCGCTTGCCGTAATGTATATGATGGTATTCAACGTAATGTTTACCGTGCTTTGCTGGACGTTCGGCGTAGTGCTTATTACGGGCGATATCAAGCAAGTCAGCCCCAAAAAGCTTTTGTGCAATCCCGCCATATTATCGGTAGCGGTCGGACTGTTGCTATTTTTCGTCCCGCAGATAAATTTCTTTATGTTCGACGGGTGCGAAGTGCTGCAAATGTTTCCGCAGTATCTTTCATATATGACCGCCCCGCTTTCTATGGTTATAGTTGGTATCCGCATCGCGGAAATGAGTCCCAAAACTCTTTTTCTCAACAAGGGCAACTACGTCGCAGGCGGTTTAAGGCTTATAATCGCACCGTTTTTAACGTTTGCCGCGGCAATACCGTTCTTCTATATTTTGCAGAGTGCGCGCGGCGGGGTAAGCGGAATTGACGAATACGTATTTTTAGCACCCGTAATAGCAATGACTATGTCGCCCGCCGCCTCAGTCGTTGCAATGGCGGAAAGCTTCGACGGGGACAAGGACACCGCAGCATCGGCTTTTGTTACGGTAACCTTGATAAGTATAATAACCGTACCTTTGGTAATTATGGCTTTAATGGCTTGTTGGGGTGCGTTTACTGCGTAACGTAAACCTCGGCGGTGCCGAATGAGGCAGAGGATTGATTTTCAAAGGAAAAGCTTGAAATACAGAAAGCCCGCCGCCCCGAAACTTCGGGGCGGCGGGTAATGTTTATCTACAGCAACTGTTTAAGCTTGTCTTTTCAAAAACAGGACAGTCGAGTTCGTCGCAGAAGCCTGCGGTCTTGGTATATCCGCACGCGTTAAAGAACGCAACGGCTGTTTCGCAGGGAAGGGCGTAAGCCTTGTCCGCACCGCTTTCTTTAAGCTTCATTTCCGCAGTGAACAGCAGAAACTTTCCGTAACCTTTGCGGCGGGCGGAGGGTACGATGAAAATTTCACGTATGTCGCCCCAACCTTCTTTAAAGTTCCAGTCGTTGTCTATGTCGTCGGTCTGGTAAATTACAAACCCGACGGCAATTCCGTCCTCTTCCAAAAGGTCTATTTTAATTAACCCCGCAATGTAATCGGGTATTATATATTCGTCAACGAGATGAGTTATGTTGTCCTCGCAGCCGAGTTCGGCGTAATATTTGCCGAAAAGTCCTGTAAACACCGCGCTCTGTCTGTCGGTAAGCGGAAATGCTTTTATCATTTTATACCACCAAGTTGTATTCGCCAAGCACTGCTTTTTTTGCGTTGGTAAACTTTATATTGACGTTGCCGCCTTTAATTTCAATAGCCGTACCCGTAAACTCAAAGGGGGAAATACCCTCTTTTTCGGCGTACTTGTTGCTTCTTATCGACCCGCGAAGAACGGGGAAGCCCGCAATCGTATTGTCGTCGTCGTGCGGTTCGTTAATGACGGTTTTGTGCGAATGCCCGCATATGGCAAGCTGCGCCTTTCCGTCGGTAAGCTCTATAAGCTCTTTCGCCCAGCCGCTCCAATGGCTGCCGTCGCGCGTATAGCCTTTAAGGGGGTATGCCATATGCGCGACTACAAAGGCATATTTATAACCTTCGTGCCAATCGCCGAGACCCTTTATCCATTCGCTCTGAGCTGCGCGCACTTCGTCGAAGTTTATTACGGGCGCAACCTTCTTGTTGTCATCCGCCATATCGTTGTTGGTGTCAAGAATGAGTAGGGAAAGTGAGCCGACCTTATAGGTATAATAAAACCCTCTGTCAGCGCAGCCGACGTATTTTCCGAAGTCCGCCAAAAGCGAACCTACCGCTTCGTGGTTGCCGCGGGTGTATATAACAGGGCGGCCGCCCTTGGTTATACGGTGCGCAAGCTTATATATGGTGGAAATTTGGTAATAGCTCGAAACCTCGTTTATAATGTCGCCGTTTAATATCAGCAGGTCCAGCCTGTCGCCGAAATAGCTTGCCGCGTTTGCGGGACCGGGGAGACATTCGTGCGTGTCCGAAAGGTTGTAAATCTGCCAGCCGTCGCTTTCGTCAACGGGGCGGAAGGAGTAGGTTTTGCTTATTTTGGGACCCTTTGCGGGAACATAGGCGGTGTTCAAGGCTATGCTTTGGGTGGATATCGAGTACGACTTTGCTTTGTCCAGCTCGCTTGCGGGAACGCTTATTTTATGCAGCTTGCAGATATTCATTCCGCCGTTTTCGCTATCGCTGTAAGTCTTGCCGTTTACCGTAACCGAACCTACCGACCGGTGCGAGGTTGCAAACGCTATCTGGTATTCGTCGTCAACAGCAAATACCGTCGCGCCGCCGCTTATATAAAAGGGCGTGGCGTTGAAAAGGGTAACAAGACAGATTATTGCAATTATTACCGAAATGGATATTGCAAAAATACGCTTTAAAAGCTTGTTGAGGCGGGGGAATACGAATATGAAAGACGCCGTAAGCAGTGCAAGCCCTGCCGTAATAAAGTACGGCACGCCCGCAAAAATAATGTAGCTAAGCTTTGACATTATATACAGGAACACCAAAAAATGCGCAAACGCAAACGCGGCGGAGGCGCAAATAACCGATATATCAAGCCATTTTCTTTTAAATTTAAAGATATTGAGTATTTCCGCCGCAAAAGGCAACAGTGCAAAAACTCCGCCCACAAACGGAATAGCGGGGGAGGTGTACCACATTTTCGCAAATATGGCAATGCCGAACCCAAAATATTCTATAAGCCAGAACGCGCTTACGGCAAGCGCGGCGATATTTAATTTCGATAAGTGTTTGAGTTTCATAAGTTAAAAAAATAAAGCGGTCCGATTAAACGAACCGCTTCGGTTTTATTATTCTGCGACGGGATAAACGCAAACCTGCTTTCCGTCTTTGCCCACTCTTTCAAACTTAACGGTGCCGTCAACGAGTGCGAAAAGCGTGTCGTCTTTGCCCATTCCAACGCCTGCGCCAGCCTTGAACTTAGAGCCGCGCTGTCTTACGAGAATGTTTCCCGCAAGCACGAACTGCCCGTCCGCGCGCTTAACTCCAAGCATTTTGGGATTGCTGTCTCTGCCGTTATGGGAAGAACCGGTACCTTTTTTATGGGCGAATAAACTTAAAAATAACATTGTTTATTTCCTCCTGAAATTACTCCGCTCAAATGCGGGTTAGCCGATAGCCGTTACTTTAATCTGTGTGTAGGGCTGTCTGTGTCCTTGCTTCTTTCTTTCGTTTTTCTTGGCTTTGTACTTGAAGACGATAATCTTCTTTTCCTTGCCCTGAGAAACTACTTCTGCGGTCACTTTCACAGCCGAAACTTCCTTGCCAGCCTGAATACCCTTTTCGTCAGCGGTTAAAATGACGGGGAACTGCACGGTGGCACCGATTTCAGCGTTCAGCTTTTCAACCTTTAAAAGGTCGCCCACGGAAACCTTGTACTGTTTGCTTCCGTTTTCGAAAATAGCGTACATATTATTACCTCCTCTAACCAGTCTCGCCGGATACAATTGCCCAAAGGGGTAGGCAGCGCAAAGCGCGTTTAAAAAAGCCCGTTCCGAGCGGCTCGGTATTTACTTTATCATAAGCGGAATTTCTTGTCAAGCGTTTTAACGTTGTGTAACATTAAATTGCCGTACTTTCGTAAGCCTGTTACAATATTTTTTTACGGTGTAAAATCAGCAGAACAGACATTATAGATATCAAAAGTAACGGTGCAAGGCGTGTCGGCAGAAATTTTATAACTATACGCGTATGGGCTACGGTATGAAACACTATCTAAAAAAATTTACATTAATTGTAATTGTAGTTTTTATCGATTGCTCCATTTAAAAGTGTATATAAAAGTTAGGCGTAGTGTAGCTATAGCTTTTGGGCGAGTAGCTTTGCTAAACGAGTACAACAGTTGTGCAACGAAAATCATCTCACTGTACACGGATTAAGTTTTAAAACAGGTGTAGCAAATTATGGAATATGTGCAGGGTTAAGTATTTCATTAGTTGTTTTTTTTGCCCCTGATTATTTCGATAAGGATTGTTTAACTGTTGTTTTAGCAAAATATGCATTTTATTTCAATAAAAAAGTATGCCTCAAACGAGGCACACCCGGAATGCACTTCATTTGAAATTTGCTACAACCGCAAATAATATGTTGCTTTATTCTTCGGGTATATTTTTCTTTTGATTGATACAACATATATGGTAAGGAGTCATATATGGAACAAATTAAATCGGACAGCGAAATTATTGCGGAAATTTACCGCAACGCACAGCTTGCAATAACTTCTATTTCGGACATAATGCCAGAGATAGAGGACGGGGAAATCCGTGAAGAAATTATGCGCGAGCATGAGGAGTACGAAAAAATTTGCAGCGAGGCGGCTCAGCTTGCAATGAAGTACGGCATTGACGTAAAAGAACCCAGCCCCATCAAAAAGGCTATGATGTGGAGTGCGATAAAAATGGGTACGGCAAACGACAACTCGCCGCAGAATATCGCGCAGATGATGATAAGGGGTACGGTAAACGGAATTACTTCGTTAAAGACCTCTTTAACCGACGGCGAAAAGGTTATGGCGGCAGACGTCAAAAAGCTTTTAAATTCGCTTATCGCCCTGGAAGAAGGGTTTGAAAAAAAGCTTAAAAAATTTTTATAAGGTAATTAAATACCCCCACGCAACTATTGTTGCGCGGGGGTACTGATTGCCGTGGCTTTATTTTTTGAGAACCAGCTCCGAGCCGTCCTCTTTCATAGTAAGCTTGCTTCCGCTTACTTTAATTTCCTGCTTTTCGCCTTCAATTGTAAAATAGTATTTGCCGCTTTCTTCCGTCCAGCTGCCCTTTACGGTCGTTCCCATAGTGGATAAAGTTAACGTATTGTCCTCGTTAACGGTCAATACCATAAAATCTTCCGTAAGCTCGAACATACCCATGTATGAATCGCCGACCTTCAAGTCTATTTTAACTCCTCCATCTTCGCCCTTCATAGAGTAGAACTTGTAAGTTCCCACTATGTTGGTCGAACAAGCCGTCAGGCAAACGCAAAGTATTACGGTTGCCAATGCCGCTAAAATTCCGCCTGTAATTGCTCTTTTCATAATAATTCTCCTTTTGCAAATATTAATATGTAAATATATTACACATTAATATAATTATATGAGTAAAAAAAGTAAATGTCAAGCAAATTTGTGTAATATTTTTCCATAATGAAATCGCAAAAGAGAGGAAATATATGTACAGGATAAGGCAATTGCGAGAGGATAAAAAAATCAGCCAACGAGCATTGGCTGAAAAAATAGGCGTAAGTTTTAAGGCGGTAAACTTTTGGGAGCAGGGGAAGGTAGAGCCTTCCGCAAAGTACATCTGCGCGCTTGCGGACGTTTTCGAGTGTTCCTGCGACTATCTTTTGGGTCGCGAGGACGATTTTGGCAACGTCAACGTTATGCGCGAGCTATCGGAACAGGAAAAGCTGTGGCTCGGGCTTTTGTCAAAGTTAAAGCCATCGCAGCGAGTATCGGTAATCGATTATATAAACTATCTTATATCTAAAATGTGAATATTGGCGCAAGCTTTTGGGTTTCCCCCTCGCAACGAGGGGGATTAAATTATTTTTACGGCTTTTTCGGGGAGGGGGAATATGTCGTTCCCGCAGTGCAGGTAAACCTGTTCGTCGGGGAAGCTGCGGTGGGGCGCACCGTAAATTTCGGCGTCGGGCATACGTTCTTTCAAATCGGAAATAAACTCGTTCCAGTCGGATATTTCGTTTAAAACCTCGCTGTTTGCGTCAAAGCGCAAAACTCTGTTACCTTCCGCATACATATTCAAAAGTCCTACGCGCACCTTTTTAAGTATAACGAATCTGGGCGACAGTACAAGCCCGCTTTTGCAATGTCTGCAAGGTCTTGTAATTGCCGAAAGGTGACTTGCTCCGACGCGCTTCCTTGAAAACTCTACAAGTCCCAATTTTGACATGGGGGACACCGCGCATTTCGCGTTGTCCTGTTTAAGCGCGCGTTCAAGCTCGCCGACAATCGCGTTGCGGTGAGAGGGGGTTGACATATCTATAAAATCAACAACGACTATTCCGCCTATGTTTCTTAATTTAACCTGCCTTGCAATTTCGCGTGCGGCAAGGATATTGGTGTGGTAAACTGTCTGCTCCAAATTGTCTTCGCCTGTAAATTTGCCCGTATTTACGTCTATTACCGTAAGGGCTTCGGTCTTTTCGATAATAAGATACGCGCCGTTATCAAGATTGACCCGCGGGGAATTGATTTCCGTAATTTGCTCCGTAAGTCCGTACTCGTTAAACATATCCTTTGTCGAATTATGCAATATAACGGGGCGGCGGTAGGCGGGGGGATATAATTCGTTCAGCTTGAATATAAGCCGTTCAAGTTTGGGCGTGCCGACGATTATTTTTTCTATGTCATAGCTTAAAGTATCGCGCATAACCCGCATAGTAAGGTCAACGTCGGTATATAAAAGCTCGCCCGCTTGCGTACAGCCGAAAGCGTCTGAAATGCCGTTATAAAGATTGCGCAGGTACGCAATTTCAAGTTCAAGCACGTTGTGCCTTGCATATGGTGCGGCGGTGCGCAAGACAATACCCTCGTCCTCGCGCGTCATTTTGCTTGCCCAGTAGATTAGGTTTTTTCTCAGTTCGCCGTCGCTTATCTTGCGGGATACGCCTATGAAGGGGGTACGGGGCATATATATGACGTGTCTGCCCACGAACGAAGGGAACGCGGTCACGCGCGCGCCCTTCTTGCCTACGGGTGCTTTTGTGACTTGTACAAGAATTTCATCCCCTTCTTTAAGTTCGGGTAGAGCGGGGGCTTTGCCGTTTTCTCCGTCGTACTTGCCTGCGTCGGGAAAAACGTCCTCCGCGGACAGGTAGCAGTTGCGCTCTAACCCGCAGTTGACAAACGCGGCGTTCATACCCTGCAAAACGCATTCTACCCTGCCCTTATAGATATTGCCTATAATGGAAGCGCGGTCTTTGCGTTCAAAATTAAATTCCGTGATTTTATCGTTTTCGACGACTGCGGAAGTGGCGTAACCGCAGTATTCGTCAAAGAATATCGTCTTTTTTGACATAAAGCACCTTTGCCTCCCATTTTAGGGGGATAAGTGAGGGCAGGTAATAACGACATTTTTTTTAAAAAACACAACCCTCATCCGTCCGCGTTGCGGACACCTTCCGCCTTTATTAAGAGGGAAGGCTAAAACGTTGAATTATCTTAAATCCGTGTATTTGCCTTGTGCGAAAATTTTAGTTATATTTTTCGCCTCTCCGCACAGGGGGTTCAATATTTCGCAAAGCAGGTCGGGACGCAAATTATTTTCCCCGCAGCCCAGCGTGAAGTGTAGTTTGCCGTCTTTAAATTCAAGCGAATATATCCTCGGTCTGATATCGACAGTCCGACCGCGTTTGTCTGTTATTATAATTTGTTCGCGGCTTAGATATTCCGCGGTATCGAAGGGTGTAACCACCTCGGCAGTGTATCCGCAACTCTCAATTGTATACGCGTAGTTGGGGTTTTCGTCTACTATTTTAAAACCCACGCATTTGACGCCATTGGGAGAGTTCTGGTTAAACGCCTTTTTAAAGTCCCCGCCGAAGTCCGCTTCTACCGTGCAGTATTCCGCCGTTGACTTTATGCCGAGACCGAGCGGGTTATTCATAAAAATTTTAGGGTGGGGGTGGAAGCCCTCGCTCATCTTTACCTTTATCCCCGCGCGGCGCAAGGTTCTGTCTATATGTCTTAGTAAGTCGAGATGGGAAAGATATTCAGCCCCGTCCGTCTTTGTGTACCTGAACGCTATCATTTTTCTCCGTTTCGTAAAAATTGCTTATGCACATTTTACGAGGTAATTATTATCGTGAAAACGCTTAACGCGTGCAATCAATCCCGCGATGAGCAACGGGACAGTCCTTTTGAAGTCCGCAGCCCTTGCACGAGGAAAGGCAGCTTCCCGTAACCTTACCGCCATAAGCCTTATGTCTTTCGGAAAGCAGAAATTTTTTCGTAACGCCTATATCAATAAAATCCCAGGGCAGGACTTCGTCCTCGCCGAACTCACGTGTGTATTCGTCGGGGGATATGCCCGCGCTTTCAAACGCTTTATTCCAGCCCTCGCGGCTCAGCTCCTTATCCCAGCCGTCGAATTTGCAGCCGTTAAGGTAGGCAAGGCGTATAACCTCTCCAAGCCGTCTGTCGCCGCGTGCAAGCACCGCTTCGAGCTTTGCCGTAAAGCCGTCGCTCCAATTTAAAGTCACGCCTTTTCCGCGAAGCCCGTCGATAAGCTTTTGCTGTTTCGCCTTAATATCTTCATCGCTCGCCTGCCTTTCCCACTGGAACGGGGTAAAGGGTTTGGGGATAAAGGTGGAGCAGGATACGGAAATTCTAAGTTGCTTGCCGCGCTTTTTGCTCTTGTAGCAGTTTCTGATAAGGGCGCAGATTTTACCGATACCCTCTAAATCCTCGTCCGTTTCGGTTGGCAGACCAAGCATAAAATACAGCTTGACCGCGCTATATCCCGTATCGAACGCACTTTGCACGGCTTTTAAAATTTCTTCTTCGGTAACGTCTTTGTTGATTACGTCGCGTAGCCGTTGGCTGCCTGCTTCGGGGGCAAATGTCAATGAAACTCTGCGCGCGTCCTGTGCAAATTCCCCGTCGAAGCTGTCCACCCGCAACGATGGCAGGGCAAGGGTAACGCCGTCCGGTAAATTTTTTTTAAGGGTTTTTATAAGTCCGCGCAGGTCGGGATAGTCGCCTGTGGAAAGTGAGTTTAAGCTTACCTCGTCATACCCCGTGTTCTTTATAAGCGAGCATGCCTGCCGCGTAAGCGTGTCTATGCTCCTCGGTCTTACCGGGCGGTAAATAAACCCCGCCTGGCAAAACCTGCATCCGCGGTAGCACCCGCGCATAACCTCGATTACGGCGCGGTCGTGTACGCTTTCGCAGTTGGGTACGGCAAACCTTTCGGGGAATACCTCGCCGTCCAAATCGCGTACACACGCTTTTTTTACTTTATTTGAAAGTGCGGGGACGTAAACTCCGTCCAGCCTTGAAATTTCATAAAAGAATTTTTCTGTCGCCCCGCCGCATTTGACATAAATTTCTGCAACGTCCGCATCAACCCTTTCCCCGTCGCCCACGAAAACTATATCAACAAAGTCTGCAAGAGGCTCGGGGTTGACCGCGCACGGTCCGCCTATGGCGATAAGCGGATATTTCCCGCTCTTTCTTTCCTTGCGCGTAAGCGGTATTTCCGCTAAGTCAAGCATATATAAAAGGTTGGTGTAAGAAAGCTCGAACTGCATTGAAAAGCCCAGCATATCGAACTCTTTAAGCGGCTTTTTAAGCCCGAGGGAGTACAACGGCACGCCCAGCTTTTTTATTCCTTCGCCGAAGTCGGTATAGGGCGTAAAGCAAAAGTCCGCGGTATATCCGCGTTCCAAAAAGCTTTCGGCAACTATTTTTATGCCTAAATTGCTCATCCCAACCTCGTATAAATCGGGGAAGCAAATGCAAAAATCAAAGGGGGAGGCTTTCAGTTCGGGGAAGCCGTATTCTCCGCCCGTATAGCGTGAGGGCTTTTCTACGCTGAGTAAAAGCTCGCGCAAATCGTCTAAATTTACAGTCATAAAAACTTCTCTGAATTAATTGAAATAATTAAAGGCGCGCGCGTTCGGAAAGCGTCATCTGCGTTACCGCACCTATCATTGCAGCTTCAAGCAAAAAAAGGGAAGCTCCGCTTGCAAGGTAAATTTTCCTTTTAATTGCCGTGAAATTATTATACATTATACATTTATTTTAATCAATTAAAATTTCGGGGTTTAATTGACTTTTAAACGGGTTATCTATATAATAAGTACATAAACCACCCAGGAGTGAAAAAGATGAAATTTGAATTTAAAGGAATAACGGCGGAAGAACTGTCGTTCAAACTCAACCGCGTAAAGCTCAATCCCGAAGAAAAGCTTGATATAAAGCCCCAGTTCTCGCGCCAGGTAAGAAAGGTTACCGGCAACGAGATGCTTAACTTCATCGCGCTTTCCGTAAAAATCCAGTCCACCGAGGCTGAACCTAAACCCTTCGACATAAACGTAACGCTTGTAGGCGTGTTCGAGGTAACCGACGTAAAGAACGAAAACGAGGAAAGGAACTTCGTTATAGAAGGTACAAAATTAATTTATCCTTACCTTCGTTCGGCTGTTACAAGCCTTACGGCAAACGCGTATATCGCGCCCTTGAACCTTCCCGTAATTTCCGGATCAATCTTCCCCGAGGACAGGGACGTTTACGCATTCTCGGTAGATAGTAACCTCAATTAACCGAAAAAATTTTTCACGTCCGCTTAACTGAAAGCGGACGTCATTTTTTTATCGTTTGACTTTTTAATCGGCAAAGGCTATAATTAAAAAAACCGACGTAAGAGGATATTTAATGATACGCAAAATAATAACTTTGATCACGGCTTCTGCACTCGCGGTTAGCGCGCTCGGCTTTGCCGCCTGCAAGGACAAAAACGACGAAAGATTTTCCTATACCGAAATTATGTCGGGCGATAAGGTAACGGCTTACGTAATAACAGGCTTGTACGATAAAGAGGTTAATGAAATAACCGTTCCCGCCAAGTATAATAGAAAGCCCGTTACAGCCATTGCCGAAAACGCGTTCGCGGGCTGTGAATCGTTAACCTCCGTCGTCATACCCGACAGCGTCCAAAGCATAGGCGAGAAAGCCTTTTACGAATGCAGCGGGCTTGAAACCATAACGTTCGGTAAAGGGTTAAAGGAAATAGGCGAAATCGCGTTCGGCAGATGTTCCGAGCTGAAAAGCGTATACGTCGGCAGCGTAGGCGATTGGTGCGGCATTAATTTTGGGGATTTAGGCGCGAACCCTATGTATTTTGCAAGTGAGCTGTATTTCGGCGGAAAGCCCGCGGGCAATACCGTCATACCGGACAGCGTTACCGAAATACAGCCTTACACCTTTTACGGATGTGAAAACATAACCGCATTGGAAATAGGAAGCGGAGTTACCGAAATAGGCGAAATGGCGTTTTATAATTGTACCAATCTTAAAAGCGTAGCCGGCGGCAAAAATTTACTGAAAATAGGGAAAGACGCGTTTTTGGATTGTTCGTCGCTTGAAAGCGCGGAAATAGGCGAGAAGGTGCAAAAAATCGAGGAGAACGCTTTTTGCCGCTGTACTATGTTAAAGGAAATCGTCATACCCGCAAGCGTGCAAAGCATAGGAGAATGCGCTTTCAATTCCTGCACAAGCTTAAAAAGCGTTACTTTTAACGACGGTTTGAAGCAAATAGGCGACTGTGCGTTCGGTAGCTGCTCTTCGCTTGAAAGATTTGAAATGCCCGACAGCGTAACCAAAATAGGCTGGGGCGTATTGATGTTTGGCGGAATAACGGCAGGTTTCGGCGGAAGTGCCGACCCGTCGAACAGCGTGAAGCATATAGTTATTTCAAATTCAATTACGGAAATTTCCGACTACGCTTTCAATAACTGTAACATTACCGACGTGGTTTTAGGGGACAGTGTGCAGACGATAGGCTATTCCGCATTCTACGGCTGTGCAATGCTTGAAAGTGTGGTCGTACCCGAAAGCGTCACTAAAATTACAAGCTATGCGTTCTATCGTTGTTCGATGCTTACAACGGTGTATTACAAGGGTAATGAAGCGGGCTGGTCGGCTATAAGCATTGGCAAAAACGGCAACGACATTTTAAATGCAACAATCTATTATTATAGCGAAACAAAGCCTGCGGCAGGAGGTAACTTCTGGCATTACGTCAACGGCGAAGCGGTTAAATGGTAAAATAATTCCCCTGAGCGGCGCAGCCGCGCAGGGGAAAGTTTTTTATAGCATAGGCGAGAACAAGTTGAGTACCGCATTTATGAGCGAGGGTATAAAGCCGAACTTAAAGTTTTGCGTCGTAACTTCACTGCTGAGGGAAAGCGTTTCGTCAAAGTCGGCCTTTATGTCGGCTATGCACGGGTTGCCGTACATTACGGCTCCGCATTCGTAGTGGTGGACAAGGCTTCGGTAATCGAGGTTAATTGTTCCCACAAACGCCGATTTTCCGTCGCAGACCATACCCTTTGCATGGATAAAGCCGGGGGTGTATTCGTAAATTTTAACTCCTGCTTCCAACAAAAATTTGTAGTTGGAACGGGTCATATTGAATATTATTTTTTTGTCGGGAATATGCGGTACGATTATGCGCACGTCAACTCCCCTGAATGCGGCGTTTCTAAGTGCGGAAGTAAGATTGTAGTCGGGGATAAGATAGGGCGTCGTAACCCAGACGTAGTTTTTGGCGCAATTAATCATATTTATGAAGTTATTCGCGCCAATAAGCTCGGGATAAATGGGTTTCGGACCGTCGCCGAAGGGGTGTATATACCCGCCCTCGTCGAACTTTTCGTATTCGATATCCAAGTATCTGTCATAGTCGGAAAACTGGTTTGACGACGTGTCGAACATCTGCAAAAACATCTGGGTAAAATTACATACAGCCGAACCCTGAACCTTTATAGCCGTATCCTTCCAATGCCCGAACGGATGCTTTTCGTTTATATATTCGTCGCCGAGGTTGACGCCGCCCGTGTATGCAACCCTTCCGTCTATTACGGTAATTTTTCTGTGGTCGCGGTTATTGTGTATTCCCGATATTACAGGGCGGAAAGGATTGAACTTTATGCAGTTAATTCCCTCTTTTTTAAGCTTTTTAAAGTAATTTCCGCTAATATGTCCCGCACAGCCTATATCGTCGTACATAACCCGCACTTCCACGCCCTCGAACACCTTACGCACGAGTATATCGTGGATACCGTCCCACATCTTGCCGTAGGATATTATGAAATATTCCATAAATATAAACTTTTCGGCTTTGTCAAGCTCGGATAACAGGTCTGCGTAGAATTTCTCGCCCGAACGGAAATATTCGACTTTGTTGTTGAGGTGTCCGCGGCTGTACGAATTTTTTCTTAAATAGTTTTCAATACCCGAAAATTCTCCAAGCGTTTTGTATATTTCGTTGTTTTCGGATACGGTCAACTCTGAATATTTTTTGCATCTGCAAACTATTTCAACCATATGCCTGTACTGCTTTGTGGACATTTTCGAGTTTGCGAACATACAGTAAATAACCGTGCCGAAAAATGGCAGTACAAGAATTATAACCAGCCACGGGGCTTTAAATTCTGGACTTTCTTTTTTTCCTATTATGCCGAAAACTATAAGTAAGCTTAACGCTGCGCTGAATATCTGGAAGTAGGCGAAATATACCTCATAGAAGAGCAGTATCAAAACCACGAACGCGATTTGTATCAAAAGCGCGAGTGCGGATATAAAAATTTTACTGAACAGCAGTTTTAAAATTCTCATTACGGCTAAATTTTAGCACTATTTCGCGGATTTTGTCAATGACCGCTGTGTGAAATTTTAAACTGCCCGCGGCTAAAAAGCCGCGGGACTAAAAGGACTTTTCCTGATTTTAGGAAAAGTCCTTTTAAATAATAAGTCAAAACTTTTTTAATATCGTTGAGTTATCCGAATTTTTGTGATATAATGTTTTAAAAGACATTTGCAGGAGAAAATTTAAATGATAGACGTTTCTTTGATAGAACAGACCGACCCCGAAATAGCCGAGGCTTTAAAGTTAGAACTTAACCGCCAGCAGAACAATATAGAACTGATTGCAAGCGAAAACTTCGTTTCACCCGCGGTTATGGCGGCGGCGGGCAGCCACCTTACAAACAAGTATGCGGAGGGTTATCCCGCACACCGTTACTACGGCGGCTGTCAGTTTGTGGATATAGCGGAGGACTTGGCGCGCGAACGTCTTAAAAAGCTTTTCGGCTGTGAATATTGCAACGTTCAGCCCCATTCGGGCGCAAGCGCAAACCTTGCCGTTCTGTTCGCGGCGTGTCAGCCCGGCGATACCGTTATGGGTATGAACCTCGCGCACGGCGGACATCTTTCTCACGGCTCCCCCGTTAATATCTCGGGTAAGTACTTCAATATCGTCCCTTACGGCGTAAGCGAAGGGGAAGAAGTCATCGACTACGCTGAAATGGAAAAGATAGCCTTAGAATGTAAACCCAAGCTTATTATATCGGGAGCAAGCGCGTATTCGCGCGTTATCGACTTCAAGCGAGTGCGTGAAATCTGCGATAAAGTAGGCGCGCTTATGATGGTTGATATCGCGCATATTGCGGGGCTTGTTGCGGCGGGACTGCATCCCTCGCCCGTGCCTTTTGCGGACTTCGTAACCACGACTACGCACAAGACCTTGCGCGGACCCCGCGGCGGCGTCATAATGTGCAAGGAAGAGTGGGGCAAGGCAATTGACAAGGCAATATTCCCCGGCGTTCAGGGCGGACCACTTATGCACATAATCGCAGCAAAGGCGGTTGCTTTCAAGGAAGCGTTGTCCCCCGAATTTAAGGAATATCAGAAGCAGGTTGTCAAAAACGCAAAGGCAATGGCGGAGGAGTTCCGCGCCCGCGGCGTCAAAATGGTTTCGGGAGGGACGGACAACCACCTTATACTTTTAAATCTTACAGACAAGAATATGACGGGTAAAGAGCTTGAAAAGCTTTTGGACGAGGTTCATATTACGGTAAACAAAAACGCCGTTCCATTCGATACGCAAAAACCCTTCGTAACGTCGGGTATACGCGTAGGCACCCCTGCAATGACTTCCCGCGGAATGAAAGAGGCAGAGGCGAAAAAGATAGCTTCCCTCATCGCCGACGTTATCGACAGGCGCGAGCAAGCGTTCGACAGCGTAAATGCGGAGGTCGCAAAGCTTTGCAAGGCATTCCCCCTGTACGCCGACTGCGTAAGATAAGTAACTTGGAATAACTCAAACCCGACAAACAAAACCATAGGCAAAAGGCATTACAATGAAGATTAAAATAACGGCTGATTCCACTTGCGATTTAAGTCCGGAACTCGTACAAAAATATGACGTAGGCATAATTCCTTTGCACGTTATAATGGGCGATAAGACCTATTCGGACGGAATAGATATAGTTCCGCAGGATATATTTAAGCACGTTGCCAAAACGGGAATTCTTCCCACTACCGCCGCGCTTTCCATTGACGAATATTCCGAAGCGTTCAAAATGTATTTAAAAGATTATGACGCCGTAATTCACATCAATATATCGTCAAAGGCGTCTTCGTCATACAATAATGCGGTGGTTGCCGCGAAATCTGTCAAGGGTAAGGTGTTTGCGGTTGACTCGCAGGCACTTTCAACGGGGCAGGGGCTTCTCGTGTTAAAGGCTTGCGACCTTGTAGCCGAGGGCTTAAAGCCCGCGGAGATTGTCAAGACAATCGAAGGGCTTCGCCCCAAGGTAAACACATCGTTCGTGCCTGACGCGCTTGACTATCTTCATAAGGGCGGCAGATGCTCGCTTGCTGCACTTATGGGTGCGAAGGTGTTAAAGCTTCATCCGCTTATAGATATGAAGGACGGTCAGCTTTACGCTAAAAAAAAATATATGGGCGGAATAGAACGCTGTCTTAAATCTTACGTAAACGAGCTTTACGAGCAGTACAAGTCTTACGACAAAACGCGCTGTTTTATTACCCATTCAAGCTGCGAACCCGAAATTGTCGCAAAGGTGCGCGCACAGGTTGAAAGCCTTTTCGGATTTGACGAAATTTACGAAACGGTTGCCGGCAACGTCGTAACCTCGCATTGCGGAAAAGGGACTCTGGGCGTACTGTTCATTTATGAATAAAATAATTAATACGGGACGGCGGGTAGCCGCCCCGTATTTGATAGACGGGGTAAAGTATGGACGTTTCTCCAAATAAGGAACAGCAGGAAGTTATATCCGATTTTGAAAATAATATAATTCTATACGCAAGCGCAGGCACGGGAAAAACTTTTACCGTTGCCAATAAAGTTAAGGCGGTTACGGAAAGGGGGCTTGCCAAGCCCGAGCAAATTCTATGCCTTACATTTACCATAAAGGCGTGCAATGAAATGTCCGACGATATTGCGCGCTTTATCGGCGAAGCAAAGCGCGTCAACGTTAAGACTATACATAGTTTCTGCCTTGATATAGTCAAGGAAGAGGCAAGGCTTTCTTCCGATTGTTATATCGAGCCTACCGTTTACGACGAGGTGGACACGGAAGAAATTATAAGCAAGCTATTCCCCGAGCTATTAACAAATTGGTATCTGCGCGCATTTTTAAGGAACAGAAGTATAGCAAAAGAGGTTTCCGACCTGTTTTCCGGCGACGTCCGGTATCTGGGCAAGTACGGCTTTTGCTGGAAGGTTACAATTGATGGGCAGACCTGTTACGTAAACAGCAGGCGGCAGATAATTGACGAAGCTGACGCAGTAAAGCTTATTGCAAGCATCCCTGCAAACAGGATAAGCTGTCCCGTCTGCAAGAGCAGGCAAATTGAAAATGGGAACTTTTGCACCCGTTGCGGGTTTGATTTCCGCACTTACGTTGCTCCTGCGTTGACAATGAAAAATTGCCGCAACGCGGTAAGCACCGTTAAAAGAATGCGTGAATTTTACGGCGTGTACAGCGGCGATGAGGTAAAGGATTTTCAGGAAGTTTCAGACAGGATAAGATATAACGATGAAAAGACGTACCGCACTATGTTCGGGAACGGAAATACGGTTGACGAAAAAGCGCGCGCCGCATTTATGTCGGAATGTGGCAGGCTCGTACACGCATACAACAGTGTTCTCAGACAAAGCAACAAGGTCGATTTTGACGATTTGATAGTCGAAGTGTCGCGTCTTTTCAGAAATCCCGACGTTCTTAGAAGATGGCAAAATAAATATAAGTTTATCATAGTAGACGAAATGCAGGACACCAGCGAGTTGGAGTACGGCATACTGTCGCGTATTTTCGGTAAAAACAAAGTTATGATGTGCGGCGATATATCGCAGACAATCTACGCGTGGCGCGGGTCTAATCCCGTAAAAATACTCGAAGACTATCGCAGGAATTTCAATGCCAGGGTATATATGCTTTCGGAAAACTACCGCTCGACGGCAACGCTTACAAACGCCGCGTTCGGTTATCTTAAAAATACCTTGCCCGCAATTTTAGGTAAATACTGTCCCGACAGGCTGAACGTAAACAGCAAAACGGCGGGCGACCCTATACGCTTCGTAACCTTACGTGATTCGTATGCGGAGGCGGTCTGGGTTTTTAAATATCTCAAAAAGCACCCCGCGGACGACCCTTCCAAAATCTGCATAATGTCAAGGTCAAACAACTATATCGCCAATTTTTATAAAAGTATTGAGTACATAAACAGCGGATTGCCTTTAAACGAAAGATTGAATTTTTTTACCGTAGATAAAGATTACAAGTTTTATAAAAGACCAATTGTCAAGGATATACTCGCATTTGTATCTTTGCTATTAAATAATTCCGATTACGGAAATATGGATCGGATTGCGGAAAAATATATCGGCGGTGTGGGGCGGGCAACGCTTTCTGCAATAAGAAGCTATAACGCATACGGCGTTTCTGCAACAGCGTTTCTCGAAGAAGATACCTACCTGCACGGCGACTGTTTTTATACGCTTATAAAAGCTTGCACGGAAGGTAAAGTCGTAGTCTACGATATAGAAACAACGGGGCTTGATTTATGCAAGGATGAAATTATCCAGCTTGGCGCAGTCAGGCTCGGTAAAGACGGTAAAATTACGGAAAAGTTTGAAAAGCTCGTAATACCGTCGGTGGAAATCGGCGAAGGCGCGTTAAAGACGCACGGATATTCGCTCGAATATATAAAAGCCAACGGCGGCGTTTCCGCAAAGCAGGCTCTTGCGGACTTTTCCCGTTTTGTAAGCGGATGTACCGTCGTAGGGCATAACAGCAGTAAGTTCGACAGCGCGGTAGTCGGCAGACAGCTTGCGGAATGTAATTTGCCGCCGCTTGAAGTTTCGGCTGAATACGATACGCTTGCCCTTGCAAAGTTGTTTGTTCCCGACTCGGTAAATTATAAGCTCGAAACGCTTTGCAATAAATTCGGTATTGTCAACGAACGCGCCCACGACGCTTTTGAGGACGTTGTGGCAACCTCAAAGATTCTGTTCCATCTTATAAACAATTTTATGCTGCCTTTGCGTGAAAAGAGGGTAAGCGTTTTGGGTAAGTACGCCAAAAAATTTACGCGTTTTTACGGACAGTATAAAGCTATGCGTTCGCTTTTGAAAGGTGGCGACGCCGTCGTATTGCTCAAACATATTATCGCAGGTTACGCCCTTACGGACGTTTACGAAAAAGTTGAAGATAAAATCGCCGTGGACGATTTGCTTTGCGTTGCAGACAGCTATAAATTGGTTGGGCAAAACGGCGAAAGCTTATTAAGGACATTGTTGACGGAAGCGGCACTATCGGGAAGCCAGATGGACTTCCTCATAAATAAGCTGTCCAAAATACCTATAATTACCGTACACCAGTCAAAGGGTTGCGAGTTTGAAACCGTTATTTTGATAGGCGTTGACAACCATAATTTTCCCAGCTTTGCGGCGGTAAGGTCGGGCAATGAAGAGGAGGAGGCGCGCGTATTTTACGTCGCTATATCAAGGGCTAAAAGCGTGCTTATAATGACGTGCAATAAGGAAAGCGGAATAAATTTCAATACCCGTGAACCCAGCCCGTATATAGAAAAAATTCCTCAGCAATATATAATGCGGTATGACTTTTCCGATAAAAATTAAGTTAATCCTTAAAGCACGGCGGACAGACTGGAAAAATTTTAATACTTGACAAATGCCCGACTTCATTGTACTATTTAAAAAAAGGGCGGAAATGTTATGTCGGAAGCTTTCAGGACGTGTATTGTAGAGGATAATAAAGAAGCGGGAGAAAAGCTTTGCTCTTTTCTTGCCGAATACGGAGAAAAGCGGAATTATACGTTCAATATAAACGTCTATCCCGATGCGCTGGATTTTTTGGAGGAGTTCCGCGGCAATTACGATTTCATTTTTATGGATATAGAGCTTCCTGCCGTAAACGGCATAGAGGCGGTACGCAGGATACGTGAAAAGGATAAGCGCGTAATAGTCATTTTCGTTACGAATATGGCGCAATATGCGGTTAAGGGATACGAGGTTGACGCGCTCGACTTTATCGTAAAGCCCGTACAGTTTTCCGCGTTTTGTATGAAGCTGGACAGGGCGGTTGAAAGGTTCAAAGCCGCAAAGGACAAGGAAATATGGATAGCGGACGGCAGCAGGAAACGCAGACTGCGCACTTCCGAAATAAAGTACGTTGAGGTTACGCATCACAGCGTTATTTACCATACAGCCGACGGCGATTATAAATCATACGACCAGCTTAAAAACGTCTGCCGTATACTTGAAGGGTTGCCGTTCGCGCTGTGCAACCGCTGTTTTCTCGTCAATTTGCATTACGTTACCGCAATCGAAGAGTTTTCTGTTACGGTGGCGGGGGAAAATTTGCAAATTTCGCGGAACAAGAAAAAAGAATTTTTAAACAGGCTTAACGAGTATCTTGGGGGAAAATGATATGCCGGTTTTGCTTCTGTACCGCATACTGTTTATGGTTGAACTGTTTACTGCGGAATTTTTGTATATTTTCAGATTAAAAAAACGTAGCTATTTCCCGCTACGTTTTTCCGCTTGCGTATTGGCGGGATGTGCTATAACTTTTGCTTTTCCGCTTTTATACAATGCGTTTTATATTTCGTTTACCTTTTTGTTGCTTTTCGCAATAACCGTCCCTATGCTTAAATTTTGTCTGGACGAGGCGTGGATAAATATTCTCTTCTGCGGAATCGCCGCCTATACTACGCAGCATTTTGCGTATGGTGCGGCGAATTTTCTTTTGTCGCTCGTTAAGCTGGGCAGAAGCCCCATCTTGGGCTGGTACTTTGAAGAAATATTCGATATTTCCACCTTCAATAACAATACCCTTTTAATGGCTCTGTTGTATATTCTGGCATATTTTTTATCCTATCTCGTGCTGTTTTTCGTGTGCGGCAAAAAAATAAAAAGGGGCGAAAATTTCAAAATCAAAAACCTGTCGGTGTTCCTTTTAATCGCGGTGGCTTTCATTACCAATATTTTTTTAAACGCCATAGTCGTATATTTCGGGGAAAGCGACAACGTAATAAATACCCTTTTGATTATAGTTTACGAAAGTTTACTGTGTTTCTTTTTGCTGTACGTGCAGTTCGGGCTGATAAAAACGGGAACACTTGAAAACGAGCTTGATTTAATGCAGGTTATGCTTAACGAAAAAGAGCGTCAGTACAATCTTTCAAAGGAGAGCATAGAGCTTATAAATTTAAAATGCCACGATTTGAGGCATCAAATCCGCCTTATCGGCGAGGGGAAGGGGCTTTCGGGCGAAGTGGTCAAGGAAATCGAGGGCGCGATTTCAATATACGACTCTAAGGTGGAAACCGACAACGAGATTTTGGACATCATACTTACGGAAAAAAGTCTGAGGTGCGCCTATAACGGAATTGCGCTTACGTGCGTCGCGGACGGGAAGTCGTTGGCTTTTATGGACAAGGCGGATTTGTATTCGCTTTTCGGCAACGCGCTTGACAATGCCATTGAAGCGGTTATGCGCTTGCCTACGGACAGGCGCAATATAGGCGTTGTGGTCAGACGGGTAGGAGATATGGTTTCCGTCAATATACATAATTCTTACGCAGGAAAAATTAAATTCGACGGCAGCGGCTTGCCCGTAACCACTAAGGAGGATAACGGCTTTCACGGTATAGGGCTGAAATCGATGCGCCGTATTGCGGAAAAATATGCGGGTACTATGTCGGTAAACGCCGACGGGGATACATTTATCGTAAACATAATTATTTCAACAAAACAGACAGAAAAGGCTAAAAAAACGCGCGTTTAGGCTGTTCATATTGAAAAAATCCTATTAGCTTCATAAAATTTTCTTGCAAAGGCGGGAAATGCGCAATCCCGTTCCAAAGCTCCGCATTGCATGCTGTGCGGGGGGGGAAATCCAAAGGAGAAATTTTATGAAAAAACTACCATGGGGGATAATCGCGGGGATTTGTGCGATAGTCGTATTCTTTACTACTGTCGGCACGGTTGCCGCGTTTATTATTCTCAACGCAGTTGCCGCCCAGACGTCTGAAACGGCAACGCTGTTCGACGAGTGGTGGCAGACTGTTTTGTTCGTTTTCAGTATATTATCGGCAGTCGGGTTTATCGGCTCGCTGACAATGTGCTTTTTAAAGACGAATGGAAAGCAAACGGAGGGCGAAGCGAATGAAAATGAAGCTATTTAAACGTTCGGTATGGACGCTTTTGACCGTCTTCTTTACAATTCTTTTCGCCATAATCGTCGTTGCGGGGCAAATAGCGGCTACGTACTCGATGTGGGTCGATAAGTATTTTAAAGTAGAACGTTATAAACTCGTCGCAGCCGAAAACGGCAACGACCAGGATACTCAGTATTACGTATCGGACTATGCCATCAGGGACGTAAACGGCAATCTTGTCTTAAAGGATTACAGCGGAGTGAAAAAGCAGACCTACGACAAGGAAAAGATGTTCGCCCATTCATACGACGTGTGCGAGCGCGTAGACGAAGAGGGGTCGGTGCTTTTATGGAACAAGAACAACGCGCTTCCTCTTGAAGAGGGGGCAAAGGTAAGCAATTTCGGCGTCGGTAATTTATGGTGGAAATATCACGGCGGCGGAAGCGGCTTCGTTGATATCGGCGGCGAACCTACAATAAAGGACGCCCTTGAAAGCCGCGGATTTGCGGTAAACAACCAGATGCTTACGCTTATAAAGACTCTTCGCGCGGGCTACGGCGTAAATTCGGAGGCGGCAAAGGAAATACCTTGGGAAAAGCTCAATTCCTCCGCTCTCGGCAGTGTGGAAAAGGTTGTGGCAAGCTATAATGACGCGGCTATCTTTACGATACAGCGATACGCCAGCGAAGGAAGGGATATGCTTGCCAACGAAAGCGACAGTCAGGACGGAAAACTGATATCGTTCACAAAGGCGGAATGCAGCGTAATCGAGGGCTTGCAGCAGTTAAAACAGAGCGGGAAAATAAAGAAAATAGTGCTTTTGATAAATGCCGCAAACGCATTGAGCCTCAACTATATCAAAGATTACGATATAGACGCCTGTCTTTGGGTGGGCTACGGCGGAAGTGCTTCGCTCGACGCGGTCGCGGATTTGCTTGCGGGTAATGCCAACCCTTCGGGTCATCTTACCGATACCTGGGTATATGACGCAATGTCCGCACCCGCCAACCAAAATTTCGGCAATTACACTTTTACACAATCCGACGGAGTGCCGGCTTCGACTCCGGGAAGCGGCGGAACCGCCAACGATAAATACGTAGTTTATCAGGAAGGCATTTACGTCGGCTACCGCTATTACGAAACCCGTTACGAGGACTGCGTAATAGGCGGAAGAAACGCGGACTCGGCCGCAGGGGCGTTGGGCGACGCGAACGGCTGGAATTACGGCAAAGAGGTTGCTTATCCGTTCGGCCACGGCACAAGCTATACTACTTTTGAATACAGCGACTATTCCGTTAAAAAGAGCGAAAAAAACTATGAAGTGACGATGACCGTAAAAAATACGGGTACGGTTGCGGGAAAAGAGGTAATGCAGGTCTACCTGCAAAAGCCCTACACGGATTACGACGTGCAGAACAAAATCGAAAAATCCGCAGTCGAGCTTGTAGGCTTCCAAAAGACAAAGCTTCTCGCTCCCGGCGAAAGCCAGCCTCTTACGGTAACCGTTCCTGAATACGAGTTCAAAAGCTACGACGCAAACAATAAAAAGACGTATATCCTCGAAAGCGGCGACTACTATCTTTCCGCAGGTAAAAACGCGCACGACGCACTGAACAATATTCTTGCGGCAAAGGGATATACCAAGAACGACGGAATGGACAGCGACGGGAATAAGGATTTAACTTATAAAACCAACTACTCGAAGGACGATTTTGAAACCTATTCGGTTTCGCCGTTTACGGGGGAAACCGTCACAAACCAATTTGAAGATGCGGATGTAAACAAATACGAAGGCACAAAGGGGCAGGACATAACATATCTTTCCCGCAGCAACTGGAAGGACACCTATCCTTCGACGGTTACTCTTACCTGCACGAGTCAAAAAATGATAAGCGATATGCAGTACGAGAGGGAGGTGGAAAACAATCCCGAGGATAAAATGCCCGAATACGGCAAGGTTACCAGTGAATACGGTCATATAAATCTTATTCAGTTAAAGGGACTGCCTTACGATTCTCCGCTTTGGGACGACCTTCTTAACGAGATGTCGTTTGACGAACAGGCAAATTTCGTAAAGCGTACTTCCGCCGGCGTGCCGAGTATAGCCGCTCCTAATGCGGGCGCAACCGACGGACCTTGCGGAATTAAGGACGGCAACAACAACGAACATACAGCGTTCCCCTGCAATCCTATCACGGCTTCGACTTTTAACAGCGAGCTTGTAGAGGAGCTTGGAAGAGCGTTCGGTATGGAGATTATGAATCTTTGGGGTACGGGACTTTTCGGCTTAGGCGCAAACATACACCGCAGCGCGTTCTGCGGAAGGGCTTGGGAATATTTTTCGGAAGACAGCTTCCTTACGGGCGCAATGGATTCGGTCGAAAGCAAAGGGTTAAGGTCTATGGGTGCAATACTTTTTACAAAGCACTTTGCGCTTAACGACCAGGAAACAAACCGTCACGGCGTAACCACCTGGGCGAACGAACAGTCAATCCGTGAAATTTATTTAAAGGCGTTTGAAACGGGAATTACCGACGGCAACAATAACGGACTTATGACGGGTTTCAACAGAATAGGCTGTACCTGGACGGGTCTGCATAAGGGACTTTTAAGGGAAATCCTTATAACCGAATGGGGCTTTACGGGCGTTACTCTTACCGATACCCCCGTAAAGGAATATATGGGTTCGGCGTCCAATTCCGTCTATGCGGCAGGCGTTATAGCGGGGCAAGGCTCATGGCTGGGTGCGGTAAACGAAAATATCGACGAATTTAAAACCAACGCAACCTTCTGTAACGCATTGCGCGAGTTGGTTCACAGAAGTCTGTATACAAGGCTTTACTCAAACGCAATGAACGGCATTTCCTCTGATACCCGCGTGATATACGTTCAGCCTGGTTGGGAAAAGGCTATTCTGGCTGCGGAAATCATTTCGGGAATTATAATGGGCGCGTGCGTCCTGATGACGGCGGTTAGCTGGATATTATGGTATCGCGACGAACGCGAAGTTAAACAAACGACAAGTAATTAAAAAATAAAATTAAGGATAAGGTAAATAAAATGAAGAAAACAAGTTTTAAAATTATCAGCTTGCTGGCTACGTTGGCGATTGCTATGTCTTTTGTAACGATGTTTGCAGCCTGCGGACACGAACATACCTTTGAAACAGGCTGGACAAACGACGCATCCAATCATTGGCACGCGGCTACCTGCGAGCATAAGGACAAGGTAAGCGACAAGGCGGCGCATACCCTTTCGGACGGAGTATGCACGGTGTGCGGTTACAAAGCCCCGCACGAGCATACCTTTGCAACGGCTTGGACTTACGACGAAACAAACCACTGGCACGCGGCTACCTGCGAGCATACAACGGAAGTAAGCGGGAAAGCGGCGCATACACTGACAGACGGCGCATGCGGCGTGTGCGATTATAAGCAAGAGGCAAAGTGCAAATGCGAAGATGCGTGCATAATCTGCCCCGAGTGCGGCGGATGTATCGATACCGACTGTACTAATACAGAATGTATAAAGTGCGGCGACGGACTTAAATCAAATTATTTTGAAGCGGAAGAGGCAGAGCTGGTTGACGGTACGTTGAAGTTTAACGTAAGCAATAAAAATATTCCCGAATCGGAAGAACAGGTCACTTACTTGCAGGGCGTTATGGGCAACACCAACGGAACGATTACCTTTAAAATCACTTCGGACAAAGCTACTACGGTTACGCTTCGCGTGCGCAACGGTAAAAATTTCGTTGAAACCGTATTTACGGACAATATGATGGTAACCGTCAACGGCGACTTGATTGAGCGCGAATCTATCGTTCCTGCGGCAACCCCCGGCGGCGTACACAGGAAGAGGGATTTCGACTGGACCAATCTCGGTTGCGTCAACCTTGTCGCGGGCGAGAATACAATAGTATTCATCGTTTCCACTATGGACGACGAAAGGTGCTACAATCTCGATAAGATAGACGTTCAGGCTCCCGCAGGTACAACATTAACCTGGGAACCTACGGACAACACTTGGAGAGAAGAAATTTAAAAATCAATCAACACACGACTCCTCCAATATAAGCGGACGCTCTTGCGCAGGTAACGCATATTTAAGCTTGCTTGCGTAAGGGAAGTTCGTTAAGGTAAGGATTATACAATTTTTTTCTCCAATATAAGCCAGGGCGGAAATACATTTTCTGTACTGGCTTTTTTCATTAAAAAAACGAACGGAGGTTGAAGGAAAATTGATTAAAAACAGACGGTAAAGTTAAAAATCCATATAAAGATTTTAAGGCGGTTTTAATTTATGTGTACGGCTGCAACGTATAAGACAAACGACTTTTACTTCGGACGCAATCTCGATTACGATTTTTCTTACGTGGAAGAGGTAACCGTAACGCCCCGTAATTATGTGTTCCGTTTCCGTGAAATCGAGGATATGGCAAAGCATTATGCAATAATAGGTATGGCATATGTCAAGGACAATTACCCCCTGTACTATGACGCTGTGAACGAAAAGGGGCTGTGTATGGCAGGGCTTAATTTTGTCGGCAACGCTTATTACCGTAAAATAGAAAGCGGCAAAATAAATCTTGCCCAGTTCGAGTTTATTCCGTATATTCTCTGTAAATGCGCTTCGGTAAAGCAAGCGTTAAAAGAGCTTGAAAAAATTAATTTAGCAAATATAATGTACGGCGACGGTTTGCCGTCCGCAGAGTTGCACTGGATTATCGCGGACAGGGAACAGGCAATTACGGTTGAGTTCGTCAAAGAAGGCTTGAAAATTTACGACAATACCGTAGGTATTTTAACCAACAATCCGCCGTTCGATATGCAACTTTTCAACCTAAATAATTATAAGGGGCTATCCGCGAAAGACCCTAATAACTGTTTTTCAAAGAACATACATTTAAATACTTACAGCCGCGGTATGGGCGGTTTGGGTTTGCCCGGGGATTTGTCCTCGCAGTCGCGCTTCGTCAGGGCGGCGTTTGTTAAACTCAATTCGGTTTCGGGAAATTCCGAGGTAGATAGCGTAAACCAGTTTTTTCATATACTCGGCTCGGTTTCGCATCCCCGCGGTGCCTGTATAGTCGGGAAAAACGATTATGAGATAACCATATACACTTCTTGCTGTAATGCTGATAAAGGAATTTATTATTATACCGCTTATGAAAACCATCGTATAACCGCAGTCGATATGAATAAGCATAACCTTAACGGCAAGGGGCTGTTCAGATACCCGATAAGGCGCAGCGAAGATATTTTGTTTGAGAAATGATTTTTAATAAAGAAAAGTGCGTCAACTTTAAGTGAATAGCGGCATAAGTATATATAAAGGAGAATCTTATGGAAAATACACCTAACAAAACGGAACCCGTTGTTAAACAACCTACGGCAGAAGAAATTTGCGGTTCGACAAACATTCTTGATACAGTACATTTAAAAAATCTTGTGGATGACCTGTCAAGACTTTACGGTACGTCTGTATGCACAAAGGTTGCCAAAGACTCTAAGGTAGCTGCTGAAAAAAGACTTATAGAGGCTATCCGTGCCAATCTTGACCGCTATAACGGTTAAGTAATTTAAGGTACATATACTGTAAAAAAGCAGGGGACTACCCGTTTAATGGTTGTCCCCTGCTTTTTTAATAATGTCCGTCAGTGCATACTATTTCCTCTCCGTTTTTTGTTATAATTTATATAAAGGTTTAAAAGTACATTGCATAAACGCTTAAAAACATTAAAAAAAGTACTTGACAGCCCCGAAATGACGCTATATAATTAATATACAATTTAAAGTTGTCAAGCGGTACCTTGATTTAATTATGTTTTGCTTGCAAAACTGCGAAGCACCTTAAACAGAGAATTTTTTATGGATTTGGAAGCGAAGCGACTGAAACGTACAATGATGTACGTTGAACGAGCTACGCAATCAAATACGAAAAAAGGCGCGTTTAAGGATAATTGGATTAGGGTAACGATTGGCTAAGTTCTTTGGGGCGGGGTGAAATTCCCCACTGGTGGTTACAGTCCACGAAGGTTGAAGCCGTTTACGGCCGATACCCCGAATAGGTGAAATTCCTATACCTACGGTTACAGTCCGGATGTTAAAAGAATGATTTACGGTTTTTGCCGCAATTAATTCCGCCCCGATATATCGGGGCGGTTTTTTCAAAGAACGACTTTAAAAATAAATTTTTAAGGAGTTCTTATTATGGAACAGGTTTCATCAGGCAGGAGCTATTTCAGCTCGACGCGCATAGCGTGTATCGCTATGTTTGCAACTTTGGCGGGTATATTGTACATATTCAAGTTTCCGCTGCCCTTTGCTTTCCCGGGGTTTCTCGAATTTAAGTTTGCGGATATTCCTATACTTATTGGTTCGTTTACCCTCGGTCCCATTTCGGGCGCGATTATCGTAGTGGTGGGAATTTTAATCAAGTTAGTATTCAAAGGCACAACTACTATGTTCGTCGGCGACCTTTCGGACGTTTTAACGTCGTGTGCGTTTGCGGTCGTTGCGGGAATAATTTACAGCCGCAAGCGCACCTTCAAGGGCGCGCTTGCGGCAATGGGCTTAGGTACGCTTGCAGAAGTAATCGTCGCGCTTCTTGCCAACAGGTTTATACTTATTCCTTTCTTTTCGGAAGCTTACGGCTGGGACGCAATAATAGGAATGATGAACAAGCTTTTCCCCGGCTGTACGCGGGAAACGTTCTACAATTACTATTTATGGGTTTCGGTGTTGCCGTTTAACCTTTTAAGATGTCTGGTTACCATATTGGTTACCCTTCCCGTATACAAGCACATATCGGTGCTTATAAACAGGTTTAATACAAAGCTGACTCCCAAAAACGATGAAAACGGAGTAAAGACAAAGAAGATTAACATTATATCTTTGGTTGTGGGCATAGCCATAATTTTAATTCTGGTGCTGTTCGCCCTGCTTCATTTCTTCGTATTTTCAAAAATGGGAAAATAAAATTTACAGCCCCTGCGCAAAATGCGCAGGGGCTATTCTATTGACAATTTAAGCAATAATTGATATATTTTTAGTATGTTAAATTGTTTTTCGCGGACGGAGATGGTATTGGGCAAAGACGCTATGCAAAAACTTGCATCCGCCCGTGTGGCAGTATTCGGAATAGGCGGGGTCGGCGGCTATGCGGTGGAGGCACTTGCGCGCTGCGGGGTCGGCGCGATTGACTTAATAGACAACGACAGGATATGTCTTACCAACATCAACCGCCAGATATTGGCTACCCGAAGCACGTTGGAAAGATACAAAGTCGACGTTGCCGCCGAACGCATTGCCGATATAAACCCGGACTGTAATGTAACGGCGTATAAAATCTTTTATATGCCCGATACTGCGGCTCAGTTCGATTTTAAACAATATAGTTACGTTGTGGACGCAATCGATACCGTCACGGGGAAAATTGCCATAATAGAAAATGCTAAAAGTTGCGGCACCCCCGTAATAAGCTGTATGGGAACGGGAAACAAAACCGACCCAACAGCCTTTGAGGTTGCGGATATATCTAAAACTTCGGTATGCCCGCTTGCGAAGGTTATGCGCCGCGAACTGAAAAAAAGAGGGATAAGCGGAGTTAAAACCGTGTATTCCAAGGAAGAACCCGTCGTGCCGTCAGAGACCGAGGAAGGGCAAACCTCGCGCCGCAGTGTGCCGGGAAGCGTTGCGTTCGTCCCGTCCGTTGCGGGGCTTATAATTGCAGGCGAGGTAATTAAAGATTTAATAAGAGGTATTTAGCAATTGGAATTTGAAACATTATGTCTGCATGCGGACGGCAATAAAAAGGACGGGTGGGGTACGTTGACGACGCCAGTCTGCCAGACCTCCACTTTCGTACATAAGGGTGTTGGGGTGCAGTCGGAATATAGCTATTCAAGACTTTCCAACCCGACGCGTTCGCACCTTGAAAATACGGTTGCAAGGCTTGAAGGCGGAGTGGCGGCTTTTGCGTTTTCTTCGGGGATGTCGGCACTTACCACGGTAATGAAGCTGTTCGGCGCGAACTCGCATATCATAGCTTCCGACGACCTTTACGGCGGAAGTTTAAGACTGTTTAACAACGTCTGCACGGTTGAGGGAATGAGTTTCGATTTTGTCGATACGGGCGATATATCCCTTGTCCAATCGCTTATTAAAGCAAATACAAAGGCAATTTATGTTGAAACTCCGAGTAACCCATTGATGCAGGTTTCGGATATCGCGGCACTTTCGGCACTTGCCCGAAAAAGCGGGTTGCCGCTTATAGTGGACAACACCTTTTTAACGCCTTACTTCCAAAGACCTATCGCGCTCGGTGCGGATATAGTAATTCACAGCGGAACAAAATTTCTCGGTGGGCATAACGACGCGCTTGCGGGGTTTGCGGTTGCAAGGACGGCGGAGCTTGCCGAAAGGATAGGCTATTATTTTAAAACCATAGGCGCGTGCCTTGCGCCGTGGGACTGTTTTCTTATAGAGCGCGGAATTAAAACCTTGCCGCTCCGTATGGACAGAATTAATTGCAACGCCAAAGAAATTGCAGATTGGCTGAGGGGAAGAAAGCAAGTAAAGCGTGTATACTATGCGGGCTTTGCCGACAACGCACGCTACGCCGTATCGGTTAAGCAGGCGACGGGCTTTGGCGGAATGGTGTCTTTCGAGGTTGAAAGTAAACAGCTTGCCGAAAAAATTCTTGCAAACGTCAAGGTGTTCCAGTATGCGGAAAGCCTTGGCGGGGTTGAAAGTTTAATAACCTATCCGATGCTTCAAACCCACGCCGACGTTCCAAAGAATGAGCGCGAACGCAGGGGAATTAACGAACGCTTTTTGCGCATCTCGGTCGGTATTGAAAATATTAAAGATTTAATTGATGATTTAAAGCAGGCTTTCGCGGATTAATTTGCCCGCCCGCTGAAATACGGTAATAGGATATGAGGTTACAGATGAAATACGATTTCGATAAAATTTACGACAGAAGAAACACCGACAGCTTGAAGTATGACTTTGCGTCGGAACGCGGGCTTTCCCCCGACGTGCTGCCCCTGTGGGTTGCGGATATGGATTTCCGTATCCCCGAAGAGGTAATAAGCGCGATTAAAAAGCGCGCCGACCACGGAATATTCGGTTATACCGAACCGAAAGAGGACTACTATAAAACGGTATGCGGCTGGTTTGAAAAGAGGCACGGCTGGTCGCCCGACCCGCATAAATTCGTAATTACTTGCAGCGTCGTATTTTCGCTTTGCGCACTGCTGCGCGCCTTTACCGACAGGGGCGATTCGGTAATAATCTGCCAGCCGGTGTATTATCCCTTTGAGGAAAGTATAGTCAAAAACGGCAGAAAGCTTGTCGTAAGCGAGCTTAAAAACGACGGCGGATATTACACCGTCGACTTTGAAGACTTTGAAAAAAAGATAGTCGAAAATAAAGTCAAGGTTTTCATTTTATGTAACCCGCACAACCCCGTCGGCAGGGTTTGGACGAGGGACGAGCTTTTAAAAATGGGCGACATATGCCTTAAACACGGCGTTTTCGTCATATCGGACGAAATTCATTCCGACTTTGTTTTCGGTGCAAACAGACATACCGTTTTCGCTTCGCTGAAAGAGGAGTTTGCCAATAACTGCGCCGTATGCTCGGCTCCGACAAAAACCTTCAATATTGCGGGACTGCACGTCGCACACACCTACATATCCTGCGACGAACGCCGTGAAAAGTTCTTGAAGGAGCTTGACGGACAGGGTTACAGCCAGCCCAATATAATGGGTACGGTTGCGTGTAAAGCCTGTTACGACTACGGCGAAAGCTGGCTTGAAAGTTTAAAGGTGTATCTTGCGGAAAATATCGCGTTCGTGCGGGAATATATCGCGGCTAATCTGCCGCAGATAACCCTGCGCGAGCCTGAGGGTACTTATCTTGTGTGGCTCGATTGCAGGCGGCTCGGTCTTGATGATAAACAGCTTACCGGACTCGTTCAAAGCGAAGCCAAGCTGTGGCTCGACGACGGTTACATTTTCGGCAAGGGCGGAAGCGGCTTCCAAAGGATAAACACCGCCTGCCCGCGTTCGGTTTTAAAGACCGCGCTTGAAAGGCTGAAAAACGCGGTTGAAAAGATGTAACGGCACAGAAATGTAAGAGGGTGCGCCGTGTCCTGAACTGACGGCTAAATAGCCAAATAATGAACTTTAAAACAATTGCAAAAAATTGCCGTGCGGGGTATAATATAGCCGTATGGCAATTTTCATTTCCAAAAGTAGCGAAGAAACTTTAAAGTTCGGGGAAGAATACGCAAAGACTTTGTCCGGCGGCGACGTCGTTTTATTGAACGGAGAAATGGGCGCGGGCAAGACTGTTTTTGCAAAGGGCGTTGCCGCGGGCTTAGGCATCGTGGACGAGATATTAAGTCCCACCTACGCTTATATGAACGACTACTACGGCAAGCTGTACCATTTCGACTGTTACCGCCTTTCCTGCGGGGAGCAGGCGGAGGGGTTGGGGCTTACCGACTATTTCTATGCGGGCGGAGTCTGCCTTATCGAATGGGCGGAAAACATTTCTTCCGTGTTGCCCGAAAAGGTAAAAAGGGTAACTATAAATAAGATAAAGGACGGACGGCAAATAATATATGAATAATTTTCTTGCAATAGACACGTCCTCGCGCTATCTTACGGTTCTTGCGGTAAAAGGCGAAAAAATAGTTTTAAACCATCTTCCCGACTGCGCTATGAAGCATTCCGTAATTCTGATGGGCGAGGTTGAAAAGGCGTTAAAGCAGGCAAGCCTCACGCCTTCGGAGTGCGACTTCTTTGCGGCGGTAACGGGCCCCGGGTCGTTTACGGGAATACGTATCGGCATTGCCACCGCCAAGGGCTTTGCGCTGGGCGCGGACAAGCCTTTGCTCCCCGTAACCTCTTTCGACCTAATTGCATATAATGTGACAGACGAAAATTTTTATACCGTCATAGACGCGGCGCACGGCTATTACTACGTGTGCGGCTACGGCAAAGACAGGGCGGTTACTTTCCCTCCCGCGTATTTAAGCGAACGTCTGGTTTGCGAACTTGAAGCTCCCCTATACGGGTTCGAGCAGTTATCTCTTCCCAACTATACCCGCCTTGACGCGGGGAAGTGTTTGTATACGGCAGTGTGTTTGAACAAGGGTAAAACCTCGGAAACGATAAGCGCGCTCTACGTCAGGAAATCACAGGCGGAGGAGGGAAGAAAATGCTGATACGCCCGTGGAAGTACGAGGACATTCTGCGCATATCAAAAATAGAGGAGGAGTGCTTTCCCAAGGAGCCGTGGAGCTTTAAGATGCTTGCTTCTGGCTTTGAAACGGAAACATTCTACGGCGTGCTTGCCGAGGACGCGGGGGAAGTTGCCGGGTACGGCGGAATAACCGTTGCGGCGGATACTGCCGATATCGGCAACATCGCGGTTACCGAACAGTACCGCAGGAGCGGCGTCGGAACAAAGGTCTTAAAAAAGCTTTGCGCGATAGCCGCGGAAAAGGGGGCGGAAAAGGTCTTTCTCGAAGTTAGGGTGTCCAACTCCGCGGCAATGAGTCTTTACCTTAAAAACGGCTTTAAGGGCGCGTATGCGCGTACCAGATATTATTCCGACGGCGAGGACTGCCTTGTGATGGTTAAGGAGCTTTAAAATTCTTTTAAACGGCAAGTATATTTCCACTATTACGGAAGGGCAGGGTAACGACGTGTTGCTTCTTCACGGTTATCTGTCGCAAAAGGAAAGCTTTTATTATCAGATTAAATCTTTATCGCAATATTTCAAAGTCACTGCACCCGATATCCTCGGTTTCGGCAAAAGCTCGCCGTTAGACGAAGCATATTCCGTGGGCAATTACTGTCGGTGGCTTGAAGATTTTATAAAAAAGGCGAAGTTGGACAGACCGCACATAATTGCTCATTCTTTCGGCGCAAGGGTTGCTATCAGGTATTTAAGCGGCAACCGCGACCGTGCGGGAAAGCTTGTAATTACGGGCGGCGCGGGTATAGTAAAACCGCGTTCCCCCCGATATATGCGGCGGGTAAAGGCGTACAGGCGCGTTAAAAAGCTGTTTCCTAAATTTGCCGAAAGGCATTTCGGAAGCGCGGAATACCGTACTCTTTCCCCGATAATGCGTGAAAGCTATAAAAAAATAGTCAATGAGGATTTGCAGTCCTTTGCAAGCGGAATAGAAAACGAAACCCTTTTAATCTACGGCAGGTCCGACACGGTAACCCCGCCCGACGAAGAGGGGGCGGTATTCAACGGGCTTATCAGGGGAAGCAGGCTTGAGCTTATAGACGGAGGGCATTTTTGTTTTTCTGAAAATCCTTCGGTATTCAATAAATTAATTTATAATTTTTTAACAGGTAAATAAAATGTTTATTTCCGTTCCAAAGACAATAGAATGCGTTCTTACGGCGATAGCTTTCGCGGTAATGCTTTGCATTGCCGTTTACAGGCAAACGGGCGTTTTACAGACCGCGGGCTACTCTAATAAAAAGTATTTCAAATGGCTTAAAAAGAAAGGAAACCTTGCGTTCGGAAGGTTGGTGCTTCTTGCAATGCTTTGCGCGCTGTCGTCGGCGGTAATTTCGCTTTGCTTTTCGTTTGCGGGCGAATGGTCGGCTGTGATAGGGCTTGCTCCCTTTATTCTGTTTTTTGCCGTATATGTTGTGGCGGACAAAAAAACCGCGCTCCGCTCGGAGGTTTCCGCAACGCCGAGGCTGTATAGGCTGTACGCCGTTCTTGCTCTCGTATGCGCAGTGGTTTCCTATATCTTCGTATCGCTTTTGAATTTTGCGGACTACGTCTGGGGAAACGGTGTTTTTACTTGTTTAAGGTATTGCGCGCTTTCGCTTTTACCCGTGCTTTTAATTCCCCTTTTAATGCTTTCAAACTGCATTGCAAAAATTTACGAGGTTCCGCACAACAAAAAATTTATAAAACAGGCAAAGGTAAAGCTTGCGGCTTCAAGCATTAAGGTTGTCGCAATTACGGGCAGCTACGGCAAGACGAGTACCAAGTTCATTTTAAACGGTATTCTTTCAACCAAGTACCGCGTGCTTTCAACCCCGCGTTCGCACAATACCCCGATTGGTATCGCGCTTGCGGTAAATAACAATCGTCTTGAAGACTATGATATTTTCATTGCGGAAATGGGCGCAAGGCACGTCGGCGACATTGCCGAGCTTTGCGAAATCTGCCCGCCCGATATTTCGCTTATCACGGGAATTTGCGGTCAGCACCTTGAAACGTTCGGGACTTTCCAAAACGTCGTAAAGGCAAAGGGCGAAATTCTCGGTTACACCAAGGATAGGGCGGTTATTGCCGACGACTGCTTCGACCTGTTTGCTGAAAACCCCGTCCCCAAAATCAGATGCGGCTGTGTTTCGGATATCCATTGCAGTCCCGACGGCGTCGGCTTCACGTTAACCTTAAACGGCGAAAGCCGCCGTGCGCACAGTAAACTTTTAGGTAAGCACTCTGCATATAATATAGGGCTTGCCGCGGAAGCCGCATTCGTTGCGGGAATGAGTCTTGACGAAATAGTTTCCGCAATCGGCAATCTGGAATTTATAGAGCATCGTTTACAGCTTATAAAAGCAAACGGCGTAAATATTCTGGACGACGGATACAATTCAAACGTAAAGGGTGCGCGCGCCGCGCTGGAAGTTTTAAAAACCTTCGGCGGAAGAAAAATCGTCGTAACGCCCGGGCTTGTGGAACTCGGCGTTCTCGAAGAAGAGGAAAACGCGCTACTCGGTAAAGACCTTGTCGGGTTCGACCTTATAATTTTAGTGGGCGACACCCTCGTGACGGCGGTAAAGCGCGGATACGTTGACGGCGGCGGGGAAGAGGAAAAGCTTATCATAAAGCCTAACCTTGCCGAGGCGCAGGAAGAGCTTAAAAACTTTATTCAGCCTGACGATACGGTACTGTTTTTAAATGACTTGCCCGACGTTTATTAAATAATTATTAAAATTAAAAATAAATTATCGGCGCAAGCAAACCGCGCTTTTGCCCGAATATATAACGGAAGAAACAAATAATCCACCAAAGCGAAAAAATAATTTTTGCGAGGTGGATTTTTTTATGAAAAGAAATATTGCCGTTATCTTCGGCGGAATTTCAAATGAAAATGAAATTTCAGTTATCACGGGTACTATGGCTGCAAATGTGCTTAAAAAGGGCGGCGACACCGTTATCCCCCTGTATATATCGCAGCAAGGCGAAATTTTTACGGGCGACGGGCTTACCGATATAAACAATTTCAAGGGCGGAAATTTATCGTCTTTCCCCCGCGCGTTTGTGGCAAAGGGCGGCATATATGTCCTGAATAAGCGCGGTCGCCCCAAAAAATTCGTCGGTGTTGACGTTGCCTTAAACTGCTGTCACGGCGGCTGGGGCGAGGGCGGCGGGGTTTGCGGTCTTTTTGCCCTTAACGGGATACCGCTTGCAAGCGCGGGAATGTTCGAGTCCGCTGCATTTATGGATAAATACTTTACAAAGCTAATACTGAATTCCTTGGGGGTAAAGTCCGCCGAATACGTATATATGCGCGACTTAAACGAAATTTCCAAGGCGGAAACACTCGGCTTTCCCGTAATAGTCAAGCCCGCGCGGCTGGGTTCGAGTATAGGCATAGAACGCGCCGATAACTTTGAGGAGCTTGAAAGCGCGGTTCAGGCGGCATTCTTTTACGACGACGGCGTATTGTGCGAAAAATATCTCGAAGGACGGAGGGAGATCAACTGTGCCGCCTATTATTCGGACGGGAAAGTTATTACTTCCGATTGTGAAGAAGCGGTTTCGGGCGGGGATATATTAAGCTTTGACGATAAGTATGCGGGAGGGGGCAAGTCCGTTTTACCGGCGGATATTCCCGAAGCAACAGCGCAAAGCATTAAAGGTATTACCGCGGAGGTATATTCAAAGCTGAATATGCGCGGTATAGTCCGCTTTGATTACATAATAAGCGGCGGGGAAGTATATTTAAGCGAGGTCAACACCGTTCCCGGTTCACTTTCATATTATTTGCTTTCTAACGGCTTCAAAGATTTCTATCCCGTTTTGCAGGCGGTTATCGTGCAGGCGTTGGACGATTACGCACGCGCCAGTGAAAAGAAAATTTTAAACACGGGAATACTCAATAATATCAATTCAAACAGTTGTAAATTCGGCAGAAAATAAGTTATAATGTATTTACTATGGAAAAGATAAAAATGACGACCCCCATCGTAGAGATGGACGGGGACGAGATGACGCGTATTCTCTGGCAGTGGATTAAGGATATTTTAATTAAACCTTACGTCCACTTAAAGACCGAATATTACGACTTGGGGCTTCCCAACCGCGACAGGACCGACGACGCGGTTACGGTTGAAAGCGCGGAGGCAACTAAAAAATACGGCGTTGCCGTCAAGTGCGCAACCATAACCCCCAACGCCCAGCGCGTTGAGGAATACAAACTGAAAAAAATGTGGAAGAGTCCCAACGGCACCATAAGGCGCATTCTCGACGGAACCGTTTTCCGTGCGCCCATACTCGTCAAAGGAATAATACCTTACATTCCGGGCTGGACTAAGCCGATAGTGCTTGCCCGCCACGCCTACGGCGATATTTATAACTCCATCGAGGACAGGACTAAGGCGGGGGAAAAAGCTTACCTCGTCGTTTGCGACAAGGACGGCAATGAGCTTAGGCGGCAGCTAATCCACGGCTTTGAGGGCGACGGCATAGTACAGGGCGTGCATAACCTCGACGCTTCCGTTTCCGCCTTTGCAAGAAGCTGTTTCAACTTCGCGCTTGAAAACAATTTACCGGTATGGATGGGTGCAAAGGATACTATTTCCAAAACCTACGACCACCGATTTAAGGATATCTTTAACGAAATTTACGATAAAGAGTATAAGGCAAAGTTTGAAAAAGCGGGCTTATACTTTATGTACACGCTCATCGACGACGTGGTTGCACGCGTTATGCGTTCGGACGGCGGAATGCTTTGGGTGTGTAAAAACTATGACGGCGACGTTATGAGCGATATGGTGGCAACGGCTTACGGCTCGCTCGGTATGATGAGTTCCGTTCTCGTTTCCCCCGACGGCAAGTACGAATACGAGGCTGCGCACGGCACGGTAACAAGGCATTATTACAAGCACCTGAACGGCGAGGAAACGTCCACCAACGCGGTTGCGACAATCTGGGCGTGGACGGGCGCGCTTGCAAAGCGTGGCGAACTGGATGGAAATTACGAGCTTACGCAATTTGCCAAACGTCTTGAAAGGGCAACCATACAGACCATAGAAGAGGGCTATATGACGGGCGACCTTATCCCGCTTTTCAGGCGCGAGGGCGTAACCGTACACAAACTCAACTCGAAGGAATTTTTGCTGGCGATTGCGCAAAGATTATAAAAATAATGCGGGTCGGACTTTTAAAGTCCGACCCGCGTATATTATTATTTTATCTATCCGCATTTTTTAACGCATATTCAAAGTTAACACCGTAAGGGTGCGAGGGGTCGGTTGCCTTTATGCTCTCCGCCACAAGTCCGCCCGCAACTTCGCACGCGCGCTCCAAGCTTCCGCTTTCAAGATATTTTGCTGTGAATGCGGCTGCAAATATGTCGCCTGTACCGTGAAAGCGTTTGGGTAGCTTTTCAGCCCATACGCAGGAAAATTTTCCGTCCGAATAAATCACTTCCCCGATTTCCCCGTCCTTTTCCGCACCTGTAAGCACTATCGTTGCGTCTGTAATGGTTGCCAATTTTTTAATTACTTTTTCCGTAAACTGTAAATCGGCGTTTTGTTCGTAGGGAACACCGCTTAAAAAGCAGGCTTCGGTAAGATTAGGCAAAATTATATCCGCGCTTTTAATTAAGCTTTTCATTGCGTTGACGTATGCTTGGTCGAACGCGGGGTAGAGTACTCCGTTGTCGCCGAACGCGGGGTCTATTATAACCTTTGCACCGTCTGCGGAAAATTCTTTAAAACAGTCCCTCGCAACGTCCATAAGCTCGGCAGAGCCAAGATAGCCTAAATAGAACGCATCGAATTTGAACCCGTTTTCGCGCCAGACGTTCATAATATTGCGCGTTTCGTCGGTTAAATCCAGACAGCTCCATTTTTTAAACATAGTATGGTTTGACAAAATTGCCGTAGGCAGTACGCAAGTTTCTATCCCCATTGCGGAAAGTACGGGCAAAGCCACGGTAAGCGAACATTGTCCCACGCAAGATAAATCCTGCATTGTAAGTATTTTTTTGGATAACATAATTTAATTCTCCTCTTCTATTGCGCCTTGCGTATTCGTTGTCGGCGCATTTTGTTTTTGTAAAACCTCGCCCTTAAAGTCAGGCAGAAGATGGCTTTTTGCAAGCTGCTGTTTAAAGGTAGTGGCGTAGCAGATAACCATTGCAATGGCAATTCCTATAATCTCCTGTATAATGTTTCTCGGAATTCTCACTGCGGCGTATGTCAGACCGTAGGACTTGTCGGGGAACATCAGGGGTGCAATTGTCCAGTAGTAAAGGAAATACCCGCCTATTACAACAAGCGCGCCGACGACGGCGGAAATACCCGCCCATACGGGTTCAAGCTTTTTAAACTTTTTAGGGAAAGCGAAATGCAAAAGTACGGAAATTACCGCAGCCTGCAAACCGTGTATCAGCAGTGAAACGGGTGCCATTACGGCATTGCCGAACACCATATCGTAAAACAGCGTTCCCACGCCTCCGACTACTAACGAAGCCACGGGGTCTAAAAGGAATGCGGCAATAATTATAATACAGTCGCACCAGTATACGCCGCCCGTAAGCCCCGGTATGTAAACGGGTGGTATGGCGCAGGTTGCAATTACAAGCGCGGTCAGCATCGCGGTATAAGTAATCCATTTGGTTGTAAAAAACGCCTTTTTGTTTTTCATATCATTCTCGCGGAATTTAATTTTCTATTGACTATTATACCTATTTGTGGTATTATTAAAATATCCAATTTAATAAATATTTATAATACCAGTAAACCGCATCTCGTGCGGGTATTTTACTTCATTGAAAACTCCCCCCGCAAATGCCCGTTCGCTTCGTCTTGTCGGTACTTCTGCGGTTTGGTAAATTTGATATTATGTTGACTTATAATCTTAAAGGAAAAAATAAATATTATTCTTTGTACTCGTACATACGCGACGACATTTTAAACGGCAAACTCAAAAGGGGGGATAAGCTGCCTTCAAAGCGCGCCCTTGCGGAAAATCTTTCCGTAAGCGTCATAACGGTGCAAACGGCATATGACCAGCTACTTGCCGAAGGGTACGTTTATTCGCAGGAACGCAGCGGATACTTCGTGGCGGACGCCAGCTTCGATTTCTACGGTAAGCGCACGCTCCCGCCCGAACAGCCCGAATGTGAGAAAAAGTTTGAAATCGATTTGGTTAAAGGTACGGCAACAGGGCTTTTCCCCTTTTCGGTATGGGCAAAGCTTATGCGCAGGGTGCTTTCCGACTGCGGCGAGCATTTGTTGGAACGGGTACCCTGCGACGGAGACAGGGAATTGAAGAGGGCGATAGCAAGTTACCTTTACCGCGCCCGCGCTATCGACGTTGACCCGAGATACGTTGTAATCGGTGCGGGTGCCGAATATCTTTACGGCGTAATAGTCCAGCTTTTGGGGCGCGATAAGGTGTTTGCGGTTGAAAACCCCGGTTACGGTAAAATTTCGCAAAGCTACCGCTTGAACGGCGCGCAGTGCGCGTTTATAAACGTTACCGAAAGCGGTATAGACTGTGGCGGGGTTGAGGCAAGCGGGGCAGACGTTCTGCATTTTTCCCCGTCGCACCAATTCCCCACGGGTGCGGTAACGCCCGCTTCAAGCCGTGCGAGAATTATCGGTTGGGCAAACGATGGGGATAAGTACGTTATCGAGGACGACTACGACAGCGAATTCCGCCTTTCCGGTAAACCGTTGCAATGCGCTTATAACCTTTGCCCCGACAGGGTAATATATATGAACACCTTTTCAAAAAGCCTTGCGCCATCAATGCGTATGGGGTATATGGTGTTGCCGCCCGCGCTCTACGAAAGGTATTTATCCCTTTTCGGTCATTCGGCTTGCGTTGTTCCGCTGTTCGAGCAGAAAACGCTTGCGGCAATGCTTGACGGCGGATTTTTCGAGCGGCACATTTCAAGGCTTAAAAACCATTACAGGACGGTTCGTCAAGCAGTTCTTGAAAAGGCTGCAACACTCGGCATTGCCTGTGAGGTGGACGACAACGGAAGCGGTCTGCATCTTCTTGCGGTTTTTCCCGATGCGCCGTCGGATGGGTATATTAAGGCTCGCGCCGCCGAAAACGGAATAAACGTCAAATGCCTTTCCGACTACGCGCTTGCACCCGCAAATATAAGGGAGAAATGTGCGGTTATAAATTATTCGGGCGTGACGGCGGAACAGATTGCCTCAATTAAACTTAAATAAAAATCGTGCGCCGTTCAAAAGAACGGCGCACGACCTTTTCATTCGTTAATTTTTAATTTATCTTCTCTCTTGATTCTTAGGGCATAACAGACTGTTAATATAGCGTAACCAATTTACAAATTTCATAATAAACCCTCCTTCTGGAATTTTTATCAAGTTCCTTTCCTTATTTCATTTGTAGTATAGCATTTGAAAATTTGTTAGTCAATAACATTTTTAAAAATTTTAAAAATTTTATTTTTGTTACTTTCTAACACTATTTTATGATAATAAGTAAAATTTATGTTAATTAACAATTAACAAAATATTTTTATGCGAATTATTTTCACATTTAACAAAAATTTACTTTTTTTAACATTTTACCCGCCGTATTTGAAAAAGAGTGTAAAAAGGGCTGAAAATTTCAATAAAACGACTTACCGCCGAGGCTTATTAAAAGCCTCGGCGGTAAGTAAATTAATAGAGAGGGGTGTTATGAGCGGTAATTTTCGGTTATTTTTCAATAATATCGAGGTAGGTGTCGGGGTCGGCGGTTTTGCCGTTTACCGAAATTTCAAAGTGCAGGTGGTCGCCCTGTTTCATTTCCATACCGGCAGCCGTTGCAATAACGCCAATCGTTTCCCCGCGTTTTACGGTGTCGCCTTCTTTCAGGTTTTCCTTTGCGGTAATATACTTGTAGGTGGTTTCAATGCCGTTTGCGTGGGAAATAGTAATGTAGTTTTCCCCGAGAATATGGTCGGAAACAATTTTGGTTACCTTTCCGTCAAGCACCGAACTAACGCTGTCGCCCGCTTTGCCCGCAAAGTCCATACCCTGATGCACGCAGTAGCGGTCAAGCGTTTCGTCGTAAACGAAATCGTATTTTGTGCTTACCGTCGCCGAAGCTACGGGCAATACAAACTTATCGGGGGAAAGGGTGGGCTGGTCGTCTTTATTGTCATCGTCGCCATTATTGTCGTCGTCATCCCCCGTGTTGCCGCCAGGGTTCTTATCGTCGTCCTTATCGCCGCCGGGCTGATTACTGTCGATAATGTTGTCGGCAGGTTTGCGTGTTACCGTAAGGACTACCGTCACGGTAACGGCTGCGATTACAAGCAGACACGCTGCAAGAATCAGGTAGGTCAGTAAAATTTTCTTTTTGTTTTTTTTGTTTTCTTCTTTCATAATTTAACTCCTTACAATTTTGATATTGACAGCGGTTTTAAATTTTATTCAGTACCCGCCGAAAATTATCGGCGAAGCTACTTTAACGCTGTCGGCTCTTACGCAGACGTGCAGGTTTATTTCCTCGCCGTAGAGAATAACTGAGTAAGGCAGGTTTGCTTTGCAGTAGTAGTTTACGCTGTCCGAAAGCTCTTCAACGAAAATTACCTCGCCGCCGACCGAACTAAGGTATCCGTCTAAGTCGAACTCGCTGTAAACAGTGCTTTCCCCGCAAACATTGCGAAGCGTCAGCTTCTTAAACGCCGCGTTGCGGTAAACTATGACCTCACGGCAATTTTTCGAGCTGTCGCCGCAGAAGAATACGTAGCTTTCTCCGCCGCTGAAACAAAGCTTTGCTGGCAGTATTACCAAAGCGGCAATAAACGCACCGGCAAGAATTGATACCGAAAGCAGCTTCAAAAACCTCATATCCGACCTCCTTACGCAAAAATTTATTGACGCAGGAAATGAATAATATACATTAAGAAAAAAATTTTTTTCAAAGCAAAGCCCGCCGCCGCGGGGTTTGCAATATAAAACCGTAAACCCCGCAGGCGGCGGGTTTGACAAAAATATCGTTTAATGCTATACTTCTTATAATGAATATCCGTGAAAAACTTATAATGCTGAGGAACGAAAGCAATATGTCCCAGCAGGAATTTGCAGATTTTTTAAACGTTTCCCGTCAGACGGTATCGCGGTGGGAGGCGGGCAAAAGCACGCCGTCGTTCGCACAGATAACAAATATCTGCCGTGCGTTCGGGATAGGCGCAAACGAGCTTTTGCAGACCCCCGTATCTAACGCGGAAGAAAGTGCGCAACAAGAAAAGCCCGTTGGCGGAAAAAAGCTTTTATCGCTTTGCGCAATAGGCGCGTGCGCGCTTGCCGCGCTCGTCGGGTTAATAATTACAATAGTCTATGCGGTCAAGGACGCAGCATACGACACAAGCGCGACCGTGTGGATAGTGTCCATCCCAAGCAATACGCCGATGATAATTCTTTCGGTATTCCTCGCGCTTTTCATTGCGGTATTGGCGGCGTTGTTTATATTTTTATTGAGGGGCAGAAAAAAATGAAAAAGCTTTTTGCGGTTTTATGCTGTTTAATGCTTTCGGCTTGCTGTATGTTTGCAGCCTCGTGCGGCGGAGGAAACGCCTTCGTGTTTTTATCCGTAAGAATGAAGGGTAACGGCGACGGAAGCATTACTGCGGTCGCGCAGAAAGAGTTTTCGTTGGGAAGCACTGCTTTCCCCGTAACGTTAACGCTTTATTCGTCGCACGAATATACCAACGACGTTGCCCGAATGGCGGAAGTGGATACTGTGTCAATAAGCTTAGGCAAGGAAAATAAAACAAGTATACTTGCCGAGGTCAAAGAGGAATGCTATTACTGTGCGAGGATTGCCTACACGCTTAACGGCGAAGCGCGGTATATACAAAGCGATACAATCCTTTACGGTAAGGACGGTAACAGAAAATAAATGGCGTTGCGGCTTCAAGCCGCAACGCCATTTTATTTAATGAGGTACTAATTTTGTTTGTTGTCGAAAAGCTGTTTAAGCCTTGTTATCTTTTCGTCGAAGAAAACGCGGTCGTCGGGTTCAAGATTTTTATACCGCTTATACAGCGCGGGTATCTGCTTGTAAAGGGTGCGCACAAATTCGTTGAAGTCGCGCATACCCAAAGTAGTCAAAGCCCCGTAAACCATTTTTATCATACGCGCCCGCTCGTTTATGGGAATTTCTTCAAGCCATTTATTTATTGCCCTTTCAAGCCTTATCGAAAATTTCGACCTGTCATTTAAATAGCAGTAATCGTCGTCCTTTATGTTCCAGGAAAAGGGGTCGTGCTGTAAAATGCTAAGGTTACGGCTCTTTATAATCGAATAGCAGTCGCGCGTTTCCAACAGCATTCCCACGAACGATGACTGCGGAACTATCTTAATTATTTTGTCGGCAATATTTTCGTAACCGTCTTCAATGTAAACGTCGTTTAAAAAGCCGGGACCGTCGAAGTTGTAAACGTTTAAAATTCTTTCCTGCAAGCTTTTATCTACGTTAACCGCGGCATATACCGCTACGTTTCCGCCTTTGGAGTGTCCGCCGACATAAAATTGTCTGTCCGGGAATTTTTCCATTTCCGCACTCAGGTATTCAGCTGCGGTTGCCTGCGAGGGGATGGGATAGCAGCACGCCAAATTAAAATCTTCCTTCCAGCCCGTAAACGACGGGTCGGTTCCGCGGAACGCCACAAAGTACTTGTGCTTCATTATCCTTATACATATCGCCGCAAACTGCTTTTCCTGCGCCTCGTCGCGTTCGTCGCGGTAGTCGCAGAATTTAATATTGCAAAACCTCGGACTCTTTTCCAAAAGCTTAAAAAGCTTTTTACTGCCTCTCGGATTGAACGCTTCCGCATACATCTGTTTGTCGGGCAACAGACCGTACTTATCGAAATCTTTTAGGGCAACGCTCTTTTTGCCTTTAAGGTAATCGGGGTAGGTATAGTATGAAAGCCAGCACAGTATAACCGCGTCAACGCGGTTGAACGGGCTTTTTTCAAAGCTTTCTTTCTTGTTTTCGACGTAAGTAAGAATGTTCATAAAGTTTAGTTTGCTCTATTTGTCTATTTTAATTATTAGTATTATATACAAAAAACTTGCTTAAAGTCTACCGTATTGACTTGAAATTTTAAATAACGTGTGTTAAAATTAAATTGACGCCCATAAAAAGAATAAAAGAATAGAAAACATTAACCGACGCATAATCTTGTAGGTATGCGTTTTAAAAAGTCGGTGAGTGTTTTATATTCATACTTTTTATGGGTCAATGAAGCGCATATCGGGTGTGCTTCGTTGAAGCACACTTTATTTTTTTAGGAGGTATAATGATGTCAGATGAATTTCCGAAGTTTATGAATTCATACGAAATAGCGTCGATTTTGCGCCAATTGTATGTTGAAAAGGAAGAAATAGAATTTATTCACTTTTATTATGACAATCAAGAGGAAGCGGTTCAGCAATTGAAAGAGAATGCGCAATGTTGGTGGGATAGGGTGCGCGGGCTGGAAGATTTTACCGCCCCCGAAGTCGGCATTTTCCTTAAATTTGCAAATAAGTACAGGGAAATCAAGCGCGGCGACAGGGGGAAAAAGCTTATCGAAGCGGAAGCAAGGGAGAAAATGCTCGAATACAGATACGGGGAATTTATTGACAAAAAGTATTGGGATGATTTGATGTTCATAGTGGAATATCTTGAAACCGGCAGGGCGAATACGTTAATGCAGGCCATAGAGTTATTTGAAGAGGATAACGGCGACGAAGACGGCGAAATATAAAAAATTACACCCTGGCGGGTAAATACCCGCCAGGGTGTCTGTTTTTTTGCCAACGCTTACTTGCAGCCGCCGCAGGTACTGCAATGTCCGCTGCACTTTTTTACGGGTTTCCCCGTTGAGGAATACATTTCCCCGCAATAGCATCTTTCGGCGGGTTTGCCGCAGACGGGACAAGTTACGGGTTCGTCGTATTTTTTAACAAGCTCCTCAAAGCTCTTTTTACAGTTTTTACAAACGTATTGAAGTATAGGCATATTGTAATTAAGATATATCTGTTTAAATTAGTTAAGCGGAACGCTTAGCTTGATTGGAAATTTGTTTGTGTCTTGATTGGCAATTAAGATACATTGGTTAAGCGGAACGCTTAGCTTGATTGGAAATTTGTTTGTGTCTTGATTGGCAATT
>CAJUKJ010000004.1:0-42790 GCA_910587365.1 uncultured Christensenellaceae bacterium | reverse complement strand
AAGATACATTGGTTAAGCGGAACGCTTATCTCTTTTATCTTTCTTTTTCTTCTGTTTAAGCTGTTTATTTTTAAGGGGATTGCCCTTTAACAGGAAAATTCCGATAACCGCAGTCAGTACGACGGTCGCGCCGACTACCAGCCAGAACCAAAGCGTCTGGTAAAACGCCACGCCGTTTTCGCCCGGTACGGGCATATTCATTCCCCAAAATCCCGCAATCATCGTAGGTATTGCCAAAAGAATGGTAATTATAGTAAGCTTTTTCATCGTGTCGTTGGCGTTGTTTGAAATTACCGAGCCGTATGCGTCCATCGTCACGCTTAAAATGTTTTTGTAAATGTTACAGGTTTCAATTGCCTGTTTGCTTTCTATTATTACGTCCTCGTACAAGTCAACGTATTCCTCGCGCGAGCTTACGCCCTCAACTTTAAACAGCTTTTCGTGTACCCTCTCGTTCGAGTTAAGCGAGGTGGAGAAGTAGACAAGCGAGTTCTGTAAATCAAGCAATTGGATAATTTCGCTGTTGCGCATTGTTTTTTCCATCTCGCTCTGGATACGGCGGGTCTTTCTGTCAATTTGTTTAAGGCAGTACAAAAACCTTTTCGCATTCCCCAAAAGAAATTTCAGCGTAAAGTGTACGGGGGTGTCAGTGCGCACGTTTTCCCTGCCCGTAATAAAATCTTTCAATACCGTGTTGCCTTTAAGGCAAACGGTAACTATACATTTGCCGTTGTAAATTATTGCAAGGGGAAGGGTGGTATAGCTGTCGCTTCCGTCGTCCTCTTCTATAAGGGGGCAGTCCACTAAGAACATGCAGTTTCCGTCGTCAAACTCGGTACGCGCGCGTTCCTCTTCGTCGAGTGCGGCTTTAATCATATCTTCGGGTATGCCCGTAGCCCTTGCCACGTCGTCGCATTCGTCGTCGCTGGGGTTTACCAAATCAATCCAGCACTTGTCTTTAAAGCTTTCAATCTGTTCGGGTGCGCGTCCGCCGTTCGTTAAAAAGAATTTAACCATAGCTTTATCCTCAATAAAATTTTGTTAAAAAAATGCACGGAAAATTCCGTGCATTAACAAAATCATATTGTTTCGCATTTGTACGGAAAAATCTTATCGCATATAGTTTGAAAAATAATTACTACTTGGGTCCATTTCAGGCTTCCTTGAATTAAAATTTTTCTTAGATATTTTTATTATATATCATTATATTTCAATTTGCAACTAAAAGTTAAAAAAAGTTTGTTTCCGTAAGCTTTGCAATACTTTGCCGCGTCTACTCTTTTGCGCTGTTACATACCTCTGTGTACGTTTCTTACGCAAAATACGCGCGCTCATTGTCTTGCCCGCTTCCAAAAACAGGGGCAGACTAAATTACTATTTTCCCCTCTACGAAGGATGAGAAAAAGCCCTCTAAATCCACGCCCGCGCTGATAAAGCAGCCGCACAAATCCTCGTATGAAGCAATTTTGTAAACGTTTTTGGTAAAGTATGATTTAAGTCCCGCCATAAATTTTTCGTCGCCTATCGACTGCCTCAGGGTATCGAATAGTATAAGCCCCTTGTTATAAGCGATGTTGGAATATTCGTATTCGCTTTCATAGTCTTTAAGGTGGCGGTTCATACTCGTGTCCGCTTCGCCGAAAATCTGGTTGTATACGGAATAGTAAGCCCTGTAAGCCTTTGTTGCACTGCCTATAATTCCCGTGCGGGTAAACGCGTAGGAGGGGTGGTTTTCAAAGAACAGCAGCGTACTGTATTCCGCAAGCCCTTCGTCCTGCCAGGCGCAGTTAAGCTGGTCGCTGCCGACCATAGCGTACCACCACTGATGCGCGTTTTCGTGGACTATCGTGTACACGCTGTTGTCGGAATCGAGGTCGTCGCTTATCATAGTAAGTGCGGGATATTCCATACCGCCGTAGCAAAAGCCCGTCTGCACTACGGAAAGTGTGGGGTATACGTAGGAGCCGAACGCCTCGGAAAAATACTTAACGCTTTCGCAGGCTGCGGAAAGGCTTACCTGCGGGTTTGTGTCCGAATAATAGTAGTAGCATACGTCAACGCCGTTCACGTTCTGCGTCGCAGTCTGGAACTTGTCGGATAACACTATCGCAAAGTCACGGGCGTTGTTTAATTCATAGGTACACTTCTTTCTGCCGGCTGCGGTGCTTTCGCTGTCAAGTTTTCCGCTGGTAGCCGCAACATATTCAGGGGGCAAATCGATTGTTACCTTATAATTTGCGCATTCCGAAAGGAAAGGGTCGCCGCAATAATAGTAGGGGCATTCCACAAATCCTTCACGGCTGTAAGCGCACAGCACGGGGTAGAAATTGCCGAGGTTTACCGTGTTTTCGGTAACCCCCGTGCGGTGGTTTATAAGCGCGAGGTTTAACGTGTAGCTTATGGTTATTTTTACGTTCTCTTCGGGATATACGGGGGTCAGCAGCGTAACGGTAAGTATATTTTCGTCCTCGCCGCCTACGTTCCAGCCCGTACAGTTTTCAACCGCTTCCACGGTCATACCGCCGTAATTAACACCGTTATAGTACGCCTTGTTTGCATAGCTTTGCGAAACGGGCGCAAACGCCGAACCCTCGCGGAAGGCGTTGCCGTAAAGGTTGAATTTAAGGTCGGAAATCTCGTTGTCGGTATTGTTGTAGTACGTAAAGTCCACCGTGCCTTTAAGCGAACGGTTTTCACTGTCGTAAATGGCGAATATTTCGTATTCGCTGACTTTGGCGGACTGTTTGCCGCACGCCGTAAGCGAAAGCGTTGCCACGGCAGCACATACGATAAGTAAAATACAGATAAATTTTTTCACGTTACACCTCTCGTTTTTAATAGGTAAGATAAAATATTTTATGTAACGGACTTGCCTTTTAACACATTTTTTCAAACTAAAATAAAATGTATGGTATGATATTTTGCGTAGTGGCGGATAACGCCGTAAAGGACGTTAAGGACTTACCCGATTGCGACGTGGCTCTGTTCGGCTTTAAGGGGCTTGGCGACGTGGATTACGAAAGCGAGCTTAAAGGCTTAACGGATAAATTCGAGGATGCGGCGCGGCTTTCAAAAAAATCGGGCTGCGGCGTTTTGTGCGGTTGTAAAACAAAAAGCAGGGGCGTACTCCGCAAGTCGGTTTCCGTTGCGGACAAAGGCAAGCTTTTGGGTATATCGGATATGAACCACGTCATCGACACCGAGGACTATAAAAGCGGAGCGGGACTCGGCGTGTATTCGGTGGGGGGATATAAAATCGGGCTGTGCATAGAAAACGATTTGATGTTCCCCGACGGTATAAAGGCGTTGTCGCTTTGCGGCTGCAACGCAATCGCGGTATTTATGGAGGAGTTGAAAAATCCTATCCCGCCGCTACTGATACGCGCGTATTCCTATCTTTACGGTATACCCATAATTATGTGCGCGGGCAGTATGGCTTATTTTTCTGAAATTTCGGGGGAAATAGCTTCGTCCTCACAGCCCTATACGCTGTTCGAGGTCGATACCGGCAACCGTTACCACGTCATAACCACGCGGACGCGCGGCGCGTATTCCGATTACAGCGAAGACTATTAAACGCATATTTTATTTTGCTTAGCCGTATTTAATTTCACGGCGCAACGAAATGACGCTTTTTGGTAAGCGCACCCATTGTGCATACCTGCGGCTTTTATCTGGAATTTTTATTTGAGGCGTGCAAAGGGATGCATAGCCTATAAAATCACGAAAATTTTGTTCCACGTAATAGAAACAAAAATTTGTGAACTTATTCTGCTTGTATTTTTTAAAATATCTTGCTATAATTAATATAATTAAAACCATAGCAAGAGGGGTTTCGTATGTTGTCGATGACCGGTTACGGCAGGGGCGAATATAAAGAGGGCGGGATAGAGCTTACCGCCGAAGTAAAAACGGTAAACAACCGCTACCTTGACGTTTCCGTAAAGTGTCCCCGCCTTTTCGTCGCGTATGAGGACGTTATGCGTTCCATTGTCCGCGAAAAGCTTACCCGCGGACACGCCGACGTGTTCATCGGCTTTTCGGACAAGCGTGACAAGCAGCGTTCGCTCTACCTTGACGAAAGTACGGCAACCGCATACGCGGAGGCGGCAAGGCGGATAAAAAGCCTTTTCCCCGACGCCGCGGACGATTTTTCTGTAACGGGTATTTTGCGTTATCCCGACGTTATCAAGGCGGAGGACTCTTGTTCCGCCGACGACGAATGTATAAACGCACTTAAAACCGCTTTGGGCTGCGCGCTGGAAAATCTGAACGGTATGCGCAGTACGGAAGGTGCAAAGCTTAAAGACGATATGCTGAGAAGAATGGACACGATAGAGCGTCTTGTAAGCGACGTGGAAAAACGCGCGCCTCTCGTTGCGGAAGGTTACAAAACCAAGCTCGAAACCAAAATGAAAAAAATTTTAGAAGGCGTCGAGGTTGACGAGGGCAGGCTTTTGACGGAAGCCGCGCTGTTTGCCGACAAAAGCAACATTGACGAAGAGCTTACACGCCTTCATTCGCATATATCGCAGTTCAGGGAAATCTGCAAGGAAGAGATAGTCGGCAGAAAGCTCGATTTTCTCGTTCAGGAATTTAACCGCGAAACGAATACGATATGTTCTAAGTCCAACGACCTTGAAATAACCAGACTGGGACTCGCGCTTAAAAACGAAATCGAAAAGGTGCGCGAACAAGTCCAGAACGTAGAATAAATGCTAATATGCTTTGCAATACGGCGTCGCGCTAATGCTTTTTTGGTTACACACTTTTGTGTATGCTCCCTCGAAAAATACGCGCGTTACTTGTCTTGCCCGCATCTCCGCATTTATAGATATCCGATAATTTTTTACTTCTATGAAACATAAACTTATTATCTTATCAGGTCCTTCGGGCGTAGGCAAGGGGACAATTGTCAAAAAGCTTTTAAAAAAAGGCAGCTTTGCGCTGAGCATTTCCTGCACGACCCGCGCGCCCCGCAAGGGCGAAAAAGACGGGGTTTCCTACTTCTTTATATCCAAGCAGAAGTTTTCGGATATGGTTGAAGAGGGCGGATTTTTGGAATATTCCAACCACTTCGATAATTTTTACGGCACGCCCAAAGCTTTTGTCGAAGAACAGCTTAAAACGCACGACGTAATTCTGGAAATAGAGGTGGACGGCGCGCTCCAAGCGAAAAAGGCGCATCCCGAAGCTATTTTGATAATGATTTTGCCGCCCAGCGTAGAAGAGCTGAAAGCCCGCCTTATCAAACGCGGAAGCGAGGATATGCAAACTATCGAAAAGCGCGTAAAGCGTATGGAATACGAGCTTTCAAAAAAGGACTGTTACGACTTTACGGTAATAAACGACGACCTTGAAACCGCCGTCGCGGAAATAGAAAAAATAATCAAAAGTAAGCGATAAAGGAGAAGCTATGATAAATCAACCTTCGGTAGACGTTTTAATCGACAAACTCGGCACAGACGGGCAGCCCGTTTCAAGATATTGCCTTTGCGTCGTAGCGTCAAAGCGCGCAAGACAAATTCTTGAACAGCATATGGCAAAAGGACCCAACGCGGAGGAGTACCTCAAAGAAATCTCCGTTGCGTGTCAGGAGATTGCCGACGGAAAAATCAAATGCACTAAAGACTAATGTTTGCTGCGGTTTTCATCTGAAAACCGCAGTAGTTTTCAAGGTATTGTTTTGTTTGCACAGGTTATCGTTGATATAGCCCACAGTCAGGTGGACAGAATTTTCGAGTATTCCTGCCCCGACGGCGTAAAAGTCGGCAGCAGGGTAAAGGTTCCTTTCGGGGGGCGTGTTATAGACGGCTTCGTCATAGGCGTAAGCCGCGCTTCGGCATATTCTCCCGAAAAGGTAAAACCCATAGCCGAAATTTTCGACGAGCAGCCCGCGCTTATTCCCGAATGCTTCTCGCTTATGCAGAAAATTTCTTCCCGCTACCGCGTACCAAAGGCGGTCGCGCTCAGGCTTTTTCTACCCTCGGAAATGCGGCTCGGCAAAGTGCGCGAGGCGTACAAAAACTATGCGGTTTTCGTAAGCGCGGATATCAAGCTTTCGGCTTCCGCAAAAAAACAGGCGCAGGCACTGAGCTTTATTGAAGAAAAAGGGGAGTGCGAATATACGCACCTGTGCGATACGTTCGGCCGCGGTGCGGTAAATTCGCTTGCGGACAAGGGTGCGGTAAGAATTGAAAAGCGTAAGGTTGCAAGAAATCCTTTCGCGGGACTTCCCGCCGCGGGCGAAGCAAGGACGTTAACCCCCGCCCAGCAGTCCGCGCTTGAAGAAATAGAATGCTCGGAAAAAACAGTTCATCTCATTCACGGCGTTACGGGCAGCGGCAAAACGGAAATATATTTAAGCGTCATCGCCCGCGAAATCCAAAGGGGCAGGACGGCTATCTTTCTCGTCCCCGAAATTTCGCTGACTCCGCAGATGCTTATGCAGCTTCGCGGCAGGTTCGGCGGGGCGGCTGCGATTTTGCACAGCGGTCTTTCCGCGGGCGAAAGGTTCGACGAATGGCAAAGGCTCCGTTCTGGCGAGGCGAAGATAGCCATAGGCGCGCGCAGCGCGGTCTTTGCGCCGCTTGAAAATATAGGCGCGATTATAATCGACGAAGAACACGACTCTTCATACGTGAGCGAATCCGCGCCACGCTATTCCACCGTGGAAATTGCTAAAATGCGTGCGGAGTACAACGGCGCGAAATTAGTTCTCGGCAGTGCTACCCCGTCGGTTGAAACATACGTAAAGGCAAGCGGGGGAGAGTACGGGCTTATAACCCTTACAGAACGTATAAACAAAAAGCCCCTGCCCGAAATTATAATCGCCGATATGCGCAGGGAAGTAAAAAGAGGCAACAACACGGTTTTTTCCAAGGCGTTGCGTGAAGAGCTTGACGAAACGCTTAAAAGCGGAAACCAGGCAATTATATTTTTAAACAGACGCGGATATTCTAAAACGGTTATGTGCCGCGACTGCGGCTACGTAGCCAAATGCGAAAACTGCGACGTTACCTTAACCTACCACAGCGAAGAAAATTGTTTGAAGTGCCACTATTGCGGTGCGAAGTACCGTATGCTTACAGCATGTCCCGACTGCGGGGGCAGGCACGTTTTATATAACGGTACGGGTACCCAGAAAGTCGTTTCCGACTTAAAAACGCTTTTCCCTTCGGCACGCATTATCCGTATGGATAACGACTCTGTTTCGGGTAAGGACGGGCATTACAACATATTGAAACAGTTCTCGGAAAAGAAAGCCGACATTCTCGTAGGGACGCAGATGATAGCAAAGGGACACGACTTCCCCTCTGTAACTCTGGTGGGAATACTCGACGCGGATATGAGTCTGCATTTTTCCGATTACAGAAGCGGGGAAAGAACCTTTCAGCTTATAACGCAGGTCTCGGGCAGAAGCGGGCGTTCGGGCGAAGCGGGCAAAGTGGTTTTGCAGACCTGTTCGCCCGAAAATTACATACTGCGCTACGCCACGAATTACGACTATGCAGGATTTTTCAACAACGAAATTTCCTTGCGTAAGGCGACGGGCTTTCCGCCCTATTCGCTTATTTGCAGGGTTATGGTTACCTCCGAAAAGGGGGACGCCGCTTTGGAAGCGTTGAAAAACGTTTACTTTTCAATCGATGAATTGCGGAAAACGCATCCGGACGAATTTATCTTTTTCAATAAGATGCATTCGCCGATAAAAAAGATACAGGGCAAGCTGCGCTATCAGGTTTTAATGCGCCTGAAAGGTTACGCGCTTATTGATAAAATTTACGATATAGCAGTTAAAAATACTTCGGCAAACTGTCTGGTTTACGTGGAAGAGAACCCGATTAATTTATCGTAAACAAGTTATTATAAAATTTTAACAAGGTGTGGTTATGAGAAAATTCGTAGTACAGACGGGCGAACCCGTTTTAAGACAAAGGTGCGAGGAGGTCAAAAGCTTCAACGGCGAGCTTGCCTCGCTTTTGGACGATATGAAGGAAACCGTCCGTGCGGAACAGGGCGCGGGGCTTGCCGCGCCGCAGATAGGCATTGCAAAGCGCGTTGTCGTCATCGACGTGGAAGAGGGGTATTTCGAGATGGTAAATCCCGTAATATTTTCAACCAAGGGCGAGCAGACTGGTCCCGAGGGCTGTCTTTCGGTTAAGGGCAAGCAAGGCACGGTTACGCGCCCCAACAAGGTCAAAGCGGAATACCGCGACCGCAAGGGTAAAAAACACAAGCTCACGGCGGAAGGATTTTTTGCCCGCGCCGTTTGTCACGAGCTTGACCACCTCGACGGCATACTGTATACGGACAAGGCAATAGAAGTTTACGATTTACCCGAAGAGGATTGAAAAGAATAACAAATTGAAAAAATGCGTCCCGCAATCAGGGGCGCGCTCGGTAATATTAGATTAAGAGGTAATAAATGAAGATTGTATTTGCAGGCTCGCCCGAATACTCCGTTCCCGCGCTGTGCGCCCTTCACGAAAAGTTCGGTCTATGCGCAGTGATTACCCAACCCGACAAGCCTGTCGGCAGAAAAAAAATTCTTACGCCCACGCCCGTAAAGGTCAAGGCGAGCGAACTCGGTTTACCCGTTTTCGACTTCAACAGGATAAGGGAACACGCAACCGAGGTTAAAGCCCTCGGCGCGGATATAATGATAACCTGTGCCTACGGTCAGCTTTTAACGCAGGATGTGTTGGACTGTTTCCCTTCGGGCGTATGGAATATGCACGCGTCCCTTTTACCTCGGTTCCGCGGTGCCTCGCCCATTCAGTCGGCAATACTCGCGGGGGAAACGCATACGGGGGTTACCGTTATGAAGACCGAGCTTTCGCTCGATACGGGGGATATACTTCTCGTTAAAAGGTGTGAAATCGGCAACAAGACTTACGGCGAATTGCAGGACGCCCTTTCCTCGCTTTCGGCTGAGGCGGCTGTCGATGCGGTGGAGCTTATCCAAAGCGGACAGACACAGCTGCTGATGCAGGACAGCGCAAAAGCCACCTATTGCAAAAAGATACAAAAAGAGGACGGGAAGATTGATTTTTCGCATTCGTCGGGGGATATATGCCGTCTAATCCGCGCAATGAATCCCCAGCCGATGGCCTATTGCAATTTCAACGGAAACGTTCTTAATATTTTAAAAGCCGAAGAAACGGACGCGGACGGCGCGATTGGTACGGTAATATGTGCCGACAAACGCGGCATAACCGTCAAATGCGGGCGGGGCGGGATAGTTGTTAAAGAGCTGCTTCTCGCAGGCGGTAAAAAAATGACCGCCGCCGATTTTGTCAACGGCAGAAAAATAAAGGCGGGCGACAGGCTTGACTAATCCAATATACGACCCCTATTTAATATTGACCAAGGTATATCAAGGGGGTAAATACTTAAAACAGTCCATAGCGGAAACGCCTATCGAGTATATCAATAAGGCGCGCACGGTAAAAATTTGCTACGGGGTGCTTGAAAAAGATATTTATCTCACGCATATTATAGGGGCAAATACAAAAAAACCGCCCAAAAGTACGGTTAAAATAATCTTGAAAATTGCGCTGTATATGCTTGAATTTATGGACAAGCACGATTATATGGTTGTGGACAGCGCGGTAGAGCTTGTTAAAAAACTCGGCAAAGAGGGGACGGAAGGCTTCGTAAACGCTTTTCTGCGTTCGTATAAAATTCCCGCCCTTCCCGAAAAAGCGGAAGAAAAAATTTCGCTTGAAACAAGCTCCCCGATATGGCTCGTTAAAAAATTAAGGCGCAGCTACAAGGGGGAAGCGGCAGAAATTCTTTCCGCGCCGTCACAGGGCGTGTGCGTGCGGTTTACGGGAAAAGAAGAAAAATACCTTGACAAACAGCATATAGCTACGCCGTTTGAAAATGTTTTCATTTTCAAAAACTTTACCCGCGACGAGGGATTCTTCTCAGGCGATTATACGTTTCAGTCCGTGGGTTCGGTTGCAATCTGTAACTTAATTCCCGCGTGCGGAAAATTGCTTGACGCGTGCGCCGCCCCCGGCGGCAAGTCCGTTCTTCTTTCGGGGAAGTGCGGCGTTGTCACTTCGTGCGAGCTGCATCCGCACAGGGTGGAGCTTATCAACTCCTACGCGCAGAGAATGGGCGCGAGAAATATAACCGCAATGCAGGCGGACTCGTCGCAGTTTAAACCTGAATTTGAAAACGCTTTCGACGCCGTCCTTTGCGACGTCCCCTGTTCGGGTACGGGGGTAATTAACGAAAATCCCGACATAAAGCTTTTCAGAAAAGAAGAGGATATAGCCGAACTAAATAAAATTCAGTTTGCAATTTTGGAAAACTGTTCACGCTACGTTAAAAGCGGCGGCAAACTGTTTTATTCCACCTGCTCGGTGTTGCCTGAGGAGAACGACAGCGTCGTCTATTCGTTTTTGCAAAATCATAAGGAATACTCGCTTGATATTCTCGACAGCCCTCTTGCCCACCGCAAGACGAAATTCGGTTTGCAATTCCTTCCGCATATCTCTCTCGGCGCAGGGTTTTTCGTAACAAGCTTTAATAAAACAAATTAACGGACGGAGCTTTATGAAAAAAATTTTGCAGGATTTAAGCTTTGAAGAGCTTGAAAATTTAATATTCTCCTTGGGCGAAAAGAAGTTCCGTGCAAAACAGCTTTACGACGGCTTGACGAGGGGCAAGAAAATTTCGGGTATAAATATTCCGTCAGAGCTTCGTTCAAAGCTATTGCAAGAATACGAGGACGAGCCTGTCAAAATAATTAAGACGCTTACCTCAGCCGACGGAACGGAAAAATACCTGTTTGAGCTTTCCGACGGAAACGTTATCGAGGGGGTGCTGATGAAGTATAACTACGGAAACACCCAGTGCGTGTCAACGCAAGTAGGTTGCCGTATGGGCTGTAAGTTTTGTGCAAGCACCCTCGGCGGGCTGGTAAGAAATTTAAACTCGGGCGAAATTCTTTGTCAGGTTCTTACGGTCAACGCGCTTCACGCAAAAGCGGCAGGGAAAAGGGCGGTAACCAATATCGTTTTAATGGGCAGCGGAGAGCCGCTCGACAATTATGCAAACGTCGTAGCTTTTTTAAAAAACGTTTCGGCGGAGGGCGGAATAAATATTTCTCCGAGAAACGTTTCGCTTTCCACCTGCGGGCTTGTGCCTAAAATTTACGGCCTTGCCGACGAGGGTTTGCCCGTGAATTTAACCATTTCCCTGCACCAGACTACCGACGAAGGGCGCGCACGGACTATGCCAATAGCAAAGAAATACTCTATTGCGGAAATTTTAAAGGCGTGCGGATATTATTTTGAAAAGACGGGCAGAAGATACATTTTTGAATACTCGCTTATAGCAGACGAAAACTGCGACGCGGAACACGCCGAAGGCTTGGTCAAACTTCTTAAAGGCAAGCCCTGCCACGTCAATTTAATACGCCTTAACGAGGTCAAGGAAAGGGACTTAAACACGGTAACCGAAAAGCAAGCCTACCGTTTTTTGGGACTGTTGGAAAAGGGCGGACTTTCCGCAACGCTGCGAAGAAGTATGGGTAACGATATCGGCGGGGCATGCGGACAGCTAAGGGCCAATCACTTAAAAAATAACTAACCGCATATAAGCGTCACAATACTGCGTTGAACTGCGCATTATTTCGGGTCGTTTACCGTTAAGTAAACTCCCCTCGTAAATGCTCGTTCGCCTTGTCTTGTTCGCTTCTTTGCGGTTCGGTAAACAAAAAATAAGGATGAAAAATATGATTACAAAAATAGCACCTTCGATTTTGTCTGCGGACTTTTCCGTTATGGGCGAAACGATAAAAAAATTAGAGGCGTGCGGCGCAGACTTAATTCACTGCGACGTTATGGACGGAAGCTTTGTCGAGCCTATAACCTTCGGCGGTCAGATGATTAAAAACATCCGTCCTTTAACCAAACTTCCGCTGGACGCGCATCTTATGATAGAGCATCCCAAAACCCAGATAAAATTTTTTGCGGAGGCGGGTGCTGATATTATAACCGTACACTACAAGGCGTGCAAAAAAATTTCTGACACTTATCTTGAAGAAACCTTGCGCCTCATAAAGTCTTACGGCGTAAAGTGCGGCGCGGTGGTAAACCCCGACGTTCCCGTTGAAAATATTTTTCCCGTATTTCCGCTTTGCGATATGGTGCTGTTAATGTCCGTATACCCCGGCTACGGCGGACAGAAGTTTATTCCCGAGGTTATGGAAAAAATTAAAAAGGCGCGGCAGTATGCCACGTCTATCGGATGTCCCGATTTGGATATAGAAATCGACGGAGGGGTAACTGTTCAGAACGCGAAGGATATCCGCGACGCGGGCGCGAACGTTTTGGTTGCAGGTTCCACGGTTTTCAACTCACAAGATTGGACTGACGTAATTTCCAAGTTGAAAAAATGAAAGGTATAATTTTACTTAACGGCGAACCCTATTCGGGCAAAATAGACGCTGGCGGTGCGGAGGTATATTGCTGTGACGGGGCGTACCGCTGGGCTAAGGGCAGGGTGCGCATAGATAAAAACGTGGGCGACTTCGACAGCCTTGGCGAAATTCCCGACCCCGCGCCCGAAGAGGTTTATCCCGCCGAAAAGAACTTTACAGACGGGGAAATAGCTCTTTCCAAACTTTTGGAAAGGGGCGCGGACGAGATAGAAATGTACGGCGGCGGAGGGGGAAGGGAAGACCATTTTCTCGGCAATTTGCAGCTTTTGTACCGCGCGTTCGGCGCAGGCGCAAGGTGTAAAATGTACAATAATAATTCGGTTATTTTTCCCGATAGCGGCACTATATGCCTCGGGCAATACTGCGGCAGGACGTTTTCCGTGTTACCTTTCGGCGGAGCCTTGCATATAATAGACAGTAAAGGGCTTAAATATTCTTATCCTAAGGTTATCTCTTACGGCGAGTGCAGGGGCATTTCAAATATCTGCCAAAGCCGTTCGGCATACCTTAAAGTAAAGGGTATCGCCCTTATAGTAATTAACGAGGTAGAAGTATGACCGTTATCTGCGTAAAACCGCCGAAACCCATTCGTTTTATACTCAGGAAAATTTGCAGAAAGTAAGGTGCCTTAATAAAATATGCGATACGTTGATTTGCATTGCGACACGCTGACGGAATGCTTTGATAAAGGTCTTTCGCTTGCGGATTGCAATTTACAGATTAATCTTGAAAAACTTAAAAAAAGCGGATGCGCGGTTCAATGTTTTGCGATTTTTACGCAGGGCGGCGACGCCGCGTTTCGCTTTGAAAAATATCTTTCGTATTACGGCGAATGTATAAAAAAGCACGGAATAAAACCCGTGCTTGATTTCGGCGGTTTTGAAAGCTGTTTAAAAGGCGGAGAAGCGGGGAGTATTTTAACGGTTGAAAATCTCGGCTTTATGACCGACCTTGCTCAGTTAAAGTCTCTTTATGCAGCGGGAGTGAGAATGGCTTCGCTCGTCTGGAATTTTGAAAATACTTTCGCGTATCCTAACCTGATTTTTGAGGGAGGTATCCCCAACTTTTCAAAGCGGGAGAGCCGCGGTTTGAAGGGGCTTGGCAGGCAGGCTGTAGAAGCTTTGGACGGGCTTAAAATCATCGTTGATATTTCGCACCTGTCGGACGGCGGTACCGACGAAATTCTAAGCGGGCGTAAAACACCTATTGTGGCAAGTCACTCTAACGCCGCTTGCGTAAACGGGGTTGCCCGCAATCTTACCGACGTACAAATAAAAAAAATCGCCGACTGCGGCGGGGTTGTCGGCGTAAACTTCTGTAAGGATTTTTTGGGCGTAGGCAGTACCTTTGAAAGTATTTTCGCGCATTTTAAGCATATAATAAATATCGGCGGCGAGGACGTCGCGGCGTTCGGCTCGGACTTCGACGGAATACCCGCCCCGCCCGATTTGGAGGACTGCACTAAAATGCCCCGACTTCTTCATTACCTCGAAGGGCGGGGAATAAAGGGGGAAACCCTTGAAAAGTTATGCTACAAAAATTTTGCGCGCGTCTTTAAAGAAGTAGTCGGGTAAACAAACGACGGCGCAACCAAAAACCAAACTTTTGGGTTGCGCCGATTTGGGAAATATCCGTTAACCGATTTATAATAACAACGCCGTACTGCGGTTGGCAGTACGGCGTTTAAAATACAAATTAACTTACGCTCTTTCAACGGTTTTAAGGCATCTCGTGCAAACGTAGCCCGTAACGGTTTTTCCTTCCGCTACGTATGAAACCTTCTGAACGTTTGCTTTAAACGTTCTTCTCGTTCTTCTCTTTGAATGGCTTACGTTGTTGCCCGTCGTCTGACCTTTTCCGCAAACGCTGCATACTCTTGACATATAATTACACCTCCGTGGGTTTTTATGAGTGAAAAATAAAGCCGTTTACCTAAACGACTTAATAAATATAACACGCAATTTGCAAAAAATCAATTAAAAACGGCTGTAAAGTTTAATTTTTTTTGTTTTTTCCAAAATAATTTAAAGGAAAGTCAAAAAATATTCTTGCAAATATATAATTAATAGTATACAATAATGTTCGGACAGAAACGAAGACAGGTAAAATTATGGCAGTTAACACAAGCAACGTATACGGAAAAATTTCAATATCCGATGCAGCCATCGCAAAGGTGGCTAAAAATGCTGCCCTCGAATGCTACGGAATTGTGGAAACGGTTTCGCGCCGTTTTACCGCTGCGTTGTCCGAACTTTTAAAAAAACAATCGGGCGGCCGAGGAATAAAGGTCGTTACCTCCGGGGACAGAATTTTTATCGACGTTTACGTTGTTATTAAATACGGCGTATCCATAAACGCCGTTGCCGAGTCCCTTAAAGAAAGCGTTAAATACAGGGTTGAAAAATTCACGGGTATGATTGTTGATACCGTGAACGTCAATATTATCGGGGTTAAATTATAAGCCGTACTTTTCAAGTGCGGCTATATTCCTTTTTTTTAGATACAGCCCTTTTCTTTAAATATTTCGTTTAATCTACAAGGAGCAATATGCAAAAAACCATCAACAGCACCGAGTTCCGCAAAATGGTTGCAAGCGGTGCAAGAATGCTTGATATAAACAGGGCGAAGGTAGACTCGCTCAACGTATTCCCTGTACCCGATGGCGATACGGGTACAAATATGTCGCTTACAATGCAGTCCGCCGTCAAGGAAATGAACGCGTGTTCTTCAAACCGCTTTCAGGAAATTTGCGACGCGGTTTCCAAGGGCGCGCTAAAAGGCGCGCGCGGCAACTCCGGCGTAATTTCTTCCCAGATTTTCAGGGGGATTTGTTCTGTTTTAAAGGATACTAAGGACAGCTTCGACACCAAGACCTTTGCAAAGGCGTTGGAGGCGGGTACGAAGATTGCTTACAGCGCGGTATCCATCCCCAAGGAAGGAACCATTCTTACCGTAATAAGACTTATGAGCGAGTCGGCGGGTAAGCTTGCTTCAAAAAATAAGGATTTCGTCGATTTCCTTAACGCTCTTATCGAAGTGGGCGACGAGGCTCTCGCAAAGACTCCCGAGCTTTTGCCCGTTCTTAAAAAGGCTGGCGTAGTGGACTCCGGCGGCGTGGGGCTTATGACCATAATGCGCGGTTTCCTTGCCGCAATTACGGGCGAGGATATAGGTACCGACACAATTCCCACCGAAGCGCAGGACGGTAAAAAGAGCGATGATGATTTGTTCGGGGATAACTCGGATATAGTCAACCTCGATTTGGGCGATATCGAATTTGCGTATTGCACCGAATTTTTCATAATCCACTTAAAACAGATGACTACCCTTGCCGACATTGATAAGCTTAAAGAAAAGCTTATGGGCATAGGCGACTCGGTTATCTGTATCGGCGACCTCGAACTTGTCAAGGTTCACGTCCACACAAACACGCCCGGCATAGCTTTGACCTACGCGTTGGAGCTGGGCGAGCTTGACAGATTAAAGATAGAAAATATGCTTGAAGAGAACCGCGCTTTAAAAGCCAAGCTCGAAGCCGAAAGGAAGGAGATGGGTATGCTTGCAATTTGTGCGGGCAGCGGTCTTGAAGAAATTTTCAAGGATTTAATGTGCGACAGGGTTATAGAGGGCGGACAGACGATGAACCCTTCCGCACAGGATATAGCGGACGCGGTGCAGAAAATCAATGCTTCAAACGTATTCGTGTTCCCCAATAATTCAAACGTAATTCTTGCGGCTGAGCAGGCAAAGGCACTTGTAAACAACCGCATTATCCACGTTATACCTACCAAAAACGTACCGCAGGGCTTTGCCGCCGCGCTTGCGTTCAATACCGAGGAGTCCGTTCCCGAAAACAAGACAAATATGACGCACGCAATAGATAACGTTGCGTCGGGTTCGGTCACGCACGCCGTCAGAAATACCACGATGAACGGCTTCAAGCTTAAAGAGGGCGACATCATAGGACTTGACAACAAGCGCATACTTGCAAAGGCGAACAACGTCGACGACGCAACTATTTCGCTTATTAAGGCTCTCAAAAAGGACGACCACGAAATGATTACGCTTTACTACGGCGAAGGCGTAACCGAGGAAGCCGCAACGGCACTTTCCGAAAGGGTTTCGGAGGAATTCCCCGAGTGTGACGTTGACGTGCATTACGGCGGGCAGCCCGTTTACTACTATATGGTTTCACTCGAATAGTTCACAAATTTTTATTTCTATTCTGCGAAATAAAAATTTCGTGATTTGAAAGGCGTTTCTCACGCACTGCAATGAAAACAGTGCGTTCGGTCATCGCTTGCGCCTTGCATTATGCGCAAGCTTACCTCGGACAACAAAACAGCGCACTGTGCTGTTTTGAGAAATTTGTCCTCGCCCTTTCTTGCCGCAATCATAAGGGCAAACTTATTATGTAATTTGCACAATAATAATCTGAAACTTTTTACAATAAGGTGTGCAAAGCGTCGCTATGCTCGCGTGCGGCAATTCAATCTACTGAGGTCGAGGTTTCGACAAATTGAGTCCGCTTGTAAAAAGTGTGATTTTTGTGCGCAACGTAAATTAATTAATACAAGGGAAGACGGAGTCTTCCCTATAAATTTTTATGCAGCTTGCTTCCTTAAAGTTCATTTCCGAAAAGCGTGAAAAGGACTTCAATAAACTTAATATTCATACGGTTGAAGAGCTTTGCCGTCATTTTCCGCGGGATTACCTCGATATGTCGCACGTTTCGCTTTTAAGGGATGCGTATCATAACGATGTAATATTGACGGCGTGCGAGGTTTTGAACGTAGAGGTAAACCGCTACGCCAAAAGACCTTACGTCAAGGCTATGTGCCAGCAGGGCGGGCATATTTTTACCGCAATCTGGTTTAACCAGCTTTACGTTGCAGGCAAGCTTGAAAGGGGACAATATCTTTTCTACGGCAGGGTGCAGAACAAGTACGGTATGGGCTGTTCTATGGTCAATCCCTCGTTCGAGCGTTCGGGCGCAAATTCGCATTTAAAGGGTATAATTCCCGTATACCCGCTTTCGGGTTCGCTTACGCAGGGCGTAGTCCGCACGGCAATAAGGCAGGCACTTTCAAATGTTGTGCCGGAAAGCTGTATACCTGCCTTTCTCCAAAAGAAATATTCGCTGACGCCGCTTAAAGAGGCGTACTTAAAGGTTCATTCGCCCGCAAGCAAAAGGGATATAGACGAGGGGTCCGCGCGCATCGCACTGGAAGAATATTTCCTTCTTATATCCGCGTTCAAGGTTATAAAGGGAGGGCGGGACGATGCAAGGCTTAACCCTTATTCGGTAACCCGCGCACAGCTTGACGGGTTTATTGCCCGCTTTCCATTTGAATTTACCGCGGGGCAGAAAAACGCAACAGACGAAATTTTCGCAAACGTTCATTCCCCCCGTAAGATGAACAGACTTTTACAGGGCGACGTCGGGAGCGGAAAAACCGCGGTCGCACTCGCGGGGATTTTTATGGCGGTAAAGTCGGGCTATCAGGCGGCGATGGTCGCGCCTACCGAAGTGCTTGCCCGCCAGAACGCAATTCTTATCAAAAAATATTTTCCCGAATTTTCCGTAAGCGCGCTTACGGGTTCAACGCCCGCAGCCGAAAAGCGCGAAATAAAAAAAGGACTTTCGTCGGGGGAAATAAACATAGTCTGCGGTACACACGCGGTAATTCAAAACGACGTGGTTTTCAAAAATCTTGCCTTCGTCGTCTGTGATGAACAGCACCGCTTCGGCGTTGCGCAGCGCGCTTCGCTCTCGGATAAAGGTGACGGGTGCGACGTTCTGATTATGTCGGCAACGCCCATACCGAGGACGCTTTCACTCATATTCTACGGCGACCTCGATATTACTACGATAAAGGACAAGCCTGCGTCGCGGCAGGAAATTTCAACCTCGGTAATTCCCGAACGCAAGTATTCGGATATGTATAAATACGTTGCCGAACAGGCTAAGCTCGGCAACCAGACCTACTTTGTCTGTCCCAAGATAGAGGGCGACGACGAAGGGACGGTAATGTCGGCAACCGAGCTTTACGGGGAGCTGCAAAGCAAAATGCCGTCCGTGCGCATCGCGCTTATGCACGGCAAAATGAAGGACAGGCAAAAGAATGAAATTATGTCCGCGTTCAAAGCTAAGGAATACGATTGTCTTGTTTCTACAACAGTAATCGAGGTGGGCGTCGACGTTCCGGACGCAACTACTATGATAATATATAATGCGGAAAGGTTCGGGCTTTCCCAGCTTCACCAGCTTCGCGGCCGCGTGGGCAGGGGAGATAAAAAGAGCTATTGCTTTCTTTTAAGCGGTGCCGATACGGAAGAGGCGCGTGAAAGGCTTACAGTAATAAAAAACAGCACCGACGGCTTTGAAATTGCCGAAGCCGATTTGAAAATGCGCGGCGGGGGCGACTTTATGGGAACGCGCCAAAGCGGTAAAGTATTGTCGGAAATAAGCAATTTAAAATTTCCCGTCGAAATTATTTTTACGGCGAAAGCCATTTCGGACGAGGCGTTTTCGGGACAGTTCGATTCAAAGCTTTTAATGCGCATTGCCTATGAAAAGTACGAAAGCTTAAAGGATGTCGCTTTAAATTAGATAATTTAACCGAAATTTGTTTGACAATTTAAAAATGCTTTGATAAAATAGCCTTTGCGATTATGTTTAATATGCCTTATTATGCAAATCGCAAGGACTGATTTTTTATAGCTTTCTCCTTTATCGTATTATAAGGGTATGCGGTAAGAAGATATATTCCACAGGTTTAAATACCGAGTAAAACAAGGAGGATAATATGCCTACAATCAACCAGCTTATAAGAAACGGCAGAGAAAAACAGGTTTTCAAGAGCAAGTCGCCCATATTGGACAACTGCCCCCAGAAGCGCGGCGTTTGCCTTTCGGTAACCACCACCACGCCTAAAAAGCCCAACTCTGCTATAAGAAAGATTGCAAGAGTAAGACTTACCAACAAGCAGGAAGGTACCGTTTACATTCCCGGCGAAGGTCACAATCTTCAGGAACACTCGTCCGTACTCATCAGGGGCGGCAGGGTTAAGGACTTACCCGGCGTTCGTTACCATATCATCCGCGGTGCATTGGATACCGCAGGCGTTTCAAAGCGTAAACAGGCGCGTTCCCGTTACGGCGCAAAACGCCCCAAGTAATTTAATTCACGAAAATTTTCTTTGCAAATTTTCCGTGAGGTTGTTGTCGTAAAAACGCTTAACGGGCGAAATAAATCCGCCATTGCATTTTTTCGGCATCAAATATCTTTAAATTTCCTAATTGTTTCGGAATATATTACCCTTACCGATAAAAATTAGGCAGTATTCACTTAAATATAATAAGTGGAGAAGGTATGCTACTCCAAGGAGCAAGCATTAGCTTATTTAAGGTAAACCCTTAAAAATAAAAGGAGGTTTTTATGCCCAGAAGAGGCGGCGTTCCCAAGAGGGACGTATTACCCGATCCCGTGTATGGCAGCAAGGTTGTAACTAAGCTTATCAACCAGGTTATGTACGACGGTAAGAGAGGAACAGCACAGAACATCGTTTACGATGCTTTCAATATAATGAGTGAAAAACTCGGAAAAGACCCTATGGAAATTTTCAATCAGGCAATGAACAATCTTATGCCCGTATTGGAAGTTAAGGCAAGACGTGTCGGCGGTGCGAACTATCAGGTTCCCATCGAAATCAGACCCGAAAGAAGGCAGACGCTTGCAATCCGTTGGCTCGTTATCGCAACGCGTAAGCGTTCGGAACGCGAAATGGCAAACAAGCTCGCCGCAGAACTTATCGACGCTTACAACAATGCAGGCGGCGCGGTAAAGAAGAAGGAAGACACGCACAGAATGGCAGAGGCAAACAAGGCGTTTGCTCACTTCCGTTTCTAAGAGGTAAACTATGGCAAGAGAATACGATTTAGCCCATACCAGAAATATAGGCATTATGGCGCATATCGACGCCGGCAAGACTACCACTACCGAGCGTATTTTGTACTACACCGGCATCAACCATAAAATAGGCGAAACGCACGACGGTTCGGCTACGATGGACTGGATGGTACAGGAGCAGGAGCGCGGTATTACCATCACGTCCGCGGCTACAACCTGCCACTGGACGAGAACGGGACAGACCAAAAAGGACGAGTGCAGAATAAACATCATCGATACCCCGGGACACGTTGACTTCACTGTCGAAGTCGAGCGTTCTTTGAGAGTACTCGACGGTGCCGTTGCTACGTTCTGTGCAAAGGGCGGCGTTGAACCCCAGTCTGAAACCGTTTGGCGTCAGGCGGACAAGTATAAGGTTCCCCGCATAGCTTACGTAAACAAAATGGATATCAACGGTGCAAACTTCGACCGCGCCGTTCAGATGATGAAGGACAGGCTTAACGCCAATCCTATTCCCATCGAGCTTCCCATCGGTAAGGAAGATACCTTCAAAGGTATCGTAGACCTCATTGAAATGAATGCGGAAATCTACGATTCCGAAGACGGTAAACAGTACCATAAGGACGAAATCCCCGCAGAACTTAAAGACGCTGCGGAAGCGGGACACCTCGCAATTATGGAGGCTGCCGCAGAAGGCGACGACGAGCTTATGGAAAAGTTCCTTGAAACGATGGAGCTTACCCCCGAAGAAATCCGTAAAGGACTCCGTGCGGCGACTATCGCAATGAAATGCACGCCCGTGCTTTGCGGTTCGTCCTATAAGAATAAGGGCGTCCAGATGCTTCTCGACGCAGTTATCGACTTCCTTCCTTCCCCTGTTGACGTAGCGCACGTAACGGGCGTTAATCCCGACAACGGCAAAGAAGAAGTAAGGGAAACTTCCGACGACGAGCCTTTCGCAGGACTTGCTTTCAAAATCGCAACCGACCCCTTCGTAGGCCGTCTTGCTTATTTCAGAGCGTACTCCGGCGTTCTTGACTCCGGTTCGTATTGCTACAATTCGACCAAGGGCAAAAAGGAGAGGGTAGGACGTCTTGTCCAGATGCACGCAAATACCCGTACCGAAATCCCCAAGGTTTATTCGGGCGATATCTGCGCAATCGTAGGTTTAAAGGATACCACAACCGGCGATACCCTTTGCGACGAAAAGCACCCCATCATACTCGAACAGATGACTTTCTCCGACCCCGTTATCCAGCTTTCAATCGAGCCTAAGACCAAAGCGGGACAGGAAAAGATGACAATGGCTCTTATCAAGCTTGCCGAGGAAGACCCCACGTTCAAGACCTATACCGACCAGGAAACGGGTCAGACGATTATCGCGGGCATGGGCGAATTGCACCTCGACATCATCGTTGACAGACTTCTCAGAGAATTTAAAGTGGAAGCTAACGTTGGCGCACCCCAGGTTGCTTACCGCGAAACTATTAAAAAGGCCGTTGACTGCGAAGGTATGTACAAGCGTCAGTCTGGCGGTAAAGGTCAGTACGGTCACTGTAAGCTTCATTTAATTCCCGGCGAACCCGGTTCGGGCTACGTGTTTGAAGACCTCACTGTCGGCGGTTCTATTCCAAAGGAATATATCCCCGCAATCGACAAGGGTATCCAGGGCGCGGCAAGAAACGGTTTCCTTGCAGGCTACGAAGTGGTTGACTTCAAAATCCAGGTTTATGACGGAAGCTACCACGAGGTCGACTCCTCGGAAATGGCGTTCCAGATTGCAGGCTCTATGGGCTTTAAGGACGGTATGGCAAAGGCAAACGCAGTCCTTCTCGAACCCATTATGAAGGTTGAAGTTATCACTCCCGACGATTATTTCGGCGATATTATGGGTAACGTAACCGCACGCCGCGGAACTATTATATCCACCGACGACAGAGCAGGTGCAAAGGTCGTTGATGCGGAAGTTCCCCTTTCCGAAATGTTCGGTTATGCAACCGACCTCCGTTCGAGGACGCAGGGAAGAGGTCAGTTCACAATGCAGTTCGATCACTATTCCGAAGTGCCTAAGTCTGTAGCGGAAAAAGTTATCGGCGAGAGAGCGAAGAAAAACTAAAAATGCGTATATGCGTCGCAATACTTTGTTAAGCTCCGCTTTCCTCGGGTCACTTACTTCATTGTAAGCTCCCCTCGGAAATGCTCGCTTGCCTTGTCTTGCTCGCATCTCCACATTTTTTATAGTGCCGTATCTACGATACAGGAAAATTTTTCAAAATTTAGCGTTATTTTAATTGTCTTTTAAAAATTTTTAATATATAATATAGGCAATGCGGTAACGCGTTGAAAGCAGCAAGGTAATGATAGATAGCTGCGACGCCGTTTACGGCGGAAGTTATCATTTTATAAAATTTATTTATAAGGAGAAACAAAAATGGCAAAGGCTAAGTACGACAACAGCAAGCCCCACGTTAACATCGGCACAATCGGCCACGTTGACCACGGCAAGACCACGCTGACCGCAGCTATCACTATGGTTATGGCATGCAAGGGTCAGGCAGAGAAAATGAAATACGACGAGATCGATAAGGCTCCCGAAGAGAAGGCTCGTGGTATAACAATTAACACCGCTCACGTAGAGTATCAGACCGAAAAGCGTCACTACGCACACGTTGACTGCCCGGGACACGCAGACTACGTTAAAAACATGATTACGGGTGCCGCTCAGATGGACGGCGCAATCCTCGTAGTTGCAGCAACCGACGGTCCCATGCCCCAGACCAGAGAGCATATCCTGCTTTCCCGTCAGGTAGGCGTTCCTTACATCGTTGTATTCCTCAACAAGTGCGACCAGATGGACGACCCCGAACTTCTCGAGCTTGTCGAAATGGAAATTACCGATACTCTTGAAGCACAGGGCTTCAAAGATTGCCCCATCATCAGAGGTTCGGCATTAAAGGCTCTTGAAAAGGCTTCTTCCGGTGCTTCCGATGCGGAAGTTCTTGCAGCTCCCGAATGCCAGTGCATTCTTCAGCTTATGGACACCATCGACAGCTTCATCCCCACTCCCGAAAGAGATACGGCGAAGCCCTTCCTTCTTCCCGTTGAGGACGTATTCACGATTTCCGGTCGTGGTACCGTTGCAACAGGTAGAGTAGAAAGAGGTACCGCTCACGTTGGCGATCCCGCTGAAATCGTAGGACTTATCGAAAAGCCCGTAGGTACGACCATTACCGGTCTTGAAATGTTCCATAAGAGCGTTGATGAAGCTATCGCAGGCTTCAACGTAGGCGCACTTCTTCGTGGTATTGACAGAAAGGGTATTGAAAAGGGACAGGTTCTTGCTAAACCCGGTACTGTTAAAACTGCTACCAAGTTTACCGCTCAGGTATACGTTCTTAAAGCAGACGAAGGCGGACGTCACACTCCTTTCTTCAACCACTACCGTCCTCAGTTCTTCATCAGGACTACCGACGTTACCGGTTCTATCGAGCTTCCCGCAGGCGTAGAAATGGTTATGCCCGGCGACAACGTAGAAATCAAGGTAGAGCTTATTAAGCCCGTAGCAGTAGAAGAAAAACTTCGTTTCGCTATCCGTGAAGGCGGCAGAACCGTTGGTTCCGGTACGGTTGTTAAAATCGTTGGCTAATTAAAATTATAAATAAAGCGTCCTTTAAGGACGCTTTTATTTTTACTCTTGACAATTCGCATTTTTAATAATATAATTGAATAAAAGTATATTATTTAATAAAAGTATATTATTTAATCAATGGAGAGAAATATGTTTTGTAAGCATTGCGGAAAAGAAATTGACGATAAAGCAGTCGTCTGCGTACACTGCGGTGTACCGACGGACAATATGCCGTCGTCAGGTATAATGCAAAATACCGTTCAGTATCAACCCGAAAAGCCTGTAAACGGTCTTGCAATTGCAGGACTTGTGGTATCGATAGTCGGTCTGTTCGGGGGAAACTATCTGTTTTTAATTCCTTCCATAGTCGGACTTATTCTCAGCATAGTAGGTATGGCTAAGGCAAAAAACCATTCCTTATACGGTCTTGCTATTGCTGCGTTGATAGTAAGCATTATTGCCTTTGTAATATGGCTTATTATCTGGATAGCGGCTTTTGCTATGATTTTAAGCGTCTGGCAAGGCGGAACAGTGGTAATGTGACGTATTTAAAATAAAAACCTTTCCGTGTTACCGTAGTTCCCATAGGGAATTTTACCACAGGAACAGAATGTAAGTATAGCGCACTATACCTTGCAAGCAAGGTATAGTGCGTTTCTACTTTACCTTTTGATTGGGTTGTTGTATAATAATAGAGTGCTAAACAATAATTTAGTGTTGCCGAAAGGAAAATAAAAATGAAAGATAATGAACTGACTTTTGAAGAAAAATTGAACGTAATGGAGAAATTCGGTCTGCAAAAAAATGGGCGGAGTGGGAATTGAAATTGGAAGCAGACGTTTTCGACGAAATAGATTGTACCAAAATAAAAAAGATGCGCCTTATGGAAATAAATGACGACGGAACGCCGACGAGGCGGCGCGCTATCGAGCTTCACGGAAAAATTCCGTTTTCCGATATGGAAGATTGACCGTGTTGAAATAATATCGCTATATGCAGTAAGAAAAAATTCGAGAAAAATATTTAAAAGAATTACTATTATGACAGACGAGCAGATTGCAAAACAATTGTCAAAACAATATAAAAAAGACGATACGGGAATTTTATTAACGCCGGATGTCGCCGCCCAATTCATCGCATTATTCCGCGAAGCGGTTGTTGACTTTTTTCCGAAATTCGTTGAAAAACATAAGGGGCAAACCATATACGGCGTTTCTTTTGAAATAGGCAATCTCGTACAGTTTGTATACGAAGAAGATTTTGAAACTTACCTGTACTTCAATACGGAAGAAGAATACCGCAAACAAATCAAAGACTGCGCGGAAGATGAAAAATCGTATTACCGCTTCGAGCCTTATGCCGAGTGGGACGTGGTTTCCGCTGATACTAAGACATTCAAAAAGCTGCAAAAATTTTTAATGCAGAACAGTCTTTACTACTGCACTGTATACTATAACTACGACGATTTATTAAGTAAGGAAGTTGTCGATTGGTTTGAAGAAAACAGCGAAGTCTTTGAGGAAAACTTCGACCAAGAACGCGCTATGTTCCGTTACTTAATGGCGACAGCTTTAGGCGGCTTACGGCAGGAAGGCTTTTGGAAAGAACACGGGTTTGAAAAGCTGTATGTAATTCCTTTTGAGGCAGAGGACGAATTGCCCTTTGAAGAAAGGATAGCAACGTATCTGCAAATGGATTTCGGATGTCATTCGGGCGAAACGGATTATTTGGAGTACATAAAATCGTTGTCGGCAGACGGGGATTAAACCGCACGATTTCTATTAAATGAATTTCAATTCGCAGCAATTTGGCATTTAAAGGCTATGCGGCTGAAAACTCGTTATCGTAAAAAGAAAGAATAGCGGGAACGTAAATTCGGAAAAATTATGAATAAAACGCAGTTGGAAAATTTGATTGAAAGAATGAATACCCCGCCTGAACCAGAAATCAGGGTTAGTAGGGAAATGGAGTCTTGGAAAGCAAAGCGTGAAGCGGAAAAATTAAGCGATACCGCTTTGTTGCCTATATTGGAGCAGATTATCGACGAACACCGTGGCGAAAGCGACGGGGAACGTGAAGTGCGTAGAGCCGCACGGTTTATATATGCTAAAATATTAAATAATAATTTTGACGAAAAAGGTTTTTCGTTTTTATTGAACGAACTTTTTACCGAAACCGATTATTGGACTATCGGCAGTATATTAACAAGTATTTGGTTTTTGGATATTCCGCAGGATACAAAACTATCGCCGCTTTTGAACTTTGCCGAAAATGCGAACCGCGAAAATTTGCGAATGATTCTCAATATTTTAAGCGAATATAAGAACAAAGGAAACAAAGACGCGATTTTCGCTTATCCCGAATTATACAAAAAAGTTCTCGGTAAGTCCGTACCGCTGAAACAAGCCGTCATAGATATTTTGCAAAGCCACGGCATTAAATCTAAGGCGGATTTGGATAAACAAACAGATGAAGATGGCGCGGCTTTGTACGAAGATTTGAAAGCCGGCATATTGGAAGAGTATGATATTACTTATAAAAAGTTGGTTTCATTGTTAAATAAATTGGTCAAATAAGGAGCGTAAAATGGAAATATGTGAAATAACGCTTGATGGCAAACAGTATGACCTGTTAAAAAGTATGCTCAATTGCGACAGAAGGGCGGACTTAATAAGAAAAATACCAATCAACGGAAAAGAGTTGTTTTATGATATGATTCACGAAATATATTCGCCCGTTACAGACGGATGGAGTGCCCGTGAAATCGTGTTGAAAGAGTCTGCCGATGCGTTAAATCTGTTAAGATTTATGACTAAACAGATATTCCCAAACGATGAAAACTATTTTGTACGGCAAATAGGAAGGAAATGGGCGAATTTTCGTTTTGAAAAAGATTGCGCACTTGTAATATGCAAAAACTGTTAAATTTCAATTTATCATCAATTATAAAAAGCGAAGAATCTAAAAATTCTTCGCTTTTTATATTCCCTACGGGAAGTAGGCTTTTTACGGAAAGGTTTTTTTATTTACACCCATTTTTTACGTCAGTCTGTCGTTATAATGCGAACAGTAGCTTTTTAAAGTGCAGTTTTCGCAGTCGGGACGTTGAGAGTGGCAGACTCTTCTACCGTGGTAAATAAGGTAGTGGTGTGCCTTTGACCATTCGCTTTTGGGTAGTACCCTGCAAAGCCCGTCTTCAACCTTGGCGGGGGTGTTACCTTCGGCAAGTCCAAGTCTGTTTGAAACGCGGAAGACGTGTGTGTCTACCGCAATTGCGTCCCCGCCGAAAGCTACCGCATAAACAACATTTGCGGTTTTCTGCCCTACGCCTGCAAGCGTTTTAAGCTGTTCAAGAGTGTTCGGCACTTCTCCGCCGAACTTTTCTAAGATATCGCGTGAGGCGGAAAGAATGTGAGCTGCTTTGTTACGGTAAAACCCGCAGGAGAAAATATATTTTTCCAACTGCTCCTGCGTAAGTTTAAGCATACTTTCGGGGGTGTTATGTTCTTTAAAAAGTATTTCCGTAACTTTATTTACCCTCTCGTCCGTGCATTGTGCGGATAAAATGACCGCTACTAACAATTCGTAAGGGGAATTGAAGTGCAACGCAGGCTTTGCGTCGGGATAAAGCTTTGCAAGCCCGTCCAAAATACTTTGTGCTTTGGTGTCCATACACGGAATTTTACCATAAAACAGTTAAAAAATCAACCTATACGACCGAAAATAGTCCTTCCGTATGTCGTTTGCATTCTGAAATAGCCGTAAAAGGCAGAATAATTCGCATTGCGAATGATTACGCGTGCGCGTTCAAAGACATTTTGCGTAAATTTAATGGAAAGTCCGCAACCGATATTCGCTTCCGACGGCGTGTTAATCAGGCTAACAGGCACGCCTGCCATCCTTAAACGTGCATTACAGTCAATCGCTTGCGAGCGCGAACGGAATACCGCCAATACCTCAGTCATAATTTAATCCCTCGTAAAAATAGAATATATTATTATTCTATGATATTGAGGTATTTTATGGTGTACTTTGACAACGCGGCTACGGGCGGATTCAAGCCCGACAGCGTTATTACGGCGGCAACTTCCGCAATGAAATTCTGTGCGAATCCGGGCAGAAGCGGGCATAAGCTTTCTATCGCTTGTTTAGAGCGCGTCTATTCCTGCCGCAAACTTTTGTGCGAGTATCTCGGCGGGTATTCCTACGACAGAACGGTTTTTACCAAAAACTGTACCGAAGCTTTGAATATAGCTTTACTCGGCACGTTAAAGTCGGGCGACGAGGTTGTAACCACTGTTGCGGAGCATAACTCCGTCCTTCGCCCGCTTGAACACTTAAAGGGTAAGGGGATAAGGGTAAAGTATGCTCCTTTAAAGGACGGCAATCTTGATGTAAACGAAATATTAAAGCTGATTACTCCGCAAACGCGCGCAGCGGTTATCACGCTTGCGTCCAACGTTACGGGTACGGCCCCCGATATTAACGCGGTAAAAAAAGGGCTTCCCGACGGCACGCTGTTAATTTGCGACGGAGCGCAGGCTTGCGGACACGTTTCCATCAATATGAAGGAAAGCGGAATAGATGCCCTCGCGGTTGCCGGGCATAAGGGTATGCTCGGTATACAGGGTAGCGGGGCTTTGCTATTTTCCGAAAGGATAAATCCCGACCCGGTTATTTTAGGCGGAACGGGCAGTGAAAGCTATAACCTGAAAATGCCTGAATTTTACCCCGACCGCCTTGAAAGCGGAACTCTTTCTTATCCTGCAATAGTTTCTCTGGGGGAAGGCGTGCTTTATTTGCAGGAAAACGGCGAAAAGCACAAAAAAACGGTTATCGGTTTTACCGATTATCTGATAAGCGAATTAAGCTGTATAAACGGGGTTAAAATTTATTCTTCGCCCAATCCCTACGGAATAGTTGCAATAAATTTACAGTCGATGCAGTCCGAAATAGCCGCTTACAGGCTTTCCGATGAATTTTCGGTCTGCGTGCGCGGCGGTTTGCATTGCGCGCCTTTAATGCACGAAGCTCTCGGCTCGGAAGGGCTTATCCGCGTTTCGGTCAGCGCGTTCAATACGTTAACCGAGTGTAAACACTTTATCGGCGCGATTAAAAATATTTCTGGAAGGTGTTGACAAAAACCATATGCAGTCATATAATATATCTAAAATCCTATTAATTTAATAGGTAATAAGGAGAAAAATAATGGCTGTATATACGTCGGTTGCACAGCTTGTAGGCAATACTCCGCTTCTTGAACTTGCGAACTATCGAAAATTACAAGGTTTAAAGGCTAAAATACTCGTAAAGCTTGAATATTTCAACCCCGCAGGCTCGGTCAAGGACAGAGTGGCAAAAGCAATGATAGAGGACGCGGAAAAGTCGGGTAAGCTTAAAAGGGGCGGTATCATAATCGAACCCACTTCGGGAAATACGGGTATCGGGCTTGCTGCAATCGGTTGCGCTAAGGGATATAAAGTAATTCTTACTATGCCTGAAACGATGAGCGTTGAAAGACGCAATATGATAAAAGCCTACGGCGCGGAAATCGTGCTGACAGAAGGCGGAAAAGGTATGAACGGTGCTATCGAAATGGCGGAGGAGCTTGCTTTTAAGCTTGGCGGAATTATTTTGGGGCAGTTTTCAAATCCTGCCAATCCCGAAATTCACAGACAAACCACGGGGGCGGAAATTTGGAACGATACCCAAGGTAAGGTGGATATTTTTGTCGCCGGCGTCGGTACGGGCGGAACTATTACGGGTACGGGAGAATATTTAAAAAATAAAAATCCCGCCGTAAAAGTCGTTGCTGTTGAACCCGCAAGCTCTCCCGTGCTTTCAAAGGGCAAGGCGGGCGCGCATAAAATACAGGGAATAGGCGCGGGCTTTGTGCCGCAAATTCTGAACACAAAAGTGTACGACGAAATTATCGCCGTAGATAACGACGACGCTTTTGCAACGGGCAAGGAGGTATGCAGGACGGAGGGATTCCTTGTGGGAATATCCTCGGGCGCGGCACTTTATGCGGCAACCGTGCTTGCAAAGCTGCCCGAAAACGAGGGTAAGACTATAGTAGTAATTGCTCCCGATTCGGGCGATAGGTACTTTTCAACCCCGCTTTTTGCTTAACCACAGTTAGTTTATAAGTGAATTTGAGTGATTTAAAAGAGAGTTAGGCATAGCATAGAGCTATGCCTTTTTAATATTTTAAATTATGTTACAAAAGCTGCGCGTGGCGGAGCATACGCCATAAAGTAAAATAAGCGTGTGGGCTACTCCCTATCAACCGCTTGTTTTTTCTCTGCCCATATGATATAATAATCAAACTGCAAACAGTAAAATTAAAATAAGGACTGTATATATGAAAGCAAGAATAATAGCTATTTTCTTATTTGTTTTTATCATTGCCGTGGCTTGCGCAGGCTGCGGTAAAGCCGAAGAGGGTAAAGAATACGTCCAGGATTTGAATTATGAGGAAAGCACGGAACAAATATCAAATCCCGACCAGGGTTTTTACCGTCCTTTATATGTAAAAATTAATGAAAACGGGGCGACGTACAATAAGGCGGTAATAAACGCATCAACGCAGCTTTATCATTTGCGTTGCGATATCAGCGAGTTTTCTGCTGCGGTAAACAACCAGTCGGACAAGCCTATCACCCAAGAGGCGTTAGATGGGTTGGACGCGTTGCTTTTGTACCTTAAAGAAAACGACAAAAACGCGGTCGTGAGATTTGCTTACGACCCCGGTTATAACGGCAGTGCCAATAAGGAGCCTGCCCTTGAAGTAATTTTAAACCACGTTAAACGCATTTGTCCGATACTTAACCGTTACGTAAATACGGTTACCGCAATCGAAACGGGACTTATCGGGCCTTGGGGAGAAATGCATACGAGCGCGTCGGCAAATCCGACGAATATAACTGCTATTGTAGACGCCTTTTTAACCAACGCTTCCGAAATTCCCGTATTGGTCAGGACGCCTAAAATGATATACGATTATATTGGCGTAACGTCCGACAGTATTGAAGAAATTTCTATATCCCCTGACGAAAAGGCGTATAGGTTAGGTTTGTATAACGACGGGTATCTGGGTTCTGACAGCGATTTGGGTACGTATCAGAACAGGGAACGGGATATAAATTTTTTAAGCATTCAAAATTCCCATTTGCCGTTCGGCGGCGAGGTTACCGTTCCCGACAGCCAGCTCCATAATATAGAAACGTGCTTGCCTGAAATGAATAAAATTCATTTAAGTTATCTTAACATAGAGTGGGATAACAGGGTAATCGAGAAGTGGAAGAACAGCTTATATACGCAGGATTGCGGGGCAGACAAGCAATATTACGGCAAAACTGCCTTTGATTACATACAAAGCCGTTTGGGCTACCGTTTTGTATTGAAAAACTCGGTGTTTACTTATTCGGACTCAACCGACAAGCTTAACGTCCGCCTTACTTTGCAAAACGTGGGGTTTGGTAACCTGTATAAAAAGAAGCGCGCAAAACTGATATTTACCGACAGTGCGGGGGAAGTGGCTCTCATTTCTGATATCGGGGAACTTGTCGTAGACGATGAACTCAGCTTTGACGTTGCTCATAAGCTGGAAAGCGGTAAATACGACGTATATCTGCGAATTTACGGGGAAGAGTTGGAAGGTACGCCTTTGTACTGTCTGAAATTCGCAAACGGCGGTTTGTGGAACGACGAATTAAAAGCCAACAAAATTGGTAGTTTTGAACGCGTTACCGCTTGACGAAAAGCTCCTGAAAATTTTTCGGGAGCCTTTTTCTTTACTTGAAAGTGCAACATTGCAAATTTTTTAATTTCTTGTTAGGTATGTGATTTGGTCAACGCGGCTTTTTAAATATTTTTAAGCCTTGTTATAACCTCTTTAAGCTTTCTGCGTTTAATGCCGTCAACCATAGGCGAAAGCGCGTTATAAAAATTATCCAAATCCGCGTTGGTCAGCGAACCTTCGCGTTTTCCGCGTTCGGCTTCGGCTATAATAGTTTGCAAAAGCTGACCTTCGGTTTTACCGTTCATGGCTTTTGATAGAACCTTTGCAAGCTCTACGGTTGAATTTACATCGCGCACGTCGTTTTGCGTAGTCTTTTTGCTGTTGTCTTCGGAATTGGGATTGTAGCTTTTGAAATCATTCATTTATTTTATTCCTCTTTCTTGTCTTCCCTTAATCTTTGGGGAAATGGCAGGGATGGGGGGTGGATAAAATCCCTCATCCGCATATAATGATATTAATACAATATGCAAGGAGTTTAATTTATGCAACTTTTAATAATACTCGCGCTGCTTTTATACGGGGGGAAACCCAACGCGGGTAAAATCCTTTCGGAGGTCAAACCCGTCCTCGAAAGCATCGGCGGCGAGGAAATGAAAGAGGCGATAAAAAGCGCGGAAGAGCTGTCGTCCGTTCTCTCCGCGGTGCGTGATTTGGCGGGAGATACGAATAATTCTTCTGCTGTTCCTGCATCGGGTTTCGGCGGCGTAAGCTCTCCGCAAACGGATAACGGCACGGTAAACTTTCCGCTTGCCCCCATTTCCAATATAGCCGATAAGGATATTACATATTCGCTTTCAAGATACATAGCGCAAGCCTGAAAATTGTATAAGCTGCTTGCTTCTTCAACTTTCACCTCATTGACAAAAATAGGGGGATAGCTTTATGCTATCCCCCTATTTTTGTTTTTGTCGGTTGATAGAAACCGTTTAATTCGCGCGAGGGCGTGTGCCTTAAAAATACATATTACGCATTTTAAACTGCAAATTGTGCCGTTGCATTGCATATGAAAATTTCCTATGATATTATTTAATCAAATAAAATATATAAAAACAGGAGGTAAAAATGAAAAAAATAAGCGTAATTATAATTACTCTTTTGCTCGTCATCGTGACGCTGTTCGGTTTTGCGGGGTGCGGTTCAGACAATCAAAGTGAATCGCAAAACAAAATAGACGAGCTTCAAAGCAAAATTCAGGAATTGGAAAATAAACTATCCGAACTGGACGAACACAATAAAGAACTGAATACCCAAATCAAGGAAATGGACGGGCAACTTCATGATTATTATGAAAGAATAGAAAAGTTGGAAAAAGAACTTTACGGTTCTTACAACGAAGCGGGCGGATTTTATGAACGTGATACAAACGACTATATAAGCGCAACTTATATGCCAGCAGTTTCAAGCGTATACCGCTATTGTATAAGCGTTGAGCATGATGATGATAACTTAATATTTTTATGTGCTGTGGAGTCAGGAAGTTTAGGTCCATCAGAAACAGGGAAGACGGTCGAGTTAAAATCAGGAGAATACTGTGTGTGGGGATTTGATAATTATATGCATGAGTCATGGAATTCAACGATATATGCTGATGTTATTGCAAAAAACGGAGAACAGATAATCGGATATGGAGTTATAGGGTTTTTCAAGTATCATACCGGTATGGAGGACAAGGACAGATGTAAAGTTTTGAAATTTGCTGTTTTCCCGAAAGTGGAAGGCGAGTATCAGACAGTCAGCGAAGACCAGATAAAAAAAGCAATGGATGAAATAAAAAATAATGGTACTATTCCTTATGAACGAAATGATCGGCTTGACGACACGGAGAAGCAGTTGTTTTATCAAAAATCTTCAATGGTACAATGTGCCATTGAAGTTGCGTATGAGAAGGGTTGGCTTACATGTACAGATCTTGCTTATGCCATGTATTATGCGTGCGGGGTAGTCTACACCTGTGAAGAGTCAGATTGGGAAAATGGCAATATGGAAGCAGTTAAAAAAATCGACTTTGCACCTGAAGAAAAATGCCCCGCAATTAATAAACAAGTTGAGTCTGATATCAAAAAACATTATTTTGAAAAAATGACTTTTAAAGAAGATTTGACGTTTGGGGAGTTTGAACAAAATATTTCCTTTCGCTTTGTCGGGAGCTATAAAGGTACTTTTGTAATAACAGATTTAAAAACCATCTATTGGGATTACTTTACGGATGTACCGCCTCCTGTCTATATTGCAGGGTTTGTATGGTTTGGTTCTTATGCGCATGATTTGTTTGTGTTCAGATATGAATAAATTAAGAGGATATTCGTTATGAAAGGGAAAATGAAAAGTGTTGGATTAATAGCATTAAGTGTCTTGCTTTCAGTCTGCTTGCTGTGTGGTGTACCAACAAAAATAGGTAATAGCTTTTGCTAACCCCTATTTTTGTTTTTGTCGGTTGCGAGAAACCGTGTAGTTCGCGCGAAGGCGTGTGACTTACAAATACCTATTACGCGTTTTAAACTACAATTTATGCCGTTGTGTTGCATTTGAAATTTTCCTATAATATTATTTAATCAATTAAAAATATATAAAATCAGGAGATAAAAATGAAAAAAATAAGAATTGTTATTATCGCGCTTTTGCTCGTCATCGTGACGCTGTTCGGTTTTGCGGGGTGTGGCTCGGACAATCAAAGTGAATCGCAAAACAAAATAGACGAGCTTCAAAGCAAAATTCAGGAATTGGAAAATAAACTATCCGAACTGGACGAACACAATAAAGAACTGAATACCCAAATCAAGGAAATGGACGGGCAACTTCATGATTATTATGAAAGAATAGAAAAGTTGGAAAAAGAACTTTACGGTTCTTACAACGAAGCGGGCGGATTTTATGAACGTGATACAAACGACTATATAAGCGCAACTTATATGCCAGCAGTTTCAAGCGTATACCGCTATTGTATAAGCGTTGAGCATGATGATGATAACTTAATATTTTTATGTGCTGTGGAGTCAGGAAGTTTAGGTCCATCAGAAACAGGGAAGACGGTCGAGTTAAAATCAGGAGAATACTGTGTGTGGGGATTTGATAATTATATGCATGAGTCATGGAATTCAACGATATATGCTGATGTTATTGCAAAAAACGGAGAACAAATAATCGGATACGGAGTTATAGGGTTTTTCACGTATCATACCGGTATGGAGGACAAGGACAGATGTAAAGTTTTGAAATTTGCTGTATTACCGCAAGTGGAAGGCGAGTATCAGACAGTCAGCGAAGAACAGATAAAAAAAGCAATGGATGAAATAAAAAATTAACCAAGGAATTTAATTATGAAAAAGAAAAATACATTTTTAAAAATCTATTTAATTAGTTTCATATTTTTACTGACATTGTTTGCAGGACTGTTTATTGCTTTACGTCCTCATTCAGGGCTTTCTGCCCATGCCTCATCTTTACCAGCTTCTTATAAGCTTTCCGAAATGACGGATGAGCAATGTATTGAATTTATTAAAGATAACAATATTGAGATACCTGAAGAATTTGCAGATTCGGGGACATTTGTGCATGACGTTATTCGGTTAGTTGAGGAAAAGCCGAACATAGAGTTTACTTTCAATTATAATGTTACTCTTAATTTTGCAGAAAATATTAAAGCGTTGGTTAATGATTATTATGGAGTACGAGAAAGCGATATCGCATTATTTACTTCGAGTGCAGATAGATATGAACTTAAGTATAATTGGGTTCAGAACGAGTATGGCGATTGGGTAAGCAGTGGCGGCGTCTGGAATTATCTTTGGTTATATTATAACTGCTATGCTTATGCTATAGGAGAAACTGAAAACGTACCCATGAGCCAGGATTTTTTCGCATATCAACCCGGATATTTTGGAGGGACGGGGAAATTTAACAGGAATGAAGATAAATGCTCCATATATGATTTAGCATTAATTGTTAGAGATGACTTGGTTTCCTTGGGATATGACGTTTGTGTTTCAAATACAGAACCAACCGAAATCGCATCGAATCAATCTTTAATTTGTGTGCGTAGAGGACCTTCAGATTATCACTTTATGCGTAAAAACCTTTCTGATGGATATTGGTATCATAAGCCTGGAAGGACTGCACCGCTAAAATACAAATATTCTCCTGAACAATTTGTTTGGGGGGGCGAATACGGCGAATACAGTAAGTATTGTGTGGAGGGGCAGAACAGCACTTACTCCTACGATAGTGATATTTACTACATAACATTCGGAACGCCTTTCACTACAGCTATATCTGGTGATACGTGCATCATTACCGGAGTAAAGCAGGGAATAACTATTTCAGGTTCGCTTACAATACCTGAAAATATCGGCAGAAAAACCGTAACATGGGTTGGAACTTCTGCGCTCTCACGCTGTACTGCATTAACTTCAGTCACTATTCCCGCAACGGTAACAATTATCGGGACGCAAGCATTCTACGGTTGTAGCAGCCTTGAAAAAGTGATAATACTCAATAAGAGCAAAGCAGTCACTTTGGGTAGCGAGGCGTTTACAAAAACGTCGGACAAGCTGAAGATTTGCGTTCCGGAAGAATTATACGATACTTATACAACTGCAACTAATTGGAGCGGATATACCTCGAGGCTGGATAAATTGTATTTGGATGCAAACGGATACTATTATGAAAAAAGTTATCAGAACATTTCAATGAAGAACAATATCAATTTAAGTACCCATTGCTTACGCACTGACGGAAGCTACGACATTTTAGAAGGAACGGGTATCATAGGCGGATTTAACGGAATAAGCGTATCGTTATGTGACATGTTCAGTGATTCAAAAGACTATTCTAATTGGGCATTTTATGAAAGCGAGTTGGTAATTTATATAGAAGGAGTAATATACGGCGGTTGCTATATTTATGATAATTTCGGCAACTATGTAGACGACTGCACATATTCGGCGAGTGATAAAGCTTTGTACGTGCCTTTAGATAATCTCTTACAGATGAATGAATCAAGCTTTGTGTTAGTGCCCGAGGTTTCGGACAACGGCTCTATTGCATATACCGTAGGTTTTGACGCGGGCGACGTCTATCTCAATTTCAATGCAAGAATTTACATTTAAAATTAATAAGTAAATATCTCCCACTATGCGGGTAAATATTTACTTTTCCGGTTACGAGAAACTGCATGGTTCGCGCGATGGTGTAGCCCGACACTTTGCACTTTATGCGCAAATTCCCAGCAGGTGTACAAAAACCCCGCCCCTGACAAAAGTCAGGGGCGGGGTATATTACTGTTTACGATATTTAAAAATTAACTTCCGTCTGCGTAACAAGCGCGTAAAGCAGGGTGGAGAAGGTTTTAAGGTGCTGTTGGATACGTCCGGGGAAGTATTTTTCGATATATTCGAGGTAGTCGTTTTCGGTATTCATAAGCATTCCTATAAGGTATGTTTCGCCGTAGCCGTCATACTCTTCATAGGGGCCGGGGATTTCCCAGTTCGTCGCCTCGAAGTACACATATGGTATGCCCTTGTTTTTAAAACCCCTGTGGTCGCTCCAATTGCCCGTTGAGGGGGAAGCGTAGTCGGGTTCGTCGTAACCGGGTGCGGGTTTCTCCCAAGTCCAGGGGTTGCTTTTAAGCGAAAGCCCCAACGACTTTGCAACTTCCATTGCGTTATCGTAAGCCTGCGTCTGGGTCACGGTTTTATTTTCGTTGTCCTGCACGCCGCCGTAAATATACGCATAGTCGCCGCATACAAGCGAATCAAGGTTAATCATATACAGCGTGTTTGCAATTTCGGTTTCCGTCATAGCGTTGGCGTATGCCGTAGAGCCGTGACAGCCGTACTCCTCGGCGGTAAAGAATACGAAGGTAACCGTATATTCAAGCTCCATATCCACAATTTTTTCCGCAGTGGTAAGCGCGAGTGCAATGCCCGAACCGTTGTCGCCCGTTCCCGTGCCGTCGTAATGCGCGCCGACTATAATCTGCTTTTCGCTTTTTCCTTGCTTTTTAATTACAATGTTGGGGGAAGTGTACTCCGTACCCCTGCGCGTAAACGTTACGTCCTGATATTTGATATCGTCTTCCCCGTAGCCTGCCTGTAATAAATTCCAGGCAATCCACTTCTGCGCCAGCTCGAAGCTTTCCCCGTTTATACAGTCGCGGTCGCGCAGAACACTGTCTATGTACTTAACCTTTTCGTAGCATTCCTCCGAGTATTCAACGGGTGCGATAATTTCCGTAGGTTTAAGCGAATTGTTCATTTCCTCTAAAAGCTTACCCATTTCGTCAAGCTTGCTTTCGTATCCGCTTAGTTTATTTTCCAAATCCTTAACCGCGCTGTCGTTGCTTGCACAGCCCGCTGCGCCGACTATAAGGCAAGCCGAAAGCGCGCCCGTAAGTAATATTGTTGCCAATTTGTTGAATTTCATTTCCAAGTCCTTCTTTGCTTTTTTTATATTCACGATTATATTCATAATTAACCCTACTGTCAAGCTATTTTATGTATAATAATTCAAAAAAATGAATTTTTATAAATTAACAAAATTTTGTGGATTATTAAAATTTTCGCAATTTTCGTAATTTTATTGGCTATTGATTTTTTCTATAATATATGGTATAATAAAAATATGAATACGGGCATCTCAACCGCGTGTATGTTTTTGCGTAAAAGCACGGAAGACGCAGCGGCAACAATTAAAGAGCTGGGTGCGGACACGGCGGAGGTTTTTTTTCAGACCTTTTACGAATACCGTCCCGAATTTTCCAAGGCTCTTGCTCCGACGGTGGAGGGGTTAAACATAAATTCCGTCCACGTGTTTTCAAATTCATTTGAACCGAACGTTTTCATTCCGTCGCGGCGCACGCGGGGCGACGGCTTTTATTGGCTTGACCAGATAATGCGTTCCGCACAGCTTCTCGGCTGCAAACGCTATACCTTTCACGGACAGTCGGGCAGGCATAACGCGTCGCATTCTGACTACGGCGAGTTGGCGGCGTATTTGCGCAGTGCTGTTGAGTTCTGCGCAGGCTATGGCGTACAGCTCTGTCTTGAAAACGTTTTTTGGAGTACCTATAACCGCCCCGGGGTCTTCCGCGAACTTAAAAGCCGCATTCCCGAGCTTGCGGGGGTTTTCGATATCAAACAGGCAAGGCGTTCGGGCTATCCTTACGCAATGTATATCGAGGATATGTCGGGTGCGATTTCGCACGTGCATTTATCCGACGTAGACGAAAACGGCAAAATGTGTCTGCCGGGTAAGGGACTTTACGACTTTGAAGAAATTTTAAAACGTTTAAAGGGTGCGGGCTTTGACGGAAGCGCGATAATAGAGGTATACCCCGACGACTACGGCGACATTTCCGAACTCAGGCAGTCGCTCGGTTTCCTCAATGAAATATTATATAAAATAGGTTAGGTACAAAACCTATCGGACGAAATTCGGTTACGTAGGCAAATTAAAGCTTTAGGATAATATAAAGGAGGCTATATGAAAAAATTTTTGTTATCGTTATTAATTGCATTATGCTCGTTATGCGGTATATTTGCTTTTTCGGCATGCCTTGACGCTGACCCTACGCATACCCACGAATACGAGGCTGAGTACTTTAATTCTACCTGTACTCAATCTGGTTACACTGAGTACGAATGCGCCTGCGGCGATAGGTATACGGAAATAGACGAAAAAGCTCCTCCGCTCGGTCACAGTACGGTAAACCACAACGGTATCGATGCAACCTGTACCGCGGACGGATACAAAGCTTACGTTACCTGCTCGCGCTGCGATTACACTACTTATGAAGCTATTCCCGCACTCGGTCACGATATATCCGAATATCCCGGCAGGAAAGCCGCCTGCACCCGCCCCGGCTGGGAGCCTTTTGAAATATGTACCCGCTGTACTTATACAACATATAAGGCAATTCCCGCGCTCGGGCATAATACCGTAAAGCACTCTGGCGTAGCGGCAACATGCTCGGCGGACGGATATAGGGACTATGAAACCTGTACGCGTTGCGATTACAGCACGTATGAAGTCATTCCCGCACTCGGGCATCAATCGTTCGAGTGGAAACAGGGTCGTGCTTGTTGCGAGTATACTTGTACTGACTGCGGTTTCGTACAGGAAACGGCGTTACATAATTTTGAAGACGGTAAGTGCGTCTTGTGCGGATTTACCTATAACGCTTTTCTCAATAAATTCAACTCAACTTACGGTTTTGAATACTTCGGAACGTTGGAAAAAGGTCAAAGCTTACAGAAGTTATATTCCGATATCGACTGCGAGGTGCGCGCCTTCCACGAAAACGGCGAAACTCTTTCCGAAGATGTATGCTTTGCACAGTTGAATTACACAAAATACGGCTTGTCTACCGAGGAAGCGGTAAGCGTATGGAAGATATATTGCTGCGATAATCCTCTTTATTACTGGCTGTCAAATACTCTTGTATATACTGTCGAGGATATAATGCTCAACGTGTATGAAGATTATGCCGACGGTAAAGTAAGGACGCAAGCCAACAAAAAAATATATTCGGAAGCGTCAAAATTGTGCGACGTCGTCAAAAACGAAACTTCCGCATATCTGAAAGTACTTGCTTTCCATGACGCCATTATCCAATCAATTGATTATGCTTACGACGAAACCGGTGCAGCGCAGACCGCTTCGTGGGCGCACGGAATACTCGGTGTGTTTGAAGGCAAAGGCGCGGTGTGTGAAGGTTACGCCAAGGCTTTCCGGCTACTTTTAAACCTATGTGGGGTAGAAAATATTTACGTCACGGGCGTAAGCAAAACCGAAAGCCACGCCTGGAATTTAGTCAAACTTGACGACGGCGGCTGGTACTGGTGCGACGTTACCTGGGACGATACCCCCAACATGTATTGGGGTACGTCGTATACATACTTTTGCAATACGGACGCTGACTTTTTAAAAACGCACACTCTTGACAGCGAAAGCTCTTCGGGGATAAACTTCCTTTACGCATTGCCCGCCCGTTCGCAGACGGAGTATCCCGACGACGAAGCAGGCTTTAAGCAGACTTTTACGGTTGACGGACTTGAATATACGGTAATAGGCTATAATTCGGTTTCCCTTTCAGAAATAGAGCAAAGCGGGGCAGTGGAAATTCCCGAAAATGTAAGCTTTGACGGGCGCAGGTATACAGTCATAGCCATAGGTAGATATGACAGATATGACGAGTTTTCTTGGTGCAATATCGGCGACGATACGACTTCGATTTTTATACCCTCGACAGTGCGCTTCATTGCATATAATACGTTTTACGGTGCCGATGGGCTTACTGAGATAAACGCCGACGGCGAAAATAAATTTTATTCGTCGCTGGACGGGGTTCTGTTTACCAAGTCGCTTGATATTTTATTAAGCTTTCCTAACGCCCATAAAAGCACTTCGTATGCCATTCCCGAACAGACTACGAAAATCGAATTCCACGCATTCGGCACGCGCGTTTGCGGCGACAGGCATCTCGAATCGCTTACCGTTCATTCGGGCGTAAGAATGGTAGGGGTTGTAAATTTCGGCTGGGGATACGGCAACATCATAAACATTATAGAGGGGGCTTGGAATGATATAGTAAACAGCCTTACGGGCAAGCGAGAGCTGATTATCGATGAAAACAACCCCTATTTCAAAGTAAAGGACGGAATAATTTTCAACTCAAGCTATTCATGCCTGTACGCAACTATCCCCGGTACGGAAACCGTTACTATTCCCGACACGGTAACGCGTATGGAAAGGGACGCTTTCAGGGAAAACTATTGGATAAAAAGTATATCCCTTCCCGAGGGGTGGCAAACAATCCAGGGACATCAGTTCACTTATTGCTACGCGCTTGAAAGCATTAACATACCCGACAGCGTTACTGTCATCGGAAACTCTGCTTTCTTCGGCTGTACAAATCTTAAAAGCGTAACCATTCCCGCAAACGTAACAAAAATCGGCGAATACGCATTCTACAATTGCGGCTTTTTAAGCATTGTTATTCCCGACGGGGTTACCGAAATAGGAAAAGAAGCGTTTGGCGATTGCAAAAATCTTGTAAGCGTAACGCTCGGTTCGGCTCTTGCTTCTATCGGCGAGGACGCGTTTAAAGGATGCAATAAATTGATTGAGGTAATAAATCTGTCCTCGCTTGAAATTACTGCGGGTTCAACCGAAAACGGATACGTAGGCTTCTACGCGAAAAATATTTACAGCGGTACGCAGGGCGCAAGTCTTATTACCAAAACAGCCGACGGCTTTGTTTTCTTTGTCGGCAATGATAACGTGTGGCTGATAGGTTATACGGGAACGCTTTCCGAACTCGTTCTGCCCGAAAGCTTCAACGGCAAAGCTTACGATATCTATACGAACGCGTTCTATGAAAGCAATATACAAAGTATAGTTATCCCCGCCTGTGTCAACGTAATATACGATTACGCTTTTTACGGCAGCGACGTTGTTTCCTTAGTGATAAGGGACGGTGTAACCCAAATCGGTACGGCGGCGTTTATGCGCTGTACTAATTTAAAAAGCGTCAACATACCGTCCTCCGTCGAGGCTATTGAAATGCACGCTTTCTGCGACTGCGGAAAAGTTAACGTTTATTTTGCGGGTTCTCAAAGGGAGTGGTCTGGTATTTTAAAAATCGGTGCCTTCTGGAAAACGGACGCAACCTTGACATTTGGCAAAAATTAATATAATATTAAGGTGTATAGGAAAATGCTTGCAGACAGTGCAAGCATTTTCCTTAATTTGTTATTTTCAAAAATTTTAAAAAATCATAAAAATTATTAAAAAATGCTTGACTAAATTGATATTGTTTGTTAAGATATAAAAGCTGTCGACTTAGACAGCACTGTTTTTCTCACGAAAAACGCCGAATCCGACTTTCGTCGGTATTGTGAAGCCTGACAACTGCATAGGAAAGAAAATAAATAAAAGTACAAAAAAGGCAATAAGATTAATTTAAAGGTTAATACGAAATAGGAAGTG